>NZ_BBAJ01000028.1 GCF_001311195.1 Lacticaseibacillus camelliae DSM 22697 = JCM 13995
GCCCCCAGGGTGATCAGCCACGCGGCGGCCACCGCCCAGTGCGGATGGGGCGTCCCAATCGCGACGACCAGACACCAGGCGTCGAAAAGGCGCGCCGGAACTGCCCGCTCTGCCAAGTCCCACTGGCCAAAGTAGGCTAACCCGAGTAAAATGAACACCTTGTGCCAGTTCGCTGGGACGAAAGCACCCAGGCCAAGCAGAAAAATTTGCAGAAACCACCCGCCGCGCGAGGCGCGGGATAGCGCTAGGCAGATCCCGGCAGCGGTCAGGTAAACAAGCGACAGCATGTCTTCACCCCCCTAAGAAAACATTTCGCAAGCGGTCCGAGTAATCCTTGACACGCTCCGGGGGGAGATAGTACACTATCAAAGGTGCTTTTTTTTCCAGTCAATTCGGGGTTGCCCGGACGTCGAGCTGGTGAAATGCCACTTCGCCGCTGGGCCGGCCATTTTTTTTATTTTAAAAAAAAGAACCGCCTGGATGTGTGGACTTGAAACGTATATTTGTCAGAATCAGGAAGGAGGAACCTTAGAATGCCAACAATTAACCAATTGGTACGCCAAGGTCGTAAAAGTAAGGTAACGAAGTCGGACTCACCAGCCTGAACTTCGGTTACAACAGCAAGAAGAAGTCATTGACCAACAATCCAGCTCCGCAAAAGCGTGGGGTCGCGACTCGTGTCGGCACCATGACACCGAAGAAGCCAAACTCTGCTTTGCGTAAGTACGCACGTGTTCGTCTGTCAAACCTCATTGAGGTCACAGCCTACATCCCAGGGATTGGTCACAACTTGCAGGAACACTCGGTTGTCTTGATCCGTGGCGGCCGTGTTAAGGATTTGCCTGGTGTCCGTTACCACATCATCCGTGGGACTCTCGATACCGCCGGCGTTGACGGCCGTATGCAGGGCCGTTCCAAGTACGGTACAAAGCGTCCGAAGAAGTAGTCACTATCCGCTTTGTGCGGTATTTAGGAAGAGGAGGCAATCAGCATGCCACGTAAAGGCAATGTTACAAAACGCGATGTTTTACCTGATCCAGTTTACAATTCTAAGCTGGTCACTCGCTTGATCAATCACTTGATGGTCGATGGGAAGCGCGGTAAGGCGCAGACAATCCTGTACGACGCCTTCGACATCATCAAGAAGGAGACTGGCAACGAGCCAGTTGACGTCTTCGAAGAAGCGATGAAGAATGTTATGCCGGTGCTTGAAGTCAAGGCTCGCCGTATCGGTGGGTCTAACTACCAAGTCCCGATCGAAGTTCGTCCGGACCGGCGCACGACCTTGGGCCTGCGCTGGATCGTTCAGTACTCCCGCGCCCGCGGTGAGCACACCATGGACGAGCGCTTGGCACGTGAAATCATGGACGCCGCGAACAACACCGGTGCTGCTGTGAAGAAGCGTGAAGATACGCATAAAATGGCTGACGCCAACCGTGCGTTTGCTCACTATCGTTGGTAAGAAGGTCGGCTATTATATCCGTTGGGCTATAGTAGCCACTTCTTTTATCCAGCATTATTTTGAAATTAGACAGTTACCATTATTGAGAGGAGTTAACTATTCACATGGCCAACAAGCGTGAATTTCCGCTGGACCGGACCCGCAACATCGGGATCATGGCCCACATCGACGCCGGTAAGACGACCACGACCGAACGTATTCTGTATTACACCGGTAAGATCCATAAGATTGGTGAAACCCATGATGGGGCTTCGCAAATGGACTGGATGCCGCAGGAACAGGAACGTGGGATCACGATCACTTCTGCTGCGACGACCGCCTTTTGGAAGGACAACCGGATCAACATCATCGATACCCCAGGGCACGTTGACTTCACAATGGAAGTCGAGCGTTCACTGCGTGTGCTAGATGGTGCGATCACCGTTCTTGATGGGCAGTCCGGGGTTGAGCCCCAGACCGAAAACGTTTGGCGTCAGGCGTCAACTTACAGTGTGCCGCGGATCGTTTTTGTCAACAAAATGGACAAGATCGGTGCCGACTTTAAGTACTCTGTTCAGACGCTGCACGATCGTCTGGGCGCAAATGCCCACGCGGTTCAGCTGCCAATCGGGGCTGAAGACAGCTTCAAAGGGGTTATCGATCTGATCACCATGAAGGCCGACCTTTATGATGAAGATGCCCTGGGGACTGAATGGGATGTTGTCGACATTCCTGATGACATGCTGGAGGAAGCAAAGGCTGCCCGCGCCGATTTGATCGAAGCGGTTGCCGATGTGGATGACGGCATCATGGACAAGTACCTGGAAGGCGAAGAGATCTCAAACGATGAGATCAAAGCAGCCATTCGTAAAGCCACCATCAACTTGGAATTCTTCCCAGTCCTTGCAGGTTCCGCCTTCAAGAACAAAGGGGTCCAGATGCTGCTTGACGCGGTTGTCGACTACCTGCCTTCGCCACTTGACGTTAAGCCATACAACGCCAAGGACCCAGATACTGGCGATCCGGTTGAGCTGCGCGCCGGCGACGATCAGAACTTTGCCGCTTTGGCATTCAAGATCGCGACCGACCCGTTCGTTGGTCGTTTGACCTACATCCGGGTCTACAGCGGGACCTTGGAAGCCGGTTCCTACGTGCTGAACGCGTCCAAGAACAATCGTGAGCGCGTTGGCCGTCTGCTGCAGATGCACTCGAACCACCGTGAGGAAATTCCGGAAGTCTTTTCTGGTGATATCGCGGCTGCGATTGGCCTGAAGAACACCACAACTGGTGATTCCCTGACTGATGTCGATCACCCGCTGATCCTTGAATCCCTCGAAGTGCCTGAACCAGTTATTCAGGTTTCCATCGAGCCAGATTCAAAGGAAGACCAGGATAAGCTGGACGTTGCGCTGCAAAAGCTTTCTGAAGAGGACCCGACCTTCAAGGCCGAGACCAACCCGGAAACTGGTGAAACGCTGATTGCCGGCATGGGCGAGCTTCACTTGGATATCATGGTTGACCGGATGAAGCGCGAATTCAAGGTCGCTGCTAAGATCGGTGAGCCGCAAGTTGCCTATCGTGAAACCTTCACGAAGACGGCGCAGGCCGAGGGCCGGTTCGTTCGCCAGTCTGGTGGTAAAGGCCAGTACGGTGATGTTTGGATCGAGTTCACCCCGAACGAAGAAGGCAAGGGCTTCGAGTTTGAAGACGCCATCGTCGGTGGGGTCGTGCCTCGTGAATACATCCCGGCCGTTGAAGCTGGCCTGAAAGATGCCATGAAGAACGGTGTCCTGGCTGGTTACCCGCTGATCGACGTCAAGGCCAAGCTTTATGACGGGTCTTACCATGAAGTCGATTCCTCTGAAGCTGCATTTAAGGTTGCCGCAAGCCTGGCTTTGCGCAACGCGGTCAAGGATGCCGGTGCGGTCATTCTGGAACCGATCATGCACGTTGAAGTCGTTGCCCCTGAAGAATATCTTGGGGACATCATGGGTCAGATCAACGCTCGCCGCGGCAGCGTTGAAGGTATGGAGCAGCGCGGCAATGCGCAGCTGGTCAATGCCATGGTGCCGCTGGCCGAGATGTTCGGTTACGCGACGACCCTGCGTTCTGCGACCCAAGGCCGTGGGACCTTCACAATGACCTTCGATCACTACACGGCTGTGCCGAAGTCGATCCAGGCCGAAATCATCAAGAAAAACGGTGGCGAGGCTTAATTGCCTCACTGCCAGAAGAGCTGCCAGCAGATGGCGGCTCTTTTTTTGCAAAAAAAGAAGCCGACCAAGTGGCCAGCTTCTCAGTGGAACAGTTGGTGATTATTATGCAATCGTTGCGTTAAGCGCGGTTTTGAAGTGATTCAGCGCCCATTCCTGACCACCTGGGGTGAAGGTAGCCACTGCGTCCTGGTGGATCACCAGTGGGTAATTCAGGTTGTAGGCATCCACCGCCGTGTGCAGAACGCAGATATCGGTGCAGACGCCCACCAGGTGGACCTCGTCGACTTTGCGTTCCCGCAGCCACAGGTCAAGTGGGGTGCCGGCGAAGCTGGAGTAACGCGTCTTATCGAATAGGGTCACGTTCTGCTCGGCTTGGTGTTGCTCGTACCAGGGCGCAAGGCTGCCATACAGCTGCCGGCCCCAGCTTCCGCGGATGTTATGCGGCGGGAACAGCTTGGTTTCCGGGTGGTACGGATCGCCGGCAACGTGCACGTCGGTGGGCAGGTAAACAAAGTCTTGGGCCCTGCGGAACTGCTCGCCCAGCGCAACGATCCGGTCGGCGATGGCCTGCGCCGGTGCTCCTGCAGTCAGGGCCCCGGTCTCGGCAACGAAGTCATTTGTGTAATCAATGATCAGTAACGCTTTTGGCATATTTTTCCTCCTGTGAATGTTTAGCTTCACTGTACGGGGTTGAGTAGGCTGTGTCAAGACAGGGAGATCCGATTGAAAAGCCTCGCGCCTGAGCGGTCGAGGAAGTGAATAAAGGCCGGTGTAATCAGTTTTGTTCGTTGAAAAAAGTTTCGCAAAAGCCAAGAAAGGCCTTGCTATCAGCGGGGCTTTTTTGTATACTATCAAGAGTGCTGTTTGCTTAAGGGCAGACTGTGCACTTTTGGCCCATGGTTGGGTCAGGATAGCGTGGATGTGAGAGGTTGCGACACGCCCGGCCGCTTTGCCACGGCAGCGTGACGGAAATTTTCACGGAGCTAGTCTACTAATGATAATAGACGAAGGAGGTTACACAATGGCAAAACAGAAGATTCGGATCCGGCTCAAGGCTTACGAACACCGGATTCTTGATCAATCAGCAGATAAGATCGTTGAGACCGCAAAGCGCACTGGTGCTTCGATCTCAGGCCCGATCCCTCTGCCAACAGAACGTACCATCTACACGGTGCTGCGTTCTCCCCACAAGTACAAGGATTCTCGGGAACAGTTCGAAATGCGCACACACAAGCGCCTGATCGATATCGTTAACCCGACGCCCAAGACTGTGGACGCGCTGATGAAGCTCGATTTGCCGAGCGGCGTTGATATTGAAATCAAACTATAATCTATAAGAACTAGGAGGTGTACCCATGGCACGTAAAGGAATCTTAGGTAAGAAAATTGGCATGACGCAAGTGTTCACGGAGAACGGCGAGCTCGTTCCCGTTACCGTCATCGATGTAACGCCTAACGTTGTCCTGCAAGTCAAGACCGTTGAATCAGACGGTTACGAAGCAGTTCAGCTGGGCTACGGTGACAAGCGTGAAGTACTTAGCAACAAGCCAAGCGTCGGTCACGCCAAGAAGGCGGACACGACCCCTAAGCGCTTCATTAAGGAAATCCGTGATGTAGCGCTTAGCGATTATAAAGTCGGTGGCGAAGTTAAAGCCGACGAATTTGCAGCTGGCGACATCGTGGATGTCACCGGCATCTCCAAAGGACATGGTTTCCAGGGGAACATTAAGAAGGACGGCCAAAGCCGCGGCCCAATGGCCCATGGCTCTCGTTACCACCGTCGTCCAGGTTCTCTGGGCGCCATCATCAACAAGGTGTTCAAGGGCAAGAAGCTGCCTGGCCGGATGGGCAATCACACCCGGACCATGCAGAACCTGACCGTTGTTTCAACCGACCTGGACCACAACGTTATCCTGATCAAGGGCAACGTTCCAGGTGCTAACAAATCGTTCGTGACTATCCGTTCCGCTGTTAAAGCAGCGGCTAAATAAACCGAAGGGAGGACATAACTAATGGCAAACGTTACTTTATTCAAGCAAGACGGCACAGAGAACGGCACCGTTGATCTCAACGATACGATCTGGGCTATCGAACCGAACGAAAACGCCGTGTTTGACGCAGTGCTGATGCAACGCGCTTCCCTTCGTCAAGGTACTCACGCCGTTAAGAACCGGTCCGCTGTTTCTGGCGGCGGCAAGAAGCCGTGGCGCCAAAAAGGGACTGGCCGTGCACGTCAGGGCTCAATCCGCAGCCCACAGTGGCGTGGCGGTGGGATCGTCTTCGGACCGACCCCGCGGTCATACAGCTACCGCATCAACAAGAAGGTTTCTCGTTTGGCAATCAAGTCTGTGCTTGCACAGAAGCTCGCCGACAAGGACCTGATCGTGGTTGACGGCCTGGCATTTGACCAGCCGAAGACCAAGGACTTTGCAGCTGCTTTGGCAGCTTTGAAGGTCAATGAAAAAGCCCTGGTCGTTCTTGAAGACGGCAATGACAATGCAGCACTCGCTGCACGCAACCTGCCGAACGTCAAGACGATCGCCGCAGACGGGATCAACGTATTGGATGTTGTGGATTACAACAAACTGATCCTGACCCAATCTGCGCTGCAAAAGATTGAGGAGGTGCTGGCATAATGGCTGAAGCACGCGACATCATCCTGCGCCCGATCGTGACCGAGCAGACCATGGCTGACATGGACAACAAGAAGTACACCTTCGAAGTTGCTCGTGACGCCGAGAAGACTGCTGTGCGTCGTGCCGTTGAAGAAATCTTCGACGTCCAAGTCGCAAAGGTCAACATCGCGAACGTACGCGGAAAAAAAGAAGCGTCAAGGGAACTTTGTGGGCTACACCCGCAAGCGTCGGAAGGCCGTTGTGACCCTGACCGCTGATTCTAAAGACATCAAGATCTTTGAAGACTAAAAACTTTTAGATAGGAGGAAACAAGCGTGGGCATCATTAAATACAAACCAACGTCAAACGGCCGGCGAAACATGTCTGGCTCAGACTTCGCTGAGATCACCAAGACCAAGCCGGAAAAGACGCTGCTTGAAAGTCAAAGCCACACTGCCGGTCGTAACGCGCAGGGCCACATCACCGTGCGTCACCGCGGCGGCGGCCACAAGCAGTATTACCGCACAATCGACTTCAAGCGGAACAAGGATGGCGTAGTCGCAACCGTAAAGGCGATCGAATACGACCCGAACCGTACCGCAAACATTGCACTGCTTCACTACGAAGATGGGGTTAAGTCCTACATCCTTGCGCCTAAGGGCCTGAAGGTCGGCGACAAGATCGTTTCCGGTGAGACAGCTGATATCAAACCAGGCAACGCGATGCCGCTGAAGAACATCCCTGATGGGACGACGATCCACAACGTTGAACTGAAGCCCGGCAAGGGCGGCCAACTGGCCCGTTCCGCTGGGGCTTCTGCTCAGCTGCTTGGTAAGAACGATGACGGCAAGTACGTCACGGTTCGCCTGGCTTCCGGTGAAGTTCGCATGATCCTCGCGGTCAACCGGGCCACAATCGGCGCTGTCGGCAACGAGCAACACGAACTGATCACTATTGGTAAGGCTGGCCGCAAGCGCTGGTTGGGCTTCCGTTCAACCGTCCGTGGGTCAGTTATGAACCGAACGATCACCCTCATGGTGGTGGTGAAGGTAAGGCACCTATCGGCCGCCCATCACCTCTTTCCCCATGGGGCAAGAAGACCTTGGGTAAGAAGACGCGTGATCACAAGGCTAAGTCCGAGAAGTTCATCGTGCGTCACCGCAAGAACAAGTAATTTTAACTTTGAATTACACCGAATAAAGGAGGTCACACAATGGGTCGCAGTCTTAAAAAAAGGACCGTTCGCCGATGCACATCTACTGAAAAAGATCGATGCGCAAAAGGATAACGATAAGAAGACGGTCATCAAGACCTGGTCTCGTCGTTCCACCATTTACCCGAGTTTCATCGGGTTCACCATCGCTGTTTACGATGGTCGCAAGCACGTCCCAGTTTACATTTCTGAAGATATGGTCGGTCACAAGCTGGGTGAGTTCGTTCCGACACGGACCTTCCATGGTCACGCCAAGGACGACAAGAAAACAGTAGCACGCTAAGAAAGGAGCACATGATTCATGGCTGAAGAAATCACGTCTGCTACGGCGACGGCTAATACAGTTCGAATCGCGGCTCGCAAGGCGCGCCTAGTGATCGATCTGATCCGCGGCCGCGACGTTGCGGAAGCTATTGCCATTTTGGACTTCACGCCGCGCGCGGGCTCTCCAATCATTTCCAAAGTTCTGAAGTCCGCCATCGCGAACGCAGAACACAACTTTGACCTTGATGCCCAGAACCTTTACGTCAAGGAAGCCTTCGTTAATGAAGGCCCGACCCTGAAGCGGTTCCGTCCTCGGGCCAAGGGTTCTGCATCACCTATCAACAAGCGTACGAGTCACATTACCGTGACCGTCGCTGAGAAAGCCACAAAGGAGGGTTAAGCGTGGGTCAGAAAATTAATCCAATCGGTTTCCGTGTTGGCGTCATTCGTGACTGGGAATCCAAGTGGTACGCTGAAAAAGACTTTGCCACTTACCTGCACGAAGACATCAAGATCCGGAACTACATTAACAAAAAGCTTGCGGACGCTTCCGTTTCGACTATCGAAATCGAACGGGCCGCAAACCGTGTGAACATTTCGATTCACACCGCCAAGCCGGGCATGGTAATCGGCAAGGGCGGCGCTCAGGTCGAAAGCCTGCGCAAGCAGCTGAACGATCTTACTGGTCGCAAGGTTCACATTAACATCGTCGAGATCAAGAAGCCTGACCTGGATGCCAAGCTGGTAGGCGAAAGCATCGCCGCTCAGCTTGAGCAGCGGGTTGCCTTCCGTCGCGCGATGAAGCAAGCGATGCAGCGGACAATGCGTGCGGGTGCCAAAGGCATCAAGACGCAGGCTGCTGGTCGTTTGAACGGTGGCGATATGGCTCGTCGTGAGCACTACGCCGAAGGCACTGTGCCGCTGCACACCCTGCGCGCTGATATTGACTACGCCTGGGAAGAAGCACGCACCACTTACGGTCAGATCGGGATCAAGACCTGGATCTACCGCGGTGAAATTTTGCCGGATAAGCCAAACCGGCCAACCGCGAAGGGAGGAAAGTAACCCATGTTAGTACCTAAGCGTGTAAAGCACCGTCGCGAATTCCGCGGCAAGATGCGTGGCGCAGCTAAAGGCGGCAAGAACGTCGACTTCGGCGATTACGGCCTGCAGGCTTTGGAATCCCACTGGATTTCTAACCGTCAGATCGAAGCTGCCCGTGTTGCTATGACCCGTTACATGAAGCGTGGCGGGAAAGTTTGGATCAAGATCTTCCCTCAGAAGTCCTACACTTCTAAAGGTGTTGGGGTTCGTATGGGTAACGGGAAAGGCGCGCCATCCGGCTGGGTCGCAGTCGTTAAGCGCGAAAAAGTGATGTTTGAAGTCGGCGGCGTGCCTGAAGCCGTTGCTAAAGAAGCACTGCGCCTCGCTTCCAACAAGCTTCCAATCCGCACCAAGATCATTTCTCGTTCGGAAGGAGCTGAGCAATCTAATGAAGGCTAAAGAGATCGCTGCATTAACCACAGAGGAAATGCTCGACAAAGAAAAGCAGTATAAAGAAGAGCTATTCAACCTGCGTTTTCAGCAGGCGACTGGCCAAATGGAGAACACTGCTCGGCTGAAGCAAGTGCGCAAGAACATTGCGCGGATCAAAACGGTCCTGCGTCAGCAATCACTGAAGAAATAAACGGAAAGGAGACTATCACCTTGGCAGAACGTAATTCTCGTAAAGTTTATCAAGGCCGTGTTGTTTCTGACAAAATGGACAAGACGATCACCGTCCAAGTCAACACGACGAAGACGCACCCGGTATACGGCAAGCGTGTGAAGTACTCAAAGAAGTACTATGCACATGATGAAGAAAATGTCGCAAAAGTCGGCGATCTGGTTCAGATCATGGAAACTCGTCCGATGTCTCGCAACAAGCGTTTCCGTTTATTGAACGTGGTCGAAAAGGCAGTTCGTATTTAATTTAAATACGTTTGAAAGGAGGACCAACCCGTGATTCAACAAGAAAGTCGTCTTAAAGTCGCTGACAACTCTGGTGCCCGCGAGTTGCTGGTGATCAAAGTGCTTGGCGGTTCATACCGTAAGACTGGGAACATCGGCGACGTCGTTGTGGCAACTGTAAAACAGGCTACACCAGGTGGCGTTGTCAAAGCCCACGATGTGGTCAAGGCCGTCATCGTGCGCACCAAGTCGGGTGCCCGCCGTACTGATGGATCTTACATCAAGTTCGACGAAAACGCCGCGGTCATCATTAACGCGGACAAGAGCCCACGGGGGACTCGTATCTTTGGACCAGTCGCACGCGAACTGCGTGACGGCGATTTCATGAAGATCGTTTCCTTAGCGCCTGAAGTCCTTTAATCATTCTGACCAAATAGGAGGTGCGACATGAAAATCAAGACTGGTGATAAAGTTCGGGTCATGCGTGGTAAAGACGCCGGCAAAGAAGGTACGGTAACCAAGGTGCTGCTTAAGGCAGACAAGGTCATCGTCGAAGGCGTCAACATGATCAAGAAACACCAAAAGCCTAACAACGCGAACCCGCAAGGCGGGATCGTGGACAAGGAAGCAGCCATTGCCGTTTCTAACGTAATGCTGCTGGATCCAGAATCTAACAAGCCAACGCGCGTTGGCTTTGAAATCAAGGACGGCAAGAAGTCACGTATTGCCAAGAAATCTGGCAAGGAACTGACAACCGCTGCTGCTCCTGCAAAAACTGACGGGAAGGAGGACTAATCCCAGATGGCAAATCGTTTACAAGAACGTTTTAACAAAGAGATCGCACCGGCGCTGATTGAAAAGTTCAATTACAAGAGCCCGATGCAGACCCCGCACGTTGAGAAGATCGTTTTAAACATGGGGGTTGGCGATGCGACTCAGAACGCCAAGCTCATGGATGAAGCCGTTGCCGAAATGGCTCAGATCTCTGGCCAACAACCGCTGATCACTAAGGCGAAGAAGAGCATTGCGAACTTCCGCCTGCGTGAAGGCATGTCGATTGGCGCGAAGGTCACCCTGCGCGGCGAACGCATGTATGACTTCCTCGACAAGCTGATCAATGTCTCCCTGCCACGTGTTCGTGACTTTCATGGGATCTCTCCTAAGTCCTTCGACGGCCGGGGCAATTACACCCTGGGCTTGAAGGAACAACTGATCTTCCCTGAAATTGATTACGATCAGGTCAACCGTGTTCGTGGCCTGGACGTCGTTATTGTCACTACTGCAAATACTGACGAGGAAGGCCTCGAACTGCTGAAGCAGCTCGGCATGCCTTTCGCTAAATAAAGGAGGGTCACACTTGGCTAAGAAGTCGATGATCGTGAAAAACAACCGGCCTGCAAAGTTCGCAGTGCAAGAATACACACGCTGCCAACGTTGTGGTCGTCCGCACTCTGTTTACCGTAAGTTCAAACTCTGCCGGATTTGCCTTCGTGAATTAGCTCATGCCGGTCAAATTCCTGGTATGCGCAAAGCTAGCTGGTAAACCGAAACCCAGTCAAAGGAGGTTAAATCAATGGTCTTGACCGATCCAATCGCAGATTACTTGACCCGCATTCGCAACGCCAACATGGTGCGTCACGAATCTCTGGTCGTACCTGCATCTAAGATGAAAATCAACATTTCCGAGATCCTCAAGCAAGAAGGCTTCATCCGTGATTACGAAGTGATCGAGGATGACAAGCAGGGCGTTATTCGTTTGTTCCTGAAGTACGGGAAGAACAACGAACGCGTCATTTCTGGCTTGAAGCGCATCTCTAAGCCTGGCCTGCGCTCCTACGTGAAGGCTGACGCTGTCCCGAAGGTCCTGAACGGCCTGGGCATCGCCATTCTCTCCACTCCTGAAGGTGTTATCACCGACAAGGAAGCGCGCGCGAAGAACGTTGGCGGCGAAGTACTCGCCTACGTTTGGTAAGATAAAACTTTAAAAAGGAGGTGCCTCCAAGTGAGTCGTATTGGTTATAAAGCAATCACCGTGCCGGCTGGCGTCACAGTCACCGTTGACGGCGAAAACATCACCGTGAAGGGCCCGAAGGGTGAGATGACTCGCCACTTCGCCCCAGAAATTTCCATGACGCAAGACGGCAACGAAATCAAGTTCGACCGTCCTGATGATTCGTTCAAGGCGCTGCACGGCACGACCCGTGCTAACCTGAACAACATGATCGTCGGTGTTACCGAGGGCTTCAAGAAGAACATGAAGTTGGTCGGTGTCGGCTACCGTGCTCAGAAGCAAGGCAACAAGCTGGTTCTGAACGTCGGTTACTCTCACCCAGTTGAGATGACCCCACCAGCAGGAATCGACTTCGATGTGCCTAGCAACACCGAGATTACGGTTTCCGGGATCTCTAAGCAGGTCGTGGGTCAGTGGGCTGCCGAAATTCGTGCGGTCCGTTCCCCAGAGCCATACAAAGGCAAAGGGATCCGTTACGTCGATGAGTATGTTCGGCGTAAGGAAGGTAAGACTGGTAAGTAGTCTTACGCTGAATTTAGGGGCGATTATCGCCCGTGTCTATGCGCCTGGGGCCGCGTCACTGCGCCTGCCACTGATTGCGGCAGCGTTGTCCATCACCGCCTCAAGCAGCTAATCAAAGGAGTGAACATTGTGATTTCCAAGCCAGATAAAAACAAGACCCGGCAACGGCGTCACGCACGCGTCCGGGGTAAGATTTCTGGTACGAGCGAGCGCCCACGCTTGAACATTTTCCGTTCAAATAAAAACATCTACGCGCAATTAATTGATGACGTAGCGGGTGTGACGCTAGCAAGTGCCTCCACTCTCGATAAAGAAGTATCTGATGACGCAAACAAGACCGAGCAGGCAAAGCAGGTTGGCGAATTGGTTGCCAAGCGCGCCGTTGCTGCTGGTCACAAAGTAGTGGTCTTTGACCGTGGTGGTTACCTCTATCATGGTCGCGTGCAGGCGCTCGCTGAAGCGGCTCGCGAAAACGGCCTTGAATTCTAACAAAGAAGGAGGAAAACCAATCCATGGCATCATACATTGATCCAAACCAACTCGACTTGGAAGATCGCGTCGTATCGATCAACCGTGTCACCAAAGTTGTCAAAGGTGGTCGCCGCCTGCGTTTTGCAAGTATCGCGATTGTCGGTGACAAGCACGGTCACGTCGGCTTCGGGACCGGTAAGGCCCAAGAAGTGCCAGAAGCGATCCGCAAAGCGGTCGAAGACGCCAAGAAGAACCTGATTGAAGTGCCGATTGTTGGCACCACGATTCCTCACGAAGCGATCGGTCACTTCGGCGCCGGCGAAGTTCTGCTTAAGCCAGCCGTTGAAGGGTCCGGGGTTGCTGCCGGCGGCGCCGTTCGTGCCGTCATGGAACTCGCTGGGATCTCAGACGTGACCAGCAAGTCCCTTGGCCGTAACACGCCAATCAACATGATCCGCGCGACAATGGACGCCCTGACTCAGCTTAAAACCGTTCAGGAAGTGGCTGAACTCCGCGGCGTCTCTGTATCGCACTTGCAAGAACAAAACTAGGAGGGCACATCATGGCGCAATTAAAAATTACATTGACCCGCAGTGCTGCTCACCGGTTGCCAAAGCAACGCAAGATTGTCAAGGAATTGGGTCTGGGCCGTGTCAACAGCTCAGTCGTCAAGCCTGACAACGATGCAACACGCGGTGCGATCTTCCAGATCTCCCACTTGGTTTCCGTTGAAGAAGTCAAGGATTAAACCATTACGCAAAAAGGAGGTGCCACACGAATGAAGTTACACGAATTAAAGCCAAATGACGGTGCGCGTCAAGCACGGAAGCGTGTTGGCCGCGGAACTTCCAGCGGCTATGGTAAAACTGCCGGCAAAGGGACTAAGGGCCAATTGGCTCGTCAGGGCGGCAAGACTCGTCTAGGGTTCGAAGGTGGCCAGATGCCACTGTTCCGGCGGATGCCAAAACGCGGTTTCAAGAACATCAACCGCAAAGTCTTTGCCATCGTGAACGTTGAAGACCTTAACCGGTTTGACGAAGGCACGGAAGTCACACCAACGCTGTTGGTTGAAACCGGCCTGGTCAAGAATGAAAAAGACGGCATTAAGCTGTTGGGTAACGGTAAGCTTGACAAGAAGCTGACCGTTAAAGTTAACAAGGCTTCCGAAACTGCCAAGAGCGCAGTTGAAGCAGCAGGCGGTTCGCTTGAGGTGATCTAATGCTGAAAACCCTCGTTAACGCATTTAAGGTTAAGGATATCCGCAACAAGATTCTCTTCACCTTGGGCGTTTTGCTGGTTTATCGACTAGGGGCGCAGATCACAGTGCCTGGCGTTAATGCTAAGGCCTTGACGCAGGTCGGATCGACCGGCTTGATCTCTCTGCTCGACACCGTTTCCGGTGGCGGGCTGGCCAACTATTCGATCTTCTCAATGGGGGTCTCTCCGTACATCACGGCGCAAATTGTCGTTCAGCTCTTGCAGACGGACATTGTCCCGAAGTTCGTGGAGTGGGGTAAGCAAGGTGAAGTGGGGCGGCGTAAGCTGAACCAAGTCACCCGGTACTTAACCATTTTCCTCGGCTTCTTCCAGGCTGTCGGCATTACTGCTGGGTTCCAGCAGCTTTCCGCGCTTGGCTTGGTCGCTAACCCGACCATTCAAACCTACATCGTGATTGGCATCATCCTGACCGGGGGCACCATGCTCCTGACCTGGATGGGGGAACAGATCACGGACAAAGGGATCGGCAACGGGGTTTCAATGATCATCTTTGCGGGGATCATTGCCCGCCTGCCTAGTGGGCTGGCGTCCTTGTGGAAGGACAACATCACGAACAACTCGGCTGCTGACCGGTGGCAGGGGATCTTGTTCCTCGTCGCCCTCGCCATTGTCGTTCTGCTTGTGGTCACCTTTGTCACTTGGGTGCAGCAAGCCAACCGTAAAATTCCGATTCAATACACTCGGCGCGTGGCCGCGTCAGGTAGTGAAAGCTACCTGCCGCTGAAGGTCAACGTCGCCGGCGTGATTCCTGTCATTTTTGCCAGCTCGTTCATCATTACGCCGCAAACGATCCTGATGGCATTTGCCAAAAGGTTCCAAGGCCAAGGCTGGTACACGACAATGACTAACATCTTCAACATGCAAAGTACACCAGGCGTCATCATCTATACGATCCTGATTGTGCTGTTCACGTTCTTCTATGCTTTCGTCCAGGTTAACCCGGAAAAAGTGCAGGAGAATCTGACCAAGCAAGGGTCCTATATTCCAGGAGTCTGGCCGGGGAAGGAAACTGAAAAGTACCTTTCTCGCGTGCTGATGCGGCTGTCGACGGTCGGGGCGTTGTTCCTCGGCTTTGTCGCACTGCTGCCGCAACTGGCCGCTAATCTTTGGGGCTTGCCTCAAAGTATCGGCCTCGGCGGCACTAGCCTGCTGATCGTGGTCATGACGGCGATCGAACTGGTTCGCCAGCTCGATGGATTACTGATGAAGCGCGAGTACGTCGGGTTTATCCGCGACGACCTCGTGAAGAATTAGGAGGATACGATGAATCTCATTTTAATGGGACTGCCAGGCGCTGGTAAGGGGACTCAGGCGGAGCGGATCGAAGATGCGTATCCCATTGCCCACATCAGCACTGGGGACATGTTTCGCGAAGCGATGGCCAACGGTACCGAGATGGGCAAGCAGGCCAAAGGGTTTATCGACCAAGGCCAGCTGGTTCCAGACACGGTCGTTGAAGGCATGGTGAAAGAGCGGCTCGCGCAAAAGGATACTGATCAGGCTTCATGCTCGATGGGTTCCCGCGCACACTGGCTCAGGCCGAAGCGCTTGAAACAATCACCAAGGACTTGAACAAGCCGCTTAACGCGGTCATCAACATCGACGTTAAACCGGCAGTGCTGGTAGAGCGGCTGTCAGGCCGTTACATCTGCAAGAACTGCGGGGCGACTTACCACAAGCTGTACAATCCGACCAAAGTGCCGGGCACTTGCGACCGCTGTGGCGGCCACGAGTTCTTCCAGCGCGATGACGACAAGCCGGCAACGGTGAAAAATCGCCTGAAGGTCAACATTGAGGAGAACACGCCTCTGATCGACTTTTATCAAAAGCGTGGCCTGCTCTTTACCGTTAACGGGGATCAGGACATTGACCTGGTTTTCGCTGACGTCCAAGCGGTCTTGAAAAAAACTCAACTAGCCTGTCGCCACGGCCTGACTGTTTTCAAACGGGTCGATTTATGTTACAATGTCGCGGTATGCGCTGAGGGCCTGCCCTCACCGCATTTTCGCGTGTGATCCAGACAATTAGGAGGAATTTATTTCGTGGCAAAAGACGATGTGATCGAGATCCAGGGCACCGTGGTCGATACGTTACCGAACGCGATGTTCAAAGTCGAACTTGAAAACGGGGCAACGATCCTGGCCCATGTCTCTGGCAAGATCCGGATGCACTACATCCGCATCCTGCCTGGGGACAAGGTCACCGTTGAATTGTCTCCATACGATCTGACCAAGGGCCGGATCACGTACCGTTTCAAGTAAAACGTTCAGCCGGTTTATTCGGCTGCAGCGAATTGCCAGACCAGAGCGCAGTTTTCTGCGTTTTCCAAGAGGAGGCTAATCAATCATGAAAGTACGTCCATCTGTTAAAAAGATGTGCGAGCACTGCAAGGTCGTACGCCGGCATGGCCGCGTCATGATCATCTGCTCTGCAAACCCAAAGCATAAGCAACGCCAAGGTTCATAATTCACTAAATTAGGAGGTGTCATCATATGGCTCGTATCGCAGGTGTTGACTTGCCCCGCGGCAAGCAAATCGTCATCGCGCTGACCTACATTTTTGGGATCGGCAACACGACCGCCAAGAAGATCCTGAAAGAAGCTGGCGTTCCAGAGAACGTCCGCGAAGAAGACCTGACCCCTGACCAGGAGGACAAGATCCGTGCAGCCGTCGACAACGTAAAAGTTGAAGGCGATCTGCGCCGTGAAGTCAGCCTGAACATCAAGCGGCTTCAGGAAATCGGTTCATACCGTGGCATGCGTCACCGTCGTGGTCTGCCTGTTCGCGGTCAGAACACGAAGAACAACGCACGTACTCGCAAGGGGAAGAGAGTTTCCATTGCCGGTAAGAAGAAATAAATAAAGGAGGTTAAATTCGATGGCAGTTAGAAAAACCACTCGCAAGCGCCGTGTTCGTAAGAACGTTGAAGCCGGCGTTGCGCACATTCACTCCACGTTCAACAACACGTTGGTCATGATCACCGACCCGCGCGGTAACGCGATCGCTTGGTCTTCCGCCGGTGTCCTTGGGTTCAAGGGTTCCCGTAAGTCCACGCCTTACGCTGCGCAGATGGCCGCTGAAGCCGCTGCAAAGGAATCGATGGAGCACGGCATGAAGTCTGTTGAAGTTGCCGTTAAGGGCCCAGGTTCCGGCCGTGAAGCTGCGATCCGTTCCCTTCAAGCAACAGGTCTTGAAGTGACCGCGATTCGCGACGTGACCCCAGTGCCGCATAACGGTTCTCGTCCTCCAAAGCGTCGTCGTGTATAATTGTTACCCCACCATTTCAAGTTTGGGCAACGTTCACTTCTCGTTTTGAAAGGGGTACAGACTAGATGATCGAATTTGAAAAGCCGAACATCACCAAGGTTGACGAAAGCACCAACTACGGCAAGTTTGTGGTTGAGCCACTTGAACGCGGCTACGGGACTACGCTGGGCAATTCGCTCCGCCGGATCTTGTTGTCGTCCTTGCCTGGTGCTGCGGTTTCTAACATCCAGATCGATGGTGTGCTGCATGAGTTCAGCACAATCGACGGGGTGTTGGAAGACGTGACCCAAATCATCCTGAACATCAAGAAGCTCGCTTTGAAGATGCATTCGGATGAAGATAAGACCGTCGAGATCGACGTCGACGGGCCGGCCACTGTGACCGCCGCCGACATCGTCACTGATGCTGATGTTGAGGTATTGAACCCCGAACAGTACATTTGCACTGTTGCTGAGGGGGGTCACTTCCATGTCCGCATGACCGTTCGCACCGGTCGCGGCTACGTGGCTGCGGATCAGAACAAGACCGAAAACATGCCAATCGGCGTGCTGCCGATCGACTCGATTTTTACCCCGATCAGTCGGGTCAATTATCAGGTTGAAAGCACCCGTGTCGGCCGGCGTAATGACTTCGACAAGTTGACGCTGGACGTTTGGACCAACGGCTCGATCTCACCGCGCGAAGCCATCAGCTTGGCCGCTAAGATCCTGACGGAACACCTCGACATTTTTGTCAATCTCACTGATTCGGCAAAGAATGCAGAGATCATGGTCGAAAAGGAAGAAACTCACAAGGAAAAGATGCTCGAGATGACCATCGAAGAGCTCGACTTGTCCGTTCGTTCCTACAACTGCTTGAAGCGTGCTGGCATCAACACGGTTCAAGAGCTGACCAACAAGACCGAAGCCGATATGATGAAGGTCCGCAACCTGGGCCGCAAGTCGCTTGAAGAAGTTAAAAACAAGCTGTCTGATCTCGGCTTAAGCTACGTAAGGAAGATTAATACTTAAAAGGAGGCCAATCCATGAGCTACCGGAAATTAGGGCGCACCAGTTCTCAGCGTAAAGCGCTGCTGCGCGACTTGACCACCGACTTGATTGTCAAGGAACGAATCACGACGACCGAAGCCCGTGCCAAGGAAATTCGTTCTACCGTTGACAAGATGATCACGCTCGGTAAGCGCGGCGACCTGCACGCGCGTCGTCAGGCTGCAGCATACCTGCGGAACACGATTGCTGACGTTAAGGAGGATGGCGACACCGTTGTCGTTCAGTCCGCTTTGCAGAAGTTGTTCGCTGATGTAGCCCCACGCTACGCAGAACGCAACGGCGGTTACACCCGCACCTTGAAGACCAACCAGCGCCGCGGTGACGCAGCACAAATGGTTATCATCGAACTGGTCTAAGCTTAGGCTTTACCAATTCAAAAAAATCTAAAACCGAAGCGACCCCTGTGGCCGTTTCACTTTGATCATTTGATCGATGGAGCGTTACGATGTTGGCTGCCATCTTGGTAGGGGCTTTGGCCCTGAGGCCGTCAGGCTTTGCCGAGTCTAGCTTGAGAGCATCGGGCAACCGGTGTCTCCATCTCAAATGATTTTTTTGTGTTTTCATTGCTAGGAAAACCCCTGACCACAGTGGCCAGGGGTTTTGTGGTACGCAGGTAAGGCGTTTGAAATTTGCCGTGAAGAACGGCAAAATAAAGGGCATCGAAGGAGGCGGTGATATGATTCGACCAGGGAAATGGCAGTACGGGGCAGCCGCTTATCTGTTCAGTGCGAACTTGTTTGTGTTTGGCTCCTCAACGGTCGTCTTTGCCGTCCTGTGGCACATTGCGCTGGTCACGTCCTCTGGGGCCTGGATGACGTATGCGTCCCTTGCAGGGGCTCTGCCAGCCTTATTGGTGGCGCCGTTTGCCGGGGTGTGGGCGGACCGGTGCCGTCGCAACTGGCTGATTATGGGCTCGGCCAGTGGGGTATCGGCGGCCACGTTTGCGCTGGCCCTGGTTTATCTCTCGCACAGCCACGAGCTGTGGCTGCTGCTCGCCATCTCGGCAATCCGCTCTGTCGGCAATGGCCTACAAACACCTGCGGCCAACGCACTGCTTCCGCAACTGGTGCCAAAGGACCAGGTGACGCGGATGAACGGCCTTAACCAGATCGTTCAGTCTGCCATGCTGCTGGTCTCGCCGCTGCTGGCCGGCTATATTCTCAGCGATCTGGGCATGATCTGGATCTTCATTGTCGATGCCGGTACTGCACTGCTCGCAGTGCTGTCGCTGGCGACAATTCGAGTCGCAAAGGTGAGCACTGCTGCCCCTGAGCGGCATGCCATCGTCGGGGGCTTGCGGTACGTCGGGCGGGTGCCGGCGCTGACGGCGTTTCTGCTTTTCACAGTGGTGGCGTTTATTCTGATTGCGCCCTCCTCACAGTTGTCCACTTTGTACGTCAATCGCACGTTTGGCCATGGGGTCTGGAACCTGACCTTCAACGAGTTGGCTTGGACGGCGGGTGCCAGTCTCGGCGGATTTTACATTGCTCTCCACCAACACCTGCCCGATAAAATTCGCGTGATCGCGGTGGGCATGGCTGGCTCCGGTCTGGCGTTTGCGGCCATGGGGCTGCACGACCCATTTTGGCTTTACCTGTTTTTCATGTTTGTGTCTGGTATCTTTTACCCGATCCTGACCGCGGCGCAGACCATTTACATTCAGGAAACTGTAGCACCAGCCATGATGGGGCGTGTGTTTTCCCTGTGGCAGATTCTCTCAACGGGCATTTATCCCATCGCGATGCTGGGTTACGGACCGCTGGCGGACCAAATTCCAATCAGCGAGGTCTTTATTGTGACAGGCCTGCTACTGGTGGCAACCGCCTGGGGCTTTGATGTGCGTCTGCACCGCCTTGGGTGACCCAAGGCGACGTACACGGGCTTTGCCACGGCGGTCAATGAGAAAATATGTTATCATATCATAGTTATGCAGGCTGGTGTGACGCCTTTAAAACACCACATTGGCTGCCGTGATTTCAAACGTGTGGCGTCAATCAAAGGGGGACGAATCGTGACGGTTGCAATCGACATTCAAAACTTGAACTACCGCTATCCAGATGCGGCGCAGCCGGCGCTGAAAGACGTCAGCCTGACGATTCAGCAGGGTGAGTGGGTCGCCATTATTGGCCACAACGGGTCGGGTAAAAGTACACTGGCCAAGAACATTAATGGCCTGCTTGCCCCAGGGTCCGGTCAGGTGACCGTGGCAGGGATGCCGCTTACGGAGGAAAACGTCTGGAAGATCCGCGAAAAGGTTGGCATTGTGTTCCAGAACCCCGACAATCAGTTTGTCGGTGCCACGGTTCAAGATGACGTCGCCTTTGGGTTGGAGAATCGCGCCGTGCCGCGGCCGGAAATGGTGACCCGGGTGCATGACGCGCTTGAACAAGTCAACATGCTGCAGTTTGCCACCCGCGAGCCCGCTCGGCTGTCCGGTGGGCAAAAGCAGCGAGTTGCCATCGCCGGGATCATTGCGCAGCGGCCAGACATCATCATTCTTGATGAAGCCACCTCGATGCTTGATCCCGCGGGCCGCGCGGAAGTGTTGGCGCTGATCCAGGAACTGCAGGCCAAATCAGCGATGACCGTGGTGTCCATCACGCACGACGTCGATGAAGCCGCCTCTGCGGACCGGGTGGTGCTGCTCAACGACGGTGAAATCGTGGAGCAGGGAACGCCCGCCGAGATTTTCACACATGGCGAGGAGCTGCTGCACCTGGGCTTGGACGTGCCGTACCCAGAGCGGCTTAAGGCGGCCTTGCGCCGCCGCGGCGTCGCGATGCCGGACCGCTATCTTGATCAGGAAGGTTGGTGAAGCACCTGTGGACATTACATTCGACCATGTGAGCTTCACCTACCAGGCTGGGACCCCCTTTGCCGGAGATGGTCTGAAAGACGTCACGACGACAATCAAGGATGGCAGCTACACCGCCATCATCGGGCATACTGGGTCAGGTAAAAGTACGCTTTTGCAGCACTTAAACGCGCTGCTCAAGCCGACCACCGGTACGGTGACCATTGGTGACCGTGTGATCACCAACGAAACCAACAACAAGAACCTGAAACCGATCCGCCAGCAGGTGGGGATGGTGTTCCAGTTTGCCGAAAACCAGCTGTTTGAACAAACTGTTGCTAAAGACATCGCTTTTGGCCCGGAAAATTTTGGCATGGCGAGTGCTGAGGCGGAAAAGCAGGCCGCGGCGATGGTCGACCTCGTTGGGTTGCCGCAGGATGTGTTGGAGAAATCGCCGTTTGATCTTTCCGGTGGCCAGATGCGCCGTGTGGCGATCGCCGGCGTGCTGGCGATGAAGCGACGGTGCTGGTGCTTGACGAGCCGACCGCTGGCTTGATCCGGCTGGCCGCAATGACATGATGAAGATGTTTCAAAGGCTGCATGAAAAGCAAGGCATGACCATTGTGCTGGTTACTCACCAAATGGATGACGTGGCCGATTACGCCGACCATGTGCTCGTGATGGATGAAGGCCACTTAATCAAGGAAGGCACACCGCGCGAAATTTTTCAAAATGAGCAGTGGCTGGAAAATCATCAGCTTGGGCTCCCTAAGACGGCGGCCATGGCCCGTGATTTGACTAAACAGGGGTTTCGGTTCGACCCGCTGCCGCTGACCACTGATGAGCTGGCGGATCAGCTGGCCAAGCAGATCGGAGGCGGCGCGCATGACTAAACTCTTGCTTGGCCGCTATCTGCCTGGCGACTCCTGGTCCACAAGCTGGACCCGCGCACCAAGCTGATGGCCAGCTTTTACTACATTGGGATCATTTTCCTGGCCAATAACTGGCAGACTTACCTGTTGATGTTTGTCGCGACGATGGTGATGGTCGCGGCGTCCAAAATTAAGCTCGGATTCTTCCTGCGGGGCGTGCGGCCAATGATCTGGCTGATCCTGTTCACCGTGATGCTGCAGGTGTTCTTCACCAAAGGCGGCACCACCTACTGGTCTTGGGGGTGGCTTGCCATCACGCAGTACGGGCTGACTAACGGGGCGTTCATTTTCATGCGCTTCGTGCTGATCATTTTCGTTTCGACGCTGTTGACCCTGACCACCCAGCCGCTTTCGCTGGCGGATGCGGTCGAATCGCTGCTCAAACCGCTGCGGGTGCTGCACGTGCCGGTCACTGAACTGGCCTTAGTGCTGCAGATTGCCTTGCGGTTTGTGCCGACGCTGATGGATCAGACCACCAAGATCATGAATGCGCAGCGCGCCCGGGGGGTCGATTTCGGCACCGGCAACTTGTTTCAGCAGATGAAGGCCGTGGTGCCACTGCTCATCCCACTGTTCGTAGACAGTTTTGGCATCGCCGAGGACCTGGCGACCGCGATGGATGCTCGCGGCTATCAAGGCGGGGATGGCCGCACTAAGTACCGGGTTCTGCAGTATCACCAAAAGGATATTTTTGCCGGGCTCGTGATGGTTGCCTTGACCGTCAGTCTGGTCTTTCTGAGAGCTTAGGATGTTGCCTCGCCGCCAAGCGAGGCTTTTTAGGAGAAAATTGTGACTCATTTCAAACTGACGTTAGCCTATGACGGCACAAACTTTGCCGGCTATCAGATTCAGCCGCACCAGCGCACGGTTCAAGGCGTGCTGCAAAAAGCCTTAGGGAAAATGGCCAAGGTGGAGTCGATCCATATTGACGGCTCGGGCCGCACCGATTCTGGGGTCCACGCTCTGGGCCAGGTGGTGTCTTTTGACTATCCCGGCGAGATTCCGGCGCGGGCGATGCGGCTGGCGATGAATTCCCTGATGCCGCTCGACATTGAGATCCTGGACGCGGAAATTGTGCCGGCTGATTTTCACGCGCGGTACTCGGCCAAGGGCAAACGTTACTTGTACCGGGTGGCGCGCGGCCGCTTTACTGATCCGTTTAAGCGATTGTACACCGGGCACTACCCGTACGGGCTCGATGTTGACCGGATTCGCACGGCGCTAAAGGACGTTGTCGGCACCCACGACTTCACCAGCTTTGCCGCTAGCGGTGGGGTGATCGAGGATAAGGTGCGCACGATTTACGAGGCAACGGTGCAAGACGACCAGGCGAATAACGAGCTGGTATTTGAGTTTTACGGCAACGGCTTTTTGTACAATATGGTGCGGATTATTGTGGCGACTTTGCTGGAGATTGGCAACGGTCGGCGCGACGTGCACGATTTTCTGCGGCTGTACGAGGTGAAAGACCGGCAGCAGGCGCGGGGCACGGCGCCTGCGTCGGGGTTATACCTCAAAGAAGTCTATTACTAAGGCAAGCCCAAAGCAGGGTTGGCGGTTCCAGACTGGTGGGCGGTTTTGATGTTACGCTTGGTGCGCTAAGCGTTGACTTTCCCGCGGATTTTTGATAAAGTAGTCGCTGGTATTGTTTGCCCCACAATAAGCCCCGGAAACTTATAAGGTGTCAAACAGCACAGAATATTGGAGGAAACAAATCGTGCGTACAACATATTTGGCTAAGCCAGGTGAGATCGAACGCAAGTGGGTCGTTATCGACGCCACGGATATCAGCCTTGGCCGTTTGGCTTCAACCGTTGCAACTATCTTGCGCGGCAAGAACAAGCCGACCTACACTCCCAACGTTGACGTTGGTGACCACGTGATCGTGATCAATGCAGCAAAGCTTAAGCTGACTGGTCGGAAGGCCAGCGACAAGATTTACTACCATCACTCACAGCATCCAGGTGGCTTGAAGCATGAAGTCGCTGGTGATCTCCTTAAGAATGACCCGGCTCGTCTGGTCGAATACGCGGTCAAGAAGATGCTGCCAACCAAGAATACACTTGGCCACCAGCAATTCCTGAAGCTTCACGTTTACGCGGGGGAAGAACATCCTCACGAAGCACAGAAGCCTGAAGTACTCGACATCAAGAACCTAATTTAAGGAGGACACAACTGTGGCAGAAGTAGCATACAGCGGCACAGGTCGCCGCAAGAATTCCGTTGCCCGGGTCCGCTTGGTTCCTGGCACCGGTAAAATCACAATGAACGGTAAAGACGTTCACGATTACCTTCCGTACGAAAACCTGATTCTCGACTTGACTCAGCCTTTCGGCATTACCGAAACGACTGGCTCATACGACGTTCTGGTTAACGTTAACGGTGGCGGTTTCTCCGGCCAGGCCGGCGCAACTCGTCATGGCATTGCTCGCGCACTTTTGAGTGTAGACCCGGATTTCCGTGGTCCGCTCAAGCGTGCAGGCATGCTCACCCGTGACCCACGGATGAAGGAACGTAAGAAGTACGGTCTCAAGAAGGCACGTAAAGCATCACAATTTAGCAAACGGTAATAGCGTTATGCTATCGAGATGGAAACGTTGCTACGACAACGTTTCAAGCATATTTCGAACTCGGAAAGTGGTTCTCCCAATTAGGGCGAGCCACTTTTTTTTGACCCCTCAATTAGGGCATAATTTGTGCGCGTCTTTCGCTTGAGAAATCCTGGCTCCAAGAATTTTTGGGGCGCGTGTCCTAGTCTTACGTTCTTTTGTGCGTCAATTTTAATGAATTTCGTTGAGTTTCATTTCCTGTGCGAGTGAGTTCGCTCTTGCTTGTGCGATTCGTTCAGCGAACTTATCATGAACATCCAGACCAACAATATCAGGCGTGTTGACATACACGCGCGTGGTCTTGATGCTGGAATGTGACAGTGCTTCGGAGATCAGCTGTAAGCTGGCACCACCTTGACGTGCAAGTGTTGAGAACGTATGCCGCAACTTGTGCGGTGTGACCCGAACGAGGTCAGGGTGGCGCTTATAGATTGAATTCAGACGATAGTTGAGATAGTCGGCATGTAACGGTTGGTTGATCCCACCTTGGAAGTTCGTGTAGGTAAACAGAAACTGGTTTGGCCCAGACTCTAGGTTTACTTCTGCGAGTTCAATGGCTTGTTTGTCGTGCCATTCTCTCAACATCGGGATCAAAATCGGCGGTAAAGCGTGGGAGGTTTCCTTCTTGGCCTTGGTTGGACCGACCTTACCGCTTTTCTTGAGTGCTTGAATAATCAGAACATAGCCGGTGTTGAAGTCAACGTGCTTCCATTGCAATCCGTATGATTCACCCTTGCGATCTCCGAGGTGGAGTGTAAGGAGAAGTAACAGATAATCTTGATCACTTAACTTGCCGTTTTCGTGATCTGTGTTGGCAGCGTCGAGCCAAGCCACCATTTCATCAGCGGAAAGTGATTCGCCAGTCATCTTGCGACGAGTGGCGAGCCGTTCCTTTTTGGGACTGCCGATGGAGGAAATAGCTTTTTCTAGCCGGTTCACATCGATGAAGTCCACCATTTCGGCGGTATCAAACATCTGACTGACGTAAGACTTGACTGTGCGAATGTTTGCGTACTTCTCTGACAGAATTGCCAGTTCTTGCATGACGAACTGCTTATTGAGATTTAAGTAAGTCATTGAATACTCGCCGAACATTGGAAGCAGGTGAAGTCGGAAAATATTGCGTGTATTCGCTTGAGTTTCCTCTGAAGGAATAATACGAATACGTCCGGTTGCGCCAGCAGCGTACAGCGGCCACCAGACTTCGCGGTAAAAGTTCTTGAATAGCATTTCCCCGTTCTTCTTGATAGCACTTGCTGATTGTGTTTTTTGAGCCTCCTTAATTTTCTCATCGACCTGTTTTTGCAGCGTTCTGGCTTCCAACTTTGTCGCTACGGTTTTACGGTAACGTGGAACTTTCACGTCAAGAATGCCGCGAATATCTTTAGGGTAGAACACCTCCACAAAGTAAGTGCCTGCATCAGTTTTAGTAATAGACATGATATTTACCTCCTGTTGTTTGTCAACGAGCTTGAACAGGATGTAAAGCTACATCGACATATTACCATCCTTCAACGCGTTTGCGAAGCCATCCATCAACTGCGTCGCGATCATAGCGAACAACACCACAGATGTTGATTCTTGGTAGGCCAAGCTCAATCCACTTGTCCAAGGTATTGTTAGAAATCTTCAAGTACGCGCACAACTCCATCTTCAACAGGTACCGATCATGCTGTGATTGTTCTTCGCGAGCCCTGTTAACTTCATCGAGAAACAAGGTAGACAAAGCGTTACGAATCGCAATCACGTTCTGATCGTCCATTGGAAAATCGATTCGCGCTTCTATTGCTTGCGCTGAAATATGACACACCTCCTTCTTCGCAGTGTTGGCGAAACTGATGTTGTGAAGAACAGTTCATCATTCAGTCCGATTCCAATCGGCTATCGAGAATCTCAAAGAGAGCCTCTTTCCCTCGTTTCGTCAGGGTGACGTACAAGTATCCGGCTCACTGGGTTAGTCGCTCGCTCGTGAGAGGTCATGGCGTTGCGGAGCCTTCGTTGCTGAATGATGCTATTAAGTTATCAAAGGACATGGCGGGCCAAATAAAAACCTGCCTCTGATATATCAGACGACAGGTGAGTTCGGAAATGAAACCATATCCGAAATTAATTATTATTTAATGACGTGAACTTGAGTTTCCGACTTGAGTTTGTGGACGACTCTGCCAAATGCTTTTCAACGTCGAAGTGTTTGACGATGTACACAAATTTAATTTGAAGTTCTTGCTTCAAATCCGGATCGACATAGCTTTTTCCAAATGCCGCCTCACGGTTGAAGTCGTGATTGAACATTATCAGTAGTTGGGACATTGCCTCATCATCTCCACCCTGCGCTGCCAAGATAACCGGGATCAGGTTATCGATCTGTGTGTAATGCATTGAATACTCCTCCGCACGCGCTACATATTTTCGTATGCTGCCTTAATCCTTTGCAATGCGCGCCGCCTGCGCTTATTTGCTCCTTGGCTAGTTATACCTACCTGACTACCGATTTCCACATCGTTGAGTTCATCGTAGTAATACTGATACAAAACCATCTTATCAGCTGTTGAAAGAGTTGCGACGGCCATTGACAACCGCTCGTCGTCAACAAAATTCTCCAACTTTGCAATTTCCTCAAGGGTCAAGGTGAAATCTTGGAGATGGTAAGGCTCCCGGATTTCTTCAAGTAGCCAGTCTTCAAGCGGTGTTGTATTAATCAGTCTAAGACCGGCGCGGTATCGATCGATGCGTTTGTTTCTTAACCCGTCTTGAACATACCTGATGAACATCTTTGACACTTCACGTTCGCTACTCATCGTGATAACCTCCTAATATTTTGAGCTCTTCTTAATAACAGACGAAAAAAAATCGAGATGTGAAACCGGTTTCAATATATTTTTGTCCTCAATTTT
>NZ_BBAJ01000029.1 GCF_001311195.1 Lacticaseibacillus camelliae DSM 22697 = JCM 13995
CCGCCAACCACTTATCCTGGTCGTGGCTCACGCTGCCGACCTGCTGGTCATCCCTGCCAATTTGGCGCTGGCCTGGCTGGGCCTGCCGCAGCTGCTGCCGCCGCTGACTGATTTTGCGATGAGCCTGAGGCCGCTGCCAACTTGAATGCGGCGCTGACCCACCCCAGCTTGCACACCATTCCTTACCGCTTCACGACCTACACCGTGTTTGCCCCGTTTGCCAACATGGGTGGCACTGGGTCGCTGCTGGCGCTGGTGATCGCACTGGCGCTGGTCAACCGGCGCGTCCGGGTGCCAGAACTCTTAACTGCAGGCGTCAACCTGCCGCTGTTGACCCTGCTTTCCACGCCGGCCCTGCTGGATCTGCGCATGCTGATCCCGTTCTTCTTAGCGCCGCTGGCCAGCTGCGGGATTGCCCTCCTGGCCTTGCTGCTGCACCTGATGCCGCCGGTCGTTTACCCGGTCCCGCCGACGACGCCAGGGCCGCTCTTCGCCTTTTTGGCGACCAATGGCAGCTGGTCGGCGCTTGCGGTCAGCCTACTGTGTCTGGTGGTCAGTGTCGCGATTTACTATCCGTTTGCCAAGGCGCTGAATAAGGAGGCAAAAGCCGATGCGAAAATGGTGCGCTAGCCTCATCGTCTTTTTTGCCGTCCTGCTGGGCATTGGCTTTCCGGCCTACCGGTGGATGCACACCAGCGTCGAAAACGCGCGGGTCGTGCACCGCTCCCGCATGCGGCCCATTTTCCTGGTGCCAGGCAGCTCCGCGAGCCAGAACCGCTTCAACGCCCTGGTCGCCGCGCTCAACCGCCAAACCACGGGTCACAGCTACGTGAAGATCACCGTGACCGAGTCAGGCAAGTTCAAGCAGTCCGGCCGCATCGCCGCCCGCGACCGGCAGCCGTACATCGTCGTCGCGTTCGCCAACAACCAGGACGGCTACCCCAATATTCAACGGCAGGCGCGCTGGTTCAACATTGCCTTCACCGCCATGGCCAAAAAGTACCACTTCGACCGTTTCTCTGCGATCGGCCACAGCAACGGCGGGCTGGTACTGACGCTTTTTTTTGGAGCGGTACATGAATCAAGCCGACTACACCATGCAGCGCATGATCACCCTGGGGTCGCCTTACAACCTCGAGGAAAGCAAGCAGGCCAACCGCACCCAGATGCTGACGGACATGATCCGGATGAAAAAGCGTCTGCCAGTCAATCTGACCGTGTACTCAGTCGCCGGCTCTGAAAGTTACACCTCGGACGGCATTGTGCCGCTCGCCTCCGTGGACGCCGGCAAGTACATTTTCCAAAATCAGGTCAAGCATTACACCATGATCACCTTGTCGGGAAACAACGCTGAGCACAGCGACCTGCCGCAAAACCAGGAAACCATTGACCTGATCAAGCAGGACCTGCTGATCAAAAACCAGCGGCCTGCCCTGCGGCCATAACCCCTCACCATCGCCTCACGCCAGTTGGCAAACCCACCGGCGCGCGGCGATTTTTCGTTTAGGCAGTAAAAAAAAGCCTGCTCCACAAGGAAACAGACTTTGCACTGGCACCCAAACAACACCATCAGCCGCCAAGATATGCTGCACGGACATCGTCGTTGGCCAACAACGCCTGACCAGTGCCGCTCATTTTGACTTGGCCACTGGCGAGCACGTAGCCGCGGTCGGCGACTTGCAGCGCCTGCGCCGCGTTCTGCTCGATCAACAGCACCGTGACGCCTTGAGCGTGAATGCGCTTGATGATGTCGAAAATCTTGTTAATGTAAATCGGCGCCAGCCCCATGGAGGGCTCGTCAAGCAGCAGCAGCTTGGGCTTGGCCATCATGGCCCGGCCCATTGCCAGCATCTGCTGCTCGCCGCCGGACAGCGTCGCCGCGTCCTGACTCCGGCGTTCTTTCAGCACCGGAAACTGCTCGTACACCGACTTCAGCTGCTCATCGCGTGTCTTGGGCGAAAGGTACGCGCCCATGCGCAGGTTCTCGGCGACGGTCAGGCCCTCAAACACGTGCCGGCCTTCCGGCACCTGCGCAATGCCGGCCGCCACGATTTTGGACGGCGACAGCTTGGCGAGGTTCTGATCATTGTACGTGATCGTGCCAGCACTGGGCCGCAGCAGCCCGCTGATGGTTTTCAGGATCGTGCTTTTACCCGCGCCGTTAGCCCCGATCAGCGTGACGATCTCCCCGTCATTGACGGTGAAGTCGACACCTTGAACGGCCTGAATGGCGCCGTAGTTGACCTTGAGTCCGGCCACTTTAAGCATGGACGCCACCCCCCAAGTACGAGTCGATCACGGCCGGATTCTTCTGAATCGCAGCCGGCGTTCCTTCGGCAATCAGTTTACCCTGGTTCAGCACGTAAATGCGCTCGGCGATGTTCATGACCAGACTCATGTCGTGCTCAATCAGGACGACCGTCAACTGAAAGTCAGACCGCAGCTTGCCAATCAGCTTCATCAGCGCGGCGGTTTCCTCGGGGTTCATCCCCGCCGCCGGTTCGTCGAGAAAAATGATTCGCGGCGAGGTGGCAGTCGCACGCGCAATCTCCACGCGCCGCTGGGTCCCGTACGGCAGGTTGCCGGCATCCACATCGGCCACGTCGGTCAGGTCAAACTCGCGCAGCAGGGCATCGGTCCAGGCCCCGACCTTGGCCTCTTTTTTTGTAGTAGGCCGGCAGGCGCAGGATCTCCGCGAAGAAGTTCTCCGTGTAGCATGAGTCATCGCCGCCAGCAGGTTATCGCGAACGGACAGGTTCGCAAACAGCCGAATGTTTTGAAAGGTGCGCGCCAGGCCGAGCTTGGCCACCTGGTACGGCTTGTGGCCGAGCAGCGAAATGGTGCCGGTGGCGGTGGTCAGTGAGATCTTGCCGGACGTGGGCGGGATCACCCCAGTCAGCATGTTGAACAACGTGGTCTTGCCCGCGCCATTGGGGCCAATCAAGCGACCAGCTCGCCTTCGTCCACGTGCATGTCAACGTTGGAAACGGCGTCCAGACCGCCGAACTTTTTACTCAGATTCGTGACTGTCAGCAGTGCCATGGCGGGCTCCTTTCTTCTCAAACAGTTTGCGAATGGACACTTCGTAGCGGCCGAGCAGCCCGCTTGGCTTGAAGACCATGATTAAGATCAAGGCCAGCGCGTAGATTACCATCCGCAGTGTGCCAAAGCTTTGCAGGACAGTGTCCAGCACGCCAAGCACAGTCGCGGCCACGAAGGTCCCGGTGATTGAGCCAACGCCACCCAGCACCACGATGATCAGGATCGAAATCGAGTTCATGATGCCAAAATCGCTTGGCGCAATGGTCTGAATGTAAACTGCGTGCAACGAGCCCGCAATGGCTGCGGTGGCTGCGCCCATGACGAACGCCGCCAGCTTCCACTTGGTCGGGTTGATGCCCACGGCCTCGGCGGCAATGTCGTCTTCGCGGATCGCCTGAATCGCACGACCGGCCCGGCTGCGGGCAAAGTTGACGATCATCAACGTCGTCAGGCACACCAGCACGTACACGGTCGGCCAGTTGGCCAGCGCCGGAATGTTGTACATGCCGGCCGCGCCGTTGGTGATCTTCAGGTTGTTCAGCACCACCCGGATGATCTCCGCCGCCCCCATGGTCGCGATGGCAAGGTAATCGCCGCGCAGCCGCAGCGTGGGAATGCCGATAATGACGGCGACGATCATGGCAACCACCACGCCCACGGCCATGGACAGGTAAAAGCCGAGCGCGTTGCCCAGGTACTGGGTGATGATGGCTGTCGCGTAAGCCCCAAGGGCCATGAAGCCAGCATGACCCAGCGAGAACTGGCCGGAAAAACCAATGATCAGGTTCAGTCCGGTGGCCAGAATGATGTTGATGCCGATGGTGACGAGCATGTTTTCGATGAAGCTGTTGATCACACCGATCACGATCAGCTCATTGATCAGGTAGAAGCCGGCAACTGCGATCGCCAGCCAGACCAGTGCTGCTTTCCATCTTGCTGCCATGCTCACACCTTCTCCTTCACGTTTTTACCAAAGATCCCAGCCGGCAGAACGACCAGAATGACGATCAGAACGACATAAACGGCTGCATCCTTGTACGCTGACAGCCCAATCGCCTGCACAAAGGTCTCCAGCATGCCAATGAGAAAGCCGCCCAGCGCCGCGCCGGGGATCGAGCCGATGCCGCCGACGACCGCCGCCACGAAGGCTTTGATCCCAGGCACCATGCCCATCAGCGGGTCGATCGAGTTGTAATACAGCCCGATGAGGACCCCGGCCGCGCCGGCCAAGGCGGAGCCCAGGCCGAAGGTGAACGAAATGACGTGATTCGGATTGATGCCGACCAGCTCGGCCGCCTCTTGATCAACGGCCACGGCGCGCATCGCCGTACCCATCCGGGTGTGCTGCACGATCAGCTGCAGCGCCACCATCAGGACCAGGGAGACGGTGACGATGAGCAGCTGAATGTTGGTCACCGTCACACCGAACACGGTAAAGCGGTGCGAGGCCACGACCTGCGGGAAGTTGCGCGTATTGGCGCCGTAGAGAAACGACATGCCGTTTTCAAGGAAGTACGACACGCCGATCGCCGTAATCAGCGCGGTGATCCGCGGTGAATTGCGCAACGGCTTGTAGGCGAGATACTCGATCAGCATCCCCAGCGCGGCACAGACGACCATTGCAGACACCAAAGCCACGCCGAAATCGACGTGGTAATGGTTGATCACATAGTAGCCCCAAAAGGCACCGATCATATAAATGTCCCCATGCGCAAAGTTGATCAGCTTGATGATCCCGTAGACCATGGTGTAGCCCAGCGCCAGCAGCGCGTAAATGCTGCCAAGGCTCAGGCCGTTGATCAATTGCTGGAAAAAGGTTTGCACGAGAGCGCCTCCTCAGGTAAGTGTGCATCAGCCGACTTGGCCGGCCGATGCAGCGGTTAACGATTACTTCTGTTCAATAGCGGAAACGACCTTGCCGTTGGTCAGCTTTTCGATCATGATCGGCTTTTCCGGGTCGTGCGTCTTGTTGACGGTCATTTCACCGGTCACGGCAGGCATGTGCTTGATCTTGGCCAGGGACTGAGCAATCTTGACAGAGTCGGTAGACTTCGCGTCTTCGATCGCCTGCTTGATCATCAGCACGGAATCGTAGGCCAGCGCGGAGAACGTCGGCGCATCGGTATGGTACTGCTTCTTGAAGGCGGTCATGAAGCTTTCGGCCATCTTGTTTGTGGAACCGGACTTGGTGGAAAATGGCGTGGTGTAGTAAACATCGGAGGCGTTCTTATCGCCGGCGATCTCGGCCAGCTTGGGGTCCGCCATGCCGTCAGAGCCGATGATCGGCACGTTGATGCCCATGGACCGGGCCTGCTTGATGATCAGGCCGACTTCGGAGTAGTAACCCGGCACATAAATCGCATTGATGTTCTTGTTCTTGATGCCGGTCAGCAGGGCGTTGAAGTCCTTGTCGCCTTCTGAGAATGACTGCGTCGATACGACGTTGCCCTTGAAGGCGCCTTTGAAGGCCTTCGCCAGACCAGTGCCGTAATCGCTTGAGTTGTCCTCAAGAATCGCCACGTTCTTCGCCTTCAGGGTGTTGTCGACAAAGTGCGCAGCTGTTTCGCCCTGGAAGTTATTTTCAAAGCAGGCCCGGAACACGTATGGCTGGACCTTCCCATTTTTCTGCAGGGTGTAATCCGGATCCGTCGCACTTGGCGAAACGGATGGCACCTTGGCCTTGGTGATGTTCGGGATTGCCGCGGTGCCATCGTTGGTCGTTGCCGGGCCGACGATGGCGGAAACGCTGTCGGAGCCGGCGAGCTGAGCGGCAACGGAGCTGGAGCCGGAGGTCGTGGACTTGTTGTCGCGGATCACGGTCTTGATTTTGACCTTCTTGCCGTTGACCTTAATGCCGCCATCAGCGTTGATCTGCTTGACGGCCAGATCGAAGCCCTGCTTCATCTGATTGCCATAGCCGGCTGCTGAACCAGACAACTCCATGTTCATGCCGATCTTAACGGTGTTGCCAGTGCTTGAGTTGCCTTTGTCCCCTGCGGTCGTGGTCGCGCAGCCTGCCAGTGTAATGGCACTCACAGCAGTAATGGCGCCGAGTATGATTTTTCTCATTGAAATCTTCATGACTGATCTCCCTTTTCTCCAACTTGTCAGGTGCTTTCATAAAAAAAATGGCCCCATCATTGATGAGGCCGCATCCGACAGGCCCCATCAGCACGCGAATGAGGACCTGTTCACATCAGCTTGCGCTAACGGAGCGGGTCCTACTCGAGCAACAACAAGGCCAAACTGCGGAAGAAGCGAGTCGCACAGAACTGATTAATTGATAGTTTCATGAAACTCACCCTTTCCTAAATTAGTTAATGATTAGAATTTACACCAACTACTCATTCTGGTCAACCGCTATTTGAAAATTTGCTAAAAAAATCCGTACCGACGCTCGCCGATACGGATCGATCCTGTTACTCACGCGTGCTGCCACGCGTGATCAATTCCGGTGTTACCAGCAACTCCCCTTGCTGCGCGCCACTTTGGGCCAGCTTCTGCAGCAGCATCCGCGCCAGCAGCTCCCCGAGCTGCTGAACTGGCTGCTTCACGGTGGTCAGCTGAGGGTTCGCCACCTGATCGAGAAAGACCCCATCAAACCCAATGATGCCAAAGTCGCGCGGGACATCGCCGCCATTTTCGATGATCCCGCGCTCCACGCCCACTGCGATGCGATCCGAGGCACAGATGAAGCAGGTATCCGGGGCGAATTTGCGCCAGTTTTCGTTAATGAAGGCCTGAGACACGCGTGAATGGTTGGCCAACCGGTAAATCTGCGGGATTTTTTTTATGCTGCTGCAGGGTGTTGATGTACCCCGCCTCGCGGGAGTACTCAAAGGACTCCTTCACGTCCAACCCGATAAAGACGATGGATTGATAATTCTTGGCGAGGGCATAATTGGTCGCCAGCGCGGTACCGGCCTTGTTGTCGCTGTCGATATAGTCAAACCCGTAGCGATTCTCACCGAAAATGACAAACGGCTGATTCAGCTGTTCGAGCAGGGGAATATCCCTGGCCCGCTCACCGGTCACAATGTACCCATCGGCACGATTGCCACCAGTGAGGTGTGCCCGGTCAGTCACCAGCTGCAGGGCATAGCCTTCCTTGTCCAGCCCCTTGGCGATCCCGAAGATAAGGCTCATGTAGTACGGCTCCGTCGTGTCAATGTCTTCGAGGATCACCACCTTGATCACGTTGGTCCGGTTATTTGCCAGGGCCTTCGCCGCCGCGTTGGGGTGATAGTTCAGCGCGGTCATGGCCTCTTCGACCAGGCAGCGCAGCTCAGGCGTGACCTGCTCAGGATGATTAATGACCCGCGAAACCGTCATTTTTGACACATTGGCCTGTTTGGCGACATCTGACAAAGTAACCATGATACCCTCCCGATAATTGCGCGTTTCGCTGACAACCTTATTTTACACCAACCGGCCGCATTGCTTCTCTGGGACAGCTGGACAGTCAAAGGGACCTGACCGTTGCCAGTCAGATCCCTCAAGGTTGGAGGCCTTGGCTGAATGCAGATCAACTCACCCAGCGTGGTTCAAGTACTGGTTGACTTAACCCTTGTCCGCTCCGGCGGTGATCCCGTTGACGTAGAACTTCTGCATGATCACGAACAGGATGGTGATTGGGACCGCGACCATGACACACCCGGCAATGAACTGGGTGAAGAACGTGGTCGAGGTACCCTTGGCGCTGTGCAGCATGTTATACAACCCGTATGCAATCGTGTAATTCTTCGGGTTCCCCGATGAAGACAGGATGATCCCGGAGAAAATGAAGTCGACCCACGGGGCAATAAAGGTGGTCAGCGCCGTATAAACAATCATCGGCTTGGACAGCGGCAACCCAATGTGCAGGAAGACCTGCCACCTAGTTGCCCCATCCATCTCCGCCGCCTCATCGATCGACCGCGGAATGGTATCAAAGAACCCTTTGGCGATGTAGAACGACAGCCCCGCACCACCGACATAAACCATGGTCAGGCCGGCCAGATTCAGCATGTTGAAGCTCTTCAGAATGTAATACAGCGCGATCATGGACATGAACCCGGGGAACATCCCCAAAATCAAGGCAATCTGCAAGAACTTCTTCCGAAAGGCGAAGCGAAGCCGGGACAGGGTGTAAGCAACGGAAATGGTGATGAAGGTCGACAGGATCATCGACACTGTGGACACTAGCAGTGTGTTACGCATCCAGTCAAGGAACGGATACTGCTTATTGAGTAGCATTCCCGTGTAATTACTCAGCGTGAATTTCTCCGGCCAAATCGTCGACACAAAGCCAGTATTGTTATACGAGAGACTCGCCAAAATGATCCAAACGATTGGAAACAGCCAAACGACCACCAGTACGGCCAGCAGAATGTAGCGGAGGCTCAGCGAAAGGTGACGCTGTGCTTTGTATGATTTCATAATCTCAGCCCTCCTTGAAAGCATTCGTCCGCCGGTAAGCAAACAGTGAGAAGACCGCACTGATGATGAAGATCAGGATCCCTAAGACCGCTGACGCGTTGTACCGCTGCGTCTGGCCAAAGGTCAAGTTGTACAACCAGGTCACCAGCAAGTCGGTGTCACCAGCCCCACTGTAGTTGTTGTTCATCGGATAGCCGCCGGTCAACAGGTAAATCACGTTGAAGTTGTTGATATTCCCAATAAACTGTTGGATCAGCGAAGGGGCCATGACAAACAGGATCTGCGGGAAAGTGATCGACTTGAAGACCTGGAACGGATTGGCACCGTCCATCCGGGCAGCCTCAATCTGATCCTCCGGCAGATTTTGAATGATCGCCGTGGACACCAGCATTGAAACCGGGATCCCGACCCACATGTTGACCACGATGACCGTAATGCGGGCCACCAGCGGCTTCGCAGAGGCGCCGATGAAGTTGATCGGCTTGGCGATCCAGTGCCAGGATAGCAGCAGGTTATTCAGCGGCCCTTGCAGGTCGAGGAACTGCGCCATCATCAGCAAGGAAACAAACTGCGGCACCGCGTAGACAATGATGAACATCGTCCGCCAGAACGCCTTGTGCTTGATGCCCTTGGATTCGATCAGCATCGCCAGCAGGACGCCGAAGAAGAACGTCGTCGCCGTGGCACAAACCGCCCAGATCAACGTCCAACCCAACACCGGGAAGAACGTTCCCGCAAGGTCACCGGAAAGCACGTTGTGAAAAGCCTGAAAGCCTGTCCAGGAGAATCCGATCGAATGGTGGGAATCATAGTTGGTGAACGCCATTGAAATCATGTACACCGTGGGCAAGATGGTGAACGCCACAATCCCAACAATTGGGATCGCCAGCAGGACACTGTGCAGTCGTTCATCAAGCAGTGACGCTAACTCCTCGCCATTAGTTTCAATGTGACCATGGTCCCGGTTCAACACGTACAGTTTTCTTGTTGAACGCAGGTTGACCCAGTACAAGCCCACCATTGCGATCAGCAGGATCACTGCCAGCACTCCGAACAACAGAATGACCACAGAATTATCCGGCAGTTTGGTCAAATAGACCCCTTGTGACTGATCGTAAACGACCTTCTTGGTTTTGAGCGTCCCCAAATTGCTCAGCATGCTGAGCGAGGAGATCCCGCTAAACACCAGCCAAATCAGAAAGGCCACCTCAGTGATCAGAAACGCTGCGCCCTTGACCCACTGGCGATTTTTTTAAGGCGGAGGCCCCCATCACAAAGAATGAGAGTTTCGTCGTCCAATCGCCTTTACGCCAGACTTCTCGATAGGTCGCTGCCGGTGGGAGCTTATTTTTTTCTCCTGAACATACGATACCTTCTCCTTTACGTGCAAAGATTGGTCAAGCTCAACCATCAACTTCAGCGACTAGTTAGCCTTGGAAACCGCATTGTGGAATGCTGTCAGTTTGGTCATGTAATCTGCAGGCTTGATCGAACCGCTGTATGCACCGTTGATCAGTGGTGCGGCCTGATCCCAAAGAGTGGCAATTTCAGGCATCTTTGGCATCAAAGTGGAGTGGCTAGTCTGTGACATGGTCTTAACTGCGACCGCGACTGGATTCTTCTTGAACGTTGCCGTCTGCTGGGCCGACTTGTCAACCGGGATCTGACCCTGGTCTTTGTAGATGACCAGCTGCGAGGCCTTGTTGGTAATGTACTGAGCCAGCGTTGCTGCGGCTTTTTGATTCTTGGTTGAAGTGTGCGAGTTGACCGCAAAGGTTTCAATCCCAAGGAAGGCCTGCATTTGGACTTTCTTACCCCCGATGGTGATGGTTGGGTATGGCGCAACGCCAAAGTTCTTGCCCAACAGCTTCTTAATGTTTACCGCGTCCCAAGGACCGTCGAGAATAGCGCCGGCCTTACCGGACTTGAGCTGGTTCAGCACGTTAGAAGTCTGCATGACCCCTTTGTTGTTCTTTTGGGCGGCGTACCACTTCATCGCGTTGACCCCTTCTTGGGTGTTGACGTTGGTGCCCTTGAGGTCTTCGCCGTTTTTACCGTACATGTAGGTGCCGGCTGACAGGAAGATCGGGTAAACGTTATACGGCACCGTAAAGTCCGTGGCCACAACGCTCTTGGCGGTCATCGTGTCCCAATCCTTCACGTCCTCAGCGCTCAGCTTAGACTTGTTGTAGTAAAGCGTCTGGGCCTGCATCGCGAATGGGAAAGCGTAAAGCTTGTTCTTCCAGGTCACGCCCTTGACGGCGCTTTCGACGTTGTCCTTCTTGATGACCTTAGTCGCATCCGGCGAAATTGGGTTGATGTACCCCGCAGACGCCATTTGTCCGAGCTGATCATTCGGCACTTCGAACACGTCAGCCGCCTTCGATGGGTCCTTGGCGACATCGGTCTTCGCGTTTGAGGACCCGTTTGGACTTTGGGTGACCTTGACCTTCACATCCGGATACTTCTTGTTGAAGTCCTTCACAATGGATTTATAGGAGCTGACCTGCGTGTTGTCGACCCACAGTTTAACCGAACCGGAGACGCCATTTTTACCTGAGCTACTGCTTGAGGAGCTGGAACCGGAATTGCCGCAAGCAGCCAGAACCGTGGCTGAAAGAAGTGCAGTACTGCCTAAAGCAAACTTCTGCCATAACTTCATGATGATATTCCTCCCAAAAATGTTTTATAAAGCCTGAACCCTAGTGAAGAAAGAACGCTGTTTTGCAGACGGCTACCGTCTGCGGTAACCCTCTGACTGCCGCAACCCAATCGGTGTCTTTGACACCCAGTCCGCCAGTGCGGCATGGCGGACAAACTACCCTTCAAGCGGCACTGGCTCCTTGGTGATCGCCATCTCGGTGTCCTTGTCGAAGAAGTGCGCCTTGTTGACGTCAAACCCCATTTTGACGGCATCCCCAGGACTGTGGAAATCGCGGGCGTTGACGTTGGCGATGTATTCCGTGTCGTCAACCTTCAAGTAAAGCTGTTCCGTGGCCCCGAGCAGTTCAGAAACTGTGACTGTCGAATCAATCACCGCATCCGGCCAGGTGTCCAGAAATGCCTGCTCGGAGTGAATATCCTCGGGCCGAATGCCAAAGATCAGCTCCTTGCCGTTGTAGCCTTGATCATCCAAGATCTTCGCCCGGCCTTCCGGCACTTTGAGGGTGACGCTCTTGCCATCGGACACCACGCCGTTTTGGTATGTCATGTTGAAGAAGTTCATCGACGGTGACCCCATGAACCCCGCAACGAATTTATTGCGCGGATTCTCATAGACTTGCGAGGGCGTCCCGATTTGCTGAACGTGGCCGACAGACATGACGACCACGCGGTCCGCCATTGTCATCGCCTCAGTTTGATCATGCGTGACATAGATCGTGGTGGTGTTCAGGCGCCGGTGCAGCTTGGCAATTTCCGCCCGCATCGAGACCCGCAGCTTGGCGTCCAAGTTGGAAAGCGGTTCGTCCATGAGAAAGATGGGCGCATCCCGCACAATTGCACGGCCTAGTGCGACCCGCTGGCGTTGACCCCCTGAAAGGGCGGCCGGTTTCCGGTCCAAGAACGGCTTGAGGCCTAAAATATTTGCCGCATTTTGCACGCGGGCATCAATATCCGCCTTCTTGTAGTGGCGGAGTTTGAGTCCAAAAGCCATATTGTCGTAGACCGTCATGTGCGGATACAGCGCGTAGTTCTGAAAGACCATGGCGATGTTGCGGTCCTTGGGCGCCACGTCATTCATGACCTTGCCCGCGATCTTCAACTCGCCCTTGGTAATGTCCTCCAGACCGGCGATCATGCGCAAGGTCGTGGATTTGCCACACCCGGAAGGGCCGACAAAAACGATGAACTCCTTATCCTTGATGTGAAGGTCAAAATCCTCAACCGAGTAATCTTCGCCATCGTCGTATTTTTTATAAAGGTGGTCCAGATCGATCTCAACCATTTGTCCTCATGCTTCCTTTCTTTCCAGCCACGCAGTATAAGCACGCTGAATCTCCTCGAGCTTCAGGTCCGCTGTGCTTGGCACAATGTAATCCGCCTGATGCAGGACTGCCGGGTCGCCGATGCCAACGGCAAACTGGCCGGCGGCTTTAATCGCCGCCACCCCCACCGCAGCATCTTCGAACGCTGCGACTTCAGTAGTAGCAAGCCCCGCCAGTCTGCGCCCGCTCGTAGATTTCCGGATCGGGTTTGCCGTGATGCAGAGTGGCCGGATCCACGATGCCGTCAAACTGCTGGGCCAACCCGAGCCGGTTCAAGATCACAGGGGCATTGCGGGACGCAGAAGCAATCACCATCCTGAGCCTTGCGGCCTTGGCCGCCGCGAGCAAGGCGGTGATGCCGGGCAAAATGTCTGCCGGCGTCATGGCCTGGATCAGGTGCAGATACATCTGATTTTTGGTCTTGGCAAATGCCGCCTTCTGCTCGTTCGTGTAACGATTCTCTTGCTGACCATAGCTGAGCACCAAATTCAGGGAATCCAGCCGCGAGCGGCCGCGCAGTTGCTGGTTGGCTTCAGGCGGCAGCGTAATGTCGAGGTCCGCTGCCAGCTGGTTCCACGCCTGCAGGTGATACTTGGCGGAGTCGGTCAACACCCCATCTAAATCAAACAACAATCCCTTAAGCATGCTGACCCTCCTTTACCAGATGAACCGGTTGGCCAGCCACGTCAATGTCGAGGGGTTCGCCTTCAAGCAGCGTGATCAAGGTCTTCTGCCCCACGTCGACGGCTAATAGCCGCCCGCGGTAGGTCAGCTTGAAGTTGTAATGCGTCCACTGCTTCGGCAAAAACGGCTTAAAGCGTAGCCGGTCGTGATCGTACCGCATGCCGGCAAAGCCTTGCACGATGGCCAGCCATGATCCAGTCATCGACGTGATGTGCAGCCCATCGGCGGTGTCGTTATTGTAGTTGTCCAGGTCTAGACGCGCCGTACGCCGGTACAGTTCGACCGCCTTTTCCTGCTTACCCAACTCCGCTGCCAAAATGGCGTGAATCGAGGCCGACAGCGAACTTTCGTGCACAGTGAGCGGCTCGTAGAAATCGTAGTTGCGCTCTTTTTGCTCGCGCGTAAAGCGGTCGTTCAAGAAGTAAATGCCTTGAAGAACATCGGCCTGCTTGATGTACGGACTGCGCAAAATGTGATCCCAGGACCAGTGCTGATTGATGGGACGCTGATCCTGAGGAATCGCACTGGCGGGCTGCAAGTCTTTATCCAGGAAGGTGTCGTTTTGGACGAAGATCCCTAGCTTCTTGTCGACCGGGTAATACATCCGATCAATGATGTCCTGCCAGTGCGCCTTTTCTGCTTCGGTCACCGAAAGCGCCGCCAGCACGGCCGGATCGGCCTTGGGCAAGCGCGCCAGCGTGTACTCTAGCACCCATGACGCCATGGTGTTGGTGTACCAGTTATTGTTGACGTTGTTTTCGTACTCGTTCGGCCCGGTCACGCCGTGGATCATGTAGCACCCCTTGCGCTTGGAAAAGTGGACCCGATCAGCCAGAAACGGCTGATGCCAATCAGCACTTCCATGCCGTCGTGATTGACGTAGCTTTCATCGCCGGTGTATGCCGTGTACTGATAGATGGCAAACGCCACCGCCGCATTGCGATGAATCTCCTCGAAGGTGATCTCCCACTCGTTATGACACTCGATACCGTTAAAGGTCACCATCGGAAACAGCGCCCCTTTAAGGCCTTGCTGCTGCGCGTTGTGGTAAGCGCCGGGCAACTGATCATGCCGGTATTCCAGCAGCGCGCGAGTCACACTTGGCGGCGTCACCGCCAAATACATTGGCACGACATAGGCTTCAGTGTCCCAGTAGGTCGCGCCACCGTACTTCTCACCGGTAAAGCCCTTGGGCCCCACATTGAGCCGCTTGTCCTCGCCGTAATAGGTCATGAACAGCTGCGCAATGTTGAACCGGATTCCCTGCTGGGCTGCATCATCACCGTCAATCACCACATCGCTTTGCGCCCAGCGGCTGGCCCAAATGGCCGTGTGCCTGGCCAACCGCTGATCGAAGGACTCGGTTTGCAGCTGCGTCATCAACGCCGTTGCGGTTTGCGGCTGCTTGTCCGGCGCCACGTCCCGGCTGGTCAGCACAATGACATCTTTTTCCAATGTGACGCTTTGACCGGCGTTCAAGGTGGTAGAAACGCGGGCGGTCGCGAGGCCGCTTGCCGTTTCATTTGTGGTTTGGACCGGCTTGCCATTCAGCCGCAGCGCTTGTTTGAGCAGGACCGTGAACCGTGGCACCTGGTACGGGTTCGCCTTGGTGATCAGCTGAATGTTTTGCGCCTGGGCGTCTTCCTCGACCGGCTGCCAGAAGCGTTCATCGTAGTTGCTGTCTTCATTGCTGACATTGCCGTCAAGCGTGGCGGCAAAATCGATGCTTGCCTGGCCGCTGAGCACCTGCGCAACGACTTCGATCAACCCGGCCTCTTTGATCTCGTTGGATAAGAAGCGGCGGAAGGTCAGGCGAACGGTCGTCGACTCGACTTCATAAATGAACGTGCGGGTCAGCAAGCCTTGGTGCATATCCAGCGCGATCCGGAAATCGCGGAACTTGCCGGTTGCCAAATCAACTTTCTCGCCGTTGATCCGAATGCCGATGCCGATGAAGCTTGGGGCGTTGATCGCTTTACCAAAGTATTGGGGGTAGCCGTTTTTCCACCAGCCGACGCGGGTTTTATCAGGAAACCACACGCCGCCTAAATAGGTCCCCTGCAAGTGATCGCCGGAATACCCTTCTTCAAAATTCCCTCGCATCCCCATGTAGCCGTTGCCGATCGCCGTTAGGCTCTCCTGCAGCCGCATCTCTTGCGGATGGAGTTCGTGGCTTTGGACCAGCCACGGGTCGATTTCAAAAATCCGTTTCATCATTCATATCCCCAATTGCACCGCCGTGGCGGTTCACTGATTTACAACTTGATTATCTCGTGGTGAAAGCGCTTTTTGTAGGGCGAATATTCTGTTACCGCTATCAAGATCTCACAATGCGGCCAAAACGAAGCCTTTTGGTGCTAGCTGGCCGGCCTGATAGCCTTGGGCCAGCGCCGGCGTTGCGGCCAGCGCAACGGGCTTGGCGGTCGTGTTGAAGTACGCCACGATCTGGCGTCGCCTGCGCGGACAACTTTGATCAGGCCGCTTGGCGTGACCGTGAGCCGGGTAGTGCCCTGCCCCAGCGTCTTGGCGTACTTACGACGAAAGGCGATCAGCGCATGGACGCGTTGCCAGACGGGCCCGTTGAGCTTAGACCAGTCCATTGGCCGGCGGCAGTCGGGGTCATTTTCGCCGGCCATGCCCATTTCCGTGCCGTAGTAGATGCACGGCATACCGGTTTGGGTGAACGTAAAGGCCAGTGCCTGCAACGCCAAATCTTCATCCCCGTGTGCCACCGTCAGCAGCCGGGCGGTATCGTGAGAATCCAGCATATTCAGCATCACCTGATCATTTTGCGGGCGGTACATCATCAGCTGATCCGTCAGCAGCTCGACCAGGCTCTTGGCACTCAGCTTGTGGGTGAGAAAATGGTCCTCGATCTGCTCAGTGTAGGCATAGTTCATGACCCCGGAAAACTGGTCGCCGTTCAGCCACGGCTGACTCGAGTGCCAAACCTCGCCGATGATCAGGAAATCCTTTTTGGCCCGCTGAGTGGCCTGATAGAACCGCTTCCAGAAGTGGTGATCGACCTCGTTGGCCACGTCGAGCCGCCAAGCATCAATGTCAAACGTCTTGATCCAGTATGTGGCCACGTTGAGCAGGTAATCCTGAACCTCGGGATTGGCCGTGTTGAGCTTGGGCATGTGAGGTTCGAACGCAAAAGTCTCGTACTGAGGCTTGCCCTCACCGCGGTTGGGATCGTGAAACGGCGTGAGTGGGTAGTTACTGATGTGGAACCATGAAGCAAACCTTGAGTCCGCCCCATTTTTCAGGACGTCCTGCCACTGCAAACTGTGCTCGCCGATGTGGTTAAAGACGGCATCCAGCATGACTTTCATGCCGCGCTGATGCGCCTCTGAAACCAGCTTGGCAAACAGCGCCTTGTCGCCAAAATCCGGATCAATATCAAAGTAATCAATGGTGTCGTACTTGTGATTGGACGCCGCCGTGAACAAGGGGCAGAAGTACAACCCATTGACCCCAAGCGCCTGCAGATCATCCAGGTGATCGAGCACCCCTTGCAGATCGCCCCCGTAGTAATCCTCTCTGCCTGGATGATCAGCTGGCCGCCACGGTTTAGTGCCCTCCGGGTCGTTGTGCTTATCACCGTTGGCAAAGCGCTCAGGAAAGATCTGATACCACACCGTTTCCTTTGCCCAGTCAGGCGTTTTCACCCGGTCAAGCTCGTGGAAGTACGGCATTCTGAAGACATTTTCAGTGCGATTTGCCGGTGTATCCTCGCGCAGCCCCCGGTCGGAGTAAAGAAGCGTGGTACCATCTTTGCCCTCCACCAAGAACTGATATTGTAGCCGCGAATAAGGCATCCGCAGGTCAACCGACCAGTAGTCCTCAGTTTGGCCAGTGCCAATTTTGCGCATCGCCAATGTTTGGTAACGCCAAACCGTTTTCTTGGTCGCCGGATCCAAGACGGTCAGGTAAGGATCACCGTAAATCAGCGAGACCTTGGCGACGTCGTCTTTGGCGGTGTGGAAGTGCAACGTCAGTAAGCCTTCTGTGTACAAATAGCAATCTTCGCTTTCCGGGCGGTGCCGCAGTGCTGCAGTATTCATTTTGATTGATCTCCTTCGTTAGTTGTCAAAACCACCCCAGCGTATGGGGCCAGCGTTAATTGATTGCCGTCGAGGTGCGTCTCGCCCGCGGCTAACAGCGGCTGATAATCCCCTGCCGGCAGCGTCAGCGCTCCGGCCTGGCCGGTGAGTGCCACCGCCACCAGTGCGCGCGTCGACCCTAATTGGCGCTGATACACGTACAAATGGTCAGGCGTCGTCAGCATGAGGTAATCGCCGTCTTGGAACACCGGGCGCTTCTTGAGTGCAATCAGCTGCCGATAAAACTGCAGCATGCTCCCGGCGGCCCCTGCTTGCTGGGCAACACTTGTGCTGTCGGCTTCTCGTCCTGTCAGCCATGGCGTGGCGGTTGAAAAGCGTGATGTGGCGTGTTATCCCATGGCATTGGCCCGCGCGCCGGTAATTTATGCGTTTGAGATACCAGCTTTAGCGCCGCCGCCTCTGTCAGGCCCGCCGCTTTGGCCTGCGCGATAAACGGCGCCACAGTTTGGTCATGGAAGGCGGCCACGGAGTCAAATTCAAGATTCTGCAGTCCCAGCTCATCGCCGTAATAAATCACCGGGATGCCGCGCTGCAGGTACATGAGCAGCGCCAGTGACCGGGCCTGGGTCTCATTTTTCGCAATCCGTGTCCGCAGCCGCGGCAGGTCGTGGTTGCTCCACCACAACGTCGGCGCCGCCACCCCACTCAAGACCTGCTGCCAAATCAGCTGATCGTGCTTGAAGGCGGCAAAATCCAGCGGTTTGGGCTGAAACGCCGCCGACAGTCGCGGATCCAGGTGTGACTCGTCATCAGTGAAGTAGCGAAACGTGATCACTGAATCCATCAACCCGTTATGCGGTGCGGTGTAGTCTACTGCCAAGTGCGGATCCGCAGACGACGCCTCCCCCAGCAAAAAGACGTCAGGGTAATCACTGCGAAGCCGCTGGCAAAACGGCCTGAGCCACTGCTGGACCTGCGGTAAGTTCGCAAAAAACGGCTCGGCGACGACCGGCTCGGCATTGTCCGCCGGAAAATCCTGGTGCAAGTTTGCCTTGGCGATATGAATAAACGCATCCAGCCGCAACCCGTCGATGCCTTTTGCTAGCCAGAATTCCGCGACATCTCCCATCGCCTGCCGCACCTCGGGATTGGCCCAGTTCAAGTCTGGCATCCGCTTATCAAACAAGTGAAAATACGACTGCCCGGTCCCTGCAGGATCCGGCTCCCAGACTGACCCGCCAAAGAAGCTGCCCCAGTTGTTGGGCCGCTGCCCCTTTTCCCCCTCAAAAATGTAATAGTCGCGGTAAATACTGTGAGGGTCGCGAATTGCGTCCTGAAACCACGGGTGCTGGTCCGAGGTGTGATTGAGGACAAAATCCAGCAGCACGTGAATGCCCGCGCGGTGAAAGGCGGCGATCAGTGACTCCATGTCCGCCATGGTCCCCATGCTTTCGTCGATCGCATAGTAATTGGCCACGTCGTACCCGTTATCCACCTGGGGGGAAACAAAGAGCGGATTCAGCCACACCGTATTGATCCCCAGCGCTTGAAGATAGGGGATCCGCTTTTCAATGCCTTTCAAGTCCCCGATGCCATCGCCATTGCTGTCTTGAAACGACTTGGGGTAGATCTGATAAATAATTGCGTGCTCATACCAAGCGCCCATACTCACCCTTCCTTTCGCTTATCAGCTTAGGGGATGGCGGCCACTGCCGACAAGCATCAAGGCCATGTTACCGCTATCAAAAACCGGCCCTGACCCGTTTTTGCCCACACAAAAAGCGCGTGAGCCAAGTTTGATCCTGGTTCACGCGCATATGTCAGAACTGTTTCCAGTCAGGTCCGCTGGCTCCACAACCTAAGACCACTGATCCCCGGAATCCGCTGGGTGTCGGGATGTGCCCGACTGATCAGCTGACCTTTCACCATTACTGGTTACTCGACTCATCGCATGCAATCATTATATCACGCTTTAGAAGGTTTTGCAGGCTTGCGGTAGGTCATTTCCGCCACCAGCTGGGCCAGCAGGAACCCGACCGCGATCGCGCCGGCGACCATGGCGACGCGAAACGTCAGCGAAAGCGCCTGATTCAGGTCGCCAAGCACCAGCGCGCGCACCGCCTGATAGGCCGTCGCACCGGGCACGAGCGGCACCAAGCCGGGAATGTTAAAAATGATCACCGGCATTTTTTTGACGCGGGAAAACACGATCCCGCATAGCCCGATGGTCAGCGCCCCAAGCAGATTGGCCAGCATGCGGCCGGTGCTCAGCTGCATCAGGACCCAGTAAACCAGCCAGCCGGCCGCGCCAGCCCACCCGGCGAGGTTCAGCGCCTTGTGTGGCACGTTGATGATAATGCAAAGGCCACGGTGGACAGGTACGAGAAGCTGACCTGAACCACCACCTGCAGTGCTAACGGCATAGCGCCCCTCCTTGCTTAGAAAAACCGAAAAATGATCGCGATCCCGACGCCGATGGCACAGGCCGACAGGATGGCCTCCATCCCGCGCGCCATGCCGGACAGCAAGTGCCCCGCCAGCATGTCACGGATCGAGTTGGTGATCGCCACGCCCGGCACCAGCGGCATGACCGCGCCGATGATGATGTTGTTAATGTCACGGCCGACACCCAGCCGCACGCCAAGCCAGGCGGTCAGCCCAACCACAAACGCGCCCACCAGTTCGGAAATGAACTGCAGCTTGGTCAGGCTGGAGACCTTGTAGTAGGCGGCAAACCCCAGCGCGCCGACAATTGCCGCCAGCGGCATGTCGAACCAGTCGTAAGTCTGGGCAAAAATCACCATCAGGGTCGTCGAGCACAACCCGGCGGCAATGATCTGAAGCCACACCGGAAAAAACGGGGTGTGCGCGTCAAGCGTCTCCAGCGCCTGGTGCAGCTGGCTGAGCGTCAACTGGCCGGCCGCAAACTGCCGCGACAGGTTGTTCACGCCGGCCACTTTTTCCATATCGATGCCGCGCTGCGACACCGGGGCAATCTGCACCGTCGCCGGCCCGTCGATGCCGATGAATAGCCCGGTGGGCGTGGTGAACACGCGCGCCGAGTGGGCGCCGGCGTTTTGCGCGATGCGGGTCATGGTGTCATCGACGCGGTACATCTCACTGCCGCCTTCGATCATGATGCGTCCGGCTAGCAGGCACGTGCTCAGCAGCTCATTTTCCATCATGGGCCTCCAAAAACTGTGTGAAGTGTGCGCGCAGCTTGGCCTTGGGGTACGCGCCAGTGACTTTTTCCACCGGCTTGCCCTGCCAGTACAGCAGCATTGTGGGAATGCTTTGCACGTGAAACTGGTCGGCCACGGCGGTGTCACCTTCGACGTTCAACGTCAGCACGCGCATCGGCAGCTCCTGCTCCAGCTCGGCAAGCAAGGGGCTCAGGATCTTGCACGGACCGCACCACTCGGCCCACAGATCCACCACGGTCAGGCCCTTGCCCAGGTGTTTGGTCATTGTCGTACTGGTCACTGCTGTCGGCATCCTCATCCCGTCCTTTCGCTTGTTGATTGTAGCATTGCCTTCGGTGCTTTGAATAGCCGCGGCAACGCCGAGACCAGTCCGTCTAGCCTTTGGTGAAACGGTCGTAGGCGGCCTGATCGAGGACATCGTCGATCTCACCCAGGTACTCGGACACCGCCTGGTTCGGGGCGAAGCGGTGCTTGAAGTTGTACAAGCCATCGCTGTCGTCCAGCCCCCAGACGCCGCCCATGTCGTACTTGGCCTTGCCCAGTTGGCAGGCCCAGTCGATCATTTCGTACTGCAGCCGGTAAGGCACCAGCAGCCGGTTTTCGATCCGCTTGGAGCCGCCGTACATGTGCCAGACCTTATCGCCATACGCAAACGCAATGGCGCTGGCGTGCAGCTCGCCCTCGTGCCAGGCGTTTAAGACCTTCAGGTGGCCGGTGCCGGCAAACGCGGTCGCCATCCGCTCAAAGTAAGCGGCCGGCCGGTACGTGATGCCGTGGTACTCACTCATCGCCTGATAAGTCTCAAAGAAGTCGTCCATCAGCTGCTGGCTTTCCCCGGTTTTGACTTCGACGGCGGTTTTCAGCGAGTGGCGCATCTTGGTGCGCTCGTTGCTTTTCATCCCGGCGATCACGTCCTGGACTGTTTTACCCTGAATGTCGATGACAAAATTGTACCGCGGCTGGATGGTGTCGTGGTTGCCGTGGAACTGCCGGTTGCGCGTGACGTACCCGCGCTGCTGAAAGGCAGCGTTCAGTGCATCACTGTAAGGCACCTCCGGATCCATCCGCAGCAGAAACGCCCCGCGCGCCCGCAGCGCCGGTAGCGCCTCTTGTACCAGCGCGTCGATGGTATCAAGGTCGGTCGGGTCGCAAACTGGGCCCTTGCTGCAGTATGCAAAAACATCCCCGCTGGGGTCGGTGGTCGTCAGGATGGACATGGCAGTGGTGATCTTCCCCGCCGTTTCCAAGGTCACGTAAAGCGGGGACCAGTTGTTCTTCACTTCACCCCAGTGGATCGACTGGGTCACGCTGGTGTAAGGCGCGGCCTCAACAAAAGCTTCATAAGCGGCCAGGGCCGCCGGTTGGTGCTGATCAATAATGGGCATAGTTTCCTCCAAAGAATGACGCCCAGGTCGATCCTGGGCGTTGACATCCAAACTAGTTTATCATTTTCCAACCGCAAGTTGGCGGCAAACCCGACAAAAAAAGGCCGTGTCGTCACGGCCCCTCGGGTTTATTCCTTCGTGAATTCGTTGTACGCGGCTTGATCCATCACATAGTCAAGCTCGCCGATGTACTCATGCACCGGCGTGTCTGGGGCAAACGGGTGCTTGAAGCGGTATAGCCCGTCGTCGTTGTCCAGACCCCAAACGCCGCCCATGTCGTACTTGGCCTTGCCTTCTTGGCAGGCCCAGTTGATCATCTCGTACTGCAGCAGGTAGGGGATCATCAGTGAATTCTTGATCCGCATGGAGCCGCCGTACATGTGCCAGACCTTGTCGCCGAACGCAAACGCGATCGCCGACGCCTGCAGCTGGCCATCGACTCGGGCGATGAAGACCTTCATCTGGTCCTTGCCGGCAAAGGCCTCGGACATCCGGTCAAAGTATGCCAGCGGCCGGTAGGTGATGCCGTGGATCTCGCTCATGGTCTTGTAGGCCTCGAAAAATTCCGGCATCAGCTTTTCGCCGTCGCCCACTTCGACCTCAACGCCGCTGCGCATCGCGTGGCGGATCTTGGTGCGGGTCTTGCCGGTCATCGTGGCCATTACGCCATCGATGTCCTTGTCTTTAATGTCCAGCACAATGTTGAACCGCGGCTGAATTGTGTCATGATTGCCGTGAAACTTGCGGTTGCGGGTCACGTAGCCGTGCGCCTGAAAAGCGGCGTTCAGCTCATCGGTGTAATCCAGCTCCGGGTCCATCCGCAGCAGGAAGGCGTTGCGCTTCTTCAGCTCAGGCAGCGCCTCTTGGACCAACGCATCGATGGTGTCGATGTCAGTCGGGTCGCACACCGGGCCCTTGCTGCAGTAGGCAAACGTGTTCCCGGCCTTGTCGGTGACGGTCAGGATCGACATGCCGGCGGTGATTTCGCCGTCCTTTTCCAGGTAAGCGTACAGCGGGGACCAGTTGTTTTTGACCTTTGACCAGGCGACAGACTGGGTCACCGAGGTGTACGGGGCGTCTTCAACGAATTTCTCGTAGCGGGCAACGTCTTCAGCATTGTTCAAATCAACGATTGGCATTGTTTACTTCCCTTCATTTTTGGCAGCAAAGCGGGCCTTGTAGCTCGCGTAGTACTTCTTGATCCGGTGATTGCGCAGAAAGCTCTTGTCCGCCGGGTACTCCAGGGTGTTGCCCCACTTGCCAGCATCGATTAGCGTCTGCATGTGCTTTTTAATCTCGGGGTCGGTGACATTGGCCACGGCGTCGTCCGGATTGACCCCCAGCCAGAGGTAATCGTTCTTGGCCAGCTCAGGCGCCGTGAACGGCTGGTGGAACACGCGGTCCTCGACCATCGGCTTGATGAGGTTGTGCCCAGACGCGGTGGTGTAAAAGCCGCTGCGGCCCTGGCGCGGGTTCAGCTCGATCAGCTTGAACTCCTGGTCGCGCACGTCATACTTCAGATCGAAGTTGCCAAAACCGGTGTAGCCCATGTTCTTAATGAACTTGGCCAGACGCGCCTCGATGTCCTGATGATACTCGATGAAGGTGGCGACATAATTGCCGACCAGAAAATCGGACGGATCCTGCAACAACTGACGGCCCATCGTCATCTGCCGAACGTTGGAATCCAGATCCGCGTAGAAATTGATCGTGTACATCGCGGTGTCGCCGCCGGGAATGAAGTCCTGCAGCAGGAAGTTGCCGCGGTAACCGGCGTCATACGTCCGCTTCAGCATGGTCAGGATCTGCTCCTTGGCCGTGAACTTGTACGCCTTGCGCTGCCCGGGGAAATCCATGGCGATCTGCTGCGCCGCATCGGCGGGCTTCATCGCGACCGGGAATGCCAGCTTCAGGTCAGCCACTTTTTGCTCGTAGTTCTCCTGGTTGACTACCACTGTCTTGGGATACGGCAGGTGATTTTCCTCACACTGCTGGTAGAAGTGGTCCTTGTAGTAGACGCTGTCCAGGACCTTCACGCTTGGGTACGGGATGATGTATGTCTCTTCAAGCGCGGCCCGGTTGCGAATGGCCAGCTCCGTGTACTCGTCGCCCGCCGTGATCAGGATCGGCTTGACGCCAGGCTTGCCGTACTTTTTCGCCATGTCGAGCAGCGCGGCAACAAATTCCTTGTTTTCCTTGAAGTGGTCGACGACCGTCACGTCGCAGATCTGCGAATCCTTGGTCATCGCCAAGCAGCCACGCCGATGCAGTGACTTTTGACGCCGTAAGCTTCGTGGAATGAGCGCGCCATGCCGTAAATGTTGACATCGGTGCCGACAAGAACTGGAATGATTTGACTGGTATCTACCATAGTAAACTCCTTTTGATATGCAGGCTTAGTTACAGTGTTCATTATCGCACAACTCCCCGTGCGGGCAAGGTTGCGCGTCCGGCTTTAACAATAAAAAAAACCGCCTCAGGAAATTTCCCAAGGCGGTCGACTGAAGGAGAGCGAAGGAGTCGAACCTCCCTACGCATTTCTGCGCTCACAGGCTGCAAGCAGCCCGCAGCATTACCGCTCTGCCAACTCTCCATCTCACTAACAGTATTAAGTATATGACCCACGCCGAGCAATGTAAACGGCCTTCATGAAAACATCATGAAATTCTCACGGAATAAATATTTTTTTTCTCATTTATTTCAGTGACCGTGATTCCTGTCATGCCAACAATTGCGCCGGTAAGAAAAGTTTCATCCTGACTTTTTTGCGGTGAAAACACTTGACCCCGCCCCGCCGAATGACTAAACTCTGCCTTAACTAAAAACAACCGAATCAAACCGTGGAAGTGGAGATCAAAACGATTGTGCACGCACAGAGAGGGGCCGCAGCTGAGAGTGCTCCCGAACGCAGATCGTCAAATGGACCACTGAGGGCCGTCCCAAAAGCATTGCAAGTCAGGATGGACGTTGAGGCACACGTCAGCTGCCGGCAGGGTGTTTGCCCTGCGCTAAGTGCGACTGGGTGTTCCCTGGTCGAATCAAGGTGGTACCGCGGCCTCTTTGCCGTCCTTGACAGAAGTTAGACTTCTGTCTTGGGCGGCTTTTTTTGTTGCTCCGACAAGCGATTCGGCGAACGGGAGGAAAAAAATGAAACTTCAAGAATTGATCACCCCAGCTTTGATTCAGCTTCAAGTCTCGCTGTACAGCCGCGAGGCCGCCATCCAGGCCGGCGCCGATCTGCTGCACGCGGCCGGGGCGCACCCGACTGCCGGGGTGACCGCCGAGGCCATTGAGGCCAATCTGGCGCGCTTTGGGCCCTACTTTGTGATCGCCCCTGGGGTGGCGATGCCACACGCGGCCAGCCCCAGTGAAGTGCTGACTGCTGGCGTCAGCGTCATCACGCTGGCCGCTCCGGTGCACTTTGGCCACGAACGCAACGATCCGGTCAGGCTGGTGCTGACCCTGGCAGCACCGGATCAGGCTAGTCACTTGGCCGCGCTCGGCCAACTGGCCCAGCGGCTGAGTAGGTCAGGCGTTGTCGATCAGGTAATCGCAGCGACCACCAAGGAAACGGTATTGAATATACTTACGGAGGAGAACTAATATGCTAAAACTAGTGACAGTTTGCGGCGCCGGCGTTGGGTCCAGCGTCATGGAAAAAAAATGTTTGCCGAGGAAATTTTAGCCGATCATCACATTGACGGCACCGTGGAGGCCGCGGACATCAGCTCCGTCGCCCCTGACTTGTACGACGGCGTGATCACGACCAGCGACTTTGCCTCACTGCTGCACACAACGACGCCGATCATCCGCCTGGATAATTTGCTGGACAAAGACGCCATGGAAAAGCAGATCATGGCCTTGGTAAAGGGGGCACAGGCATGAGCTTTCTCCTTTACTTCATCAACAACGTGCTGAGCCAGCCAATGATCATCATTGGACTGGTCGTGATCCTCGGGATGGCGCTGATGCGTCAGCCGGTATCCAAGATCCTGCCGAGCACCATCAAGCCGTCATCGGCTTCACCATGATCAACGTCGGCGGCCAGACGCTGGGTACCGCACTCATGCCGCTGACGGGCCTGATCTCCCACATTTTTGGGATGAAAGCCCCGGAGAACACCAGCAACATCGGCGCGGTGCAAGGCCAAAGCCTAGCTGCCATTGGCACGGAAATGGCGCTGATTTTCGCCTTGGGCTTCGTCGTCAACCTGTTGATGGCGCGCTTTACCCCGCTGAAGTACGTTCACCTTTCCCCGCACGTCTCCTTCTTCTTTGCCGGCCTGATCGCCAGTCTGCTTAAGTACAACACGAGCCTTTCCATGGCGGCGCAGGTGGGTGTTGGCGCCATCATTTTGGGACTATACATGACCATCACCTGCTGGTATGTCGCCATTTGCATCAAACCAGTGCGCGGCGCCAAGGGGTTCACGCTGGCGCACTCCAGCTCAAGCGGTGACCTGATCGCCTCGATTGAAGGCGAATTGTTCGGCAATAAGAGTAAAAGTATTGAGGATTTGAAAATCCCCGCCAAGTACGGCTTCCTGCGGGAAATGACGATCGCATTGACGTTGGTCATGACGCTGCTGTTCTTCTTCCTCGGTCTGTTCGCCGGCCCGACCTGGACCATGACTCATGTTGCTGGCGGCAAAGACATTGTGCTTTACGCCATCACGCAAGGAGTTCAGTTCGGGATGTGGATCACCATCATTATCACCGGCGTGCGCATGATGCTGAGTGAACTGATTCCGGCCTTCCACGGGATCGCCAAGAAACTGATCCCGAACGCAACGCCGGGCCTCGATGTCCCACTGCTGTTTCCTCAGTACCCGATGGCGGTCATTGTCGGTTTCCTATGCAGTCTGGCGAGTGGGCTGATCGGGATGGTGCTGCTGGCAGCGTTTCATTTTCCAACCGTTGTCTTCCCGGCCCTCATTCCGACGTTCTTTACCGGCGCGGCCACTGCGATTTTCGGCGACGCCCACGGTGGTCGCCGCGGTGCCATCATCGGCAGCCTCACGAACGGCTTCCTGCTCATTTTCGGTCAGGCCTTTCTGCTTGGCATGGTCGGCACCTACGCGCCGATCATGCGGATCCTGAGTGAAACCGACTACTGCGTTTACGGACCAGCGTTGGGCTTCCTGCTTCATCTTTTCCACTAGTCCCTCATGATGATCAACAGACACAAAAATGGCCGCAGCGATGCGACCATTTTTGTGTCTGGCGACTGACTCAAGTCTTTGGGGCCAACCCGGGCCAGAGATTATCAGGACATCAAAAAAAAGGACCGATTACTCGGTCCTTACTGTAA
>NZ_BBAJ01000030.1 GCF_001311195.1 Lacticaseibacillus camelliae DSM 22697 = JCM 13995
AAAATTGAGGGAAGAATTTGAAGATCAAAACTCTGTGCTGCACTGAAGAAAACCTAAGAAACCTGTACAATCAAAGATTTTCAGGTCTCTCTAATCCGTAATCTGAAAGTATGCATCTGCAATCCCATTCAACTGCTTCTTGATTCGGTCAAACGGCTGATTCAAATCCAAGGTCACTGCTCCGAGCTGATTACCCGAAATAGAAACGCGGAGGCTTGGTTGAACGTCTCCTTGCGTTTGAGCATATAGTAGATAACCGCCCACCTCGTAATCAGGGTTCGCCTCAGCAGCATTCTTCACGTACGCGTAGATCTGATAAAAATTCGGTGACTTAAGCAAATCTTTTCCGTACAACCGTAACAGTGATTGTGTGTAATATTTGGTATCAATAATCAACATCCGCTGATTGGGCTCATCACGCAACGTAATGTCCGTATGCATCCCTGGCAATTGCTCCAGATGGCTGGCAGGCGCATGGTCATCGATCTGCCACTTGATTTCACTTGCAGCAGCGCTTAAACGAGGCGAGTATTCCTGCTTATAGTATTCCAGCACAAATTTCTCAAAGAGTTTCGGCATCTGCTCGTCTGTGAACTCGCGCATCTTAAACTGACCAGACTGATCTGAATTCAGCCAGCTCATGAGGACAAAGTAACAGACATTCACAAGCACCCGATAGTTCTGGTTGTTACGTTGATAAGTCATCGTTAGCGCCTGCTCCAGCATTGTTCGCAGCTGAGCGCGAGGCACCTCGCGAACATTTTGGAAGAACGGCAAAAGCTGACGCAGCTCTTTGCGGCGCGCCGACTTGACCTGGGCAGAACCAAGAAGGAGTAACATCGTCGCCTTCAAGACCTGATTCAGCTGATTATCCTCAGAGAACTCGTCAAAGTCGCAGCTGACCTGGAGACGTTGTGCCACTTTCAGCTGAATTGTTCCATCCAGATCAATTTTTCCTCGCACGGTTGGCAATGACTCACGCCTGGGGACATACTCGCTATACAGACCTTGCCTAACCTGAACTCGGACACCTTTGACGATGATCTCGGCAAAAGGTCCTCGATGTTCGAAAACTCCTCGTTTGCGACTTCTCGATATTGCCCGCGTTTAAGGATTTGAAAACTGTAGGACAGCATATAGAAGATGTTCTTAATGAGGATGCCCTTATCTTCAAGCATTGTTGGAATCCTCCGCCACAGCGTCACTCAACTTCTTCTTCCATTCCTCCGCCGTACTCTGATTATCAAACCAGTACTCGTCCAGTGTCGGCTTCAAATCAAAATCAACGACCCGTTTCAGCCAACCGGGCTGTGCATTTTCGCCATTGCAAAAATAGCTGTGTCCAATCTCAAAGCCCGCGCCAAGTGCCTCATCCTTGCTGATTGCAACATTTAACTGCTTGACGACTGCAACGATCCTATCAAGCACTGGATTATTCATACGGTGCAGATAATCACCAAAGCTTTGTGTCTCAAATGCCGGCTCCATGTCAACAAAACTGAAGCGTCGCCGCAGTGCGTAATCAATGATAGCCAGGCTACGATCGGCAGTATTCATCATCCCAATGATGTATAGATTCTTTGGGACAACCAGCGATTTGTCGCCATAGGCCAGTGGAATCGGTTGACCGCGATAATCCTTCTCTATCGCCATCAGCAGCTCACCAAATATTTTGCTCAAATTTCCGCGATTGATCTCATCTATGATGAAGAAATACTTTTCATCTGGATCGGACTGGGCCTGGCGACAAGCTTTGACGAACTTGCCTTCAGTCAGTTTGAAGCCACCATCTTCCTGTGGTCGATACCCAATCACAAAATCCTCGTAGGCGTAATTCTGATGAAACTCCACCATGGTGATGTGGCTGTCATCTTTCTTGCTTAGGATGGACCATGCGAGACGTTTAGCAGAATAGGTCTTCCCGACCCCCGGTGCTCCTTGTAGAATCACATTCAACTTGTCATCGAGCAACGCCACCAAGGAATCGTATTTTGTCGGTTCAATAAAGACATCCTCGAGGAATTTAGCCCTTGAGTATGACTCCATAATCTCCTTTTTCGGCCCATCGGGATTAGCATCACGAACAAGATCGAGAATGGTCTCATACTCATCCTTTGTCAGTTTGAACAATGAGCCATTGGGATTCTTGAAGAACTCCATGTTTGCCAAATCCGGATCAGCTTTTATATCGGCATAATCGATTCGATTGACCAGTAACTCGTCAGACCTGAACCCCACCGTGTCGGGCTCCGGTGGTGCAACAATTGTCCCCAAAGCAACAATTTGCTTGGTCGGCGAAGTCTCATATCCAATGAACTTATCACCAGGCTTAGCATCGCGGAAATTCTGAGGGATGCGACGCAGGTGCCCTGACTCACTCCGAATCGTGTAGGACTGCGTGGTCCCAATTTTCTCAAGGGAAAAAGTCCAGATTTTAGGATTTGCGTTCAGCCACCAATAGCGTTGGCCACCATCAGCTGCTCTTTCTAAGGCGCCCTTCAAACCAGGCCTTAGCTGCCAAACAATACTTCCTGGCGTTTCCGCATCGGCCTTAGACCCCGTGAAGACAATTGGCCACCACTTTGCATCCTTTTGACCACTCAGCAGAGTCATGCCTTTTTTTAACATCGGCAATGCGTTGGGCCAAACTGACAGTCTGGGTGAGGTAGTAGTTCTTTTTGCGGCCAAAACGCGCCGCTACCTGAGTGCAAGTAGCCGCGGCGTTATCAAATTGCTGCCAATCGTTCATGATTTCCAGTGCTTCAGGCGTAAAAATCTTCGGATCAGCGATCAAAGCATCCCATTCTTCATTGGAAAATTGTGGGTCATAGTCCTTTATTGAGCTTTTCGCAAGTTCCCAAGAGTACTCCGAAAATTCAGGAAAAGTCTGAAAGGCCAAATCATTCTCCCTTAAGGCTTTCAATGCTTCATCACAGACTTGAAGATAATGCTGACCATCTGTGTCTGTTTTTAAAAAGAGCTGAACTGTCTGCCGCACTTGCTCATTCAAAGCGCGCTTTTCGACAATATTAGCCCGATTGTTTTGATCAAGGCTGAGAAACCTCAATGGCCGCACCCAAAACAACCCCATGGTCAATTTGACAGTCGTGGCCTGTGGATTGCCTGCCTTAACTCGATTGAAGGCCTTCACAAAGTCTTCAGTAATTGCCGTATCTTGGTTATCGGCTAAATCCAAAGCTGATAAAAAGAGGCTCCATAAATCCTCAATCTGATTCGGAGTTTGATCAGGCGCAAACGGATAAAAAGCTGCCGTAAAACTATTTACAAGTGGAACGCCATCGAATTCACTTGGCACAGGCGCATTGACATGGAGCTGGTTCATCAACTCGGCGATAATCCGAATTCTGTTTTCCTTTTTAAGTCTCTTGTTAAAGAGCCCGAAAAATGTAAAAGGATCAATTTTATTCAGATCATCATCGTTTCTTTGCAGTCTAGCTAAATGTATTCCCAATTTTTTTTACGTTGAATGAATAATTTCGATGAGCTGGGTCTGTTGCGTTTCGTAAGGCTTCAACGCATCAGCAATTGCCATATACGTATTTACCCATGAGAAGTTGTTTTTCTTCTCCTGTGTATTCCCCTTTTCCATACCAGAAGCTCCTTTCAAGATAACCTTCATAATCTAAAAATGTGGGCTTCGAAAAATGCATTCAACAATCTCGCTCAATGCAGTTTAAAGCAGCTCGGCCAGATAGACGCATCATATGGGTCTTCTCTGAAACCCATTAAATTGGTCCGGCCACTTTTATCTTAGCAGAAAAATATGGAGGCGATTACAAACATGAATTCAAACGCTGTAAAACCTATATTACAGTGACTGTCTAAAAATCAAGTCTAACTTCAGAGGCTGCAGTGTTTTCCCCGTGTTTCTACCTATTACCTACTTTGACAACAACTCAACACCACCGCTGCCCTGCGTCCATAATTTGAGGTACATAGGTTTAACCACACTTCTGCCCTCACTACTGCAATTATTGAAATCATTCAAGAAGGCGATTAGCTCTCCTTAGCCCTCTCAGCTTCGCCAAGATGATTATGAGCGTTGAAATGTGGATCTATATCAGACAAGTTTCAGGCTGGAAATGATAGCTCAGTCATAGGTATCGTGATTAATCTTGCGTGCAGATATGATTGCAGTTAGTAGAGTCACACAGTACATTTGACCGCTTATGCTTAGGTCATTTAGTCGTTGCGTATACGGCAAATTTGGTAGGCATCAGAGCACAGCCTAATTTTCAAACGCTGGCATGAACTCCTCTAATAATTTTTTTCTTCTCACTGCCATAATAAATTTGTTCCTTTATCATAATGATTTGTTTAAAAATTATCGCATGTAAATAAAAAATAACCCAGCTGCTCCAAGTCTAAGATAGAAGATACTTTAAATCAAAACTCTACAAACTTGAACAACCCTGAATAAAATGACCAAGAAAGACTGTTCTTTGAACGTAATTATTCCTATCAAAAGCATTTCTTACATTCATTCATGTTAGGCTTAGTAGTATTCGCAAAAAAAGAATAGTAGGGAAAGAGTTGGACGGTTATGCAAACAAACACCTCCCAAGGGAAGCGTCGCGTGTTTATCTTCCTTGTAGCGGTTTTGGCAATATGGATCATTTTTGTGAAAAAGCCTTGGGTGCCAAAGGGAAATAGTGATCCCGAAGCAGTCATGTCCTGGTGCAATAAGCATGACAGAAATATCTATGATTTGTCCGCATGGGGACAGCTAGATGAAGGATTTACCAACGGTCGGGCGTCTAACGGAGAAACAATAATCCTGATGAAGAATACGAAATCAAATACCTACGTGTTCAAAATCAATGGACATTACGTATATATGGCTAGGATTATGGATCACGCAGATGACAGCTATTGGGAACAAATAGTCGGAATTGCCAAAGATGATAACGGCAATGTCTATCATCATGGTTTAAGTAGATCAGAAATGAGCGCAACCGATGACAGTTCGGTGGAAGACACTTCATGGACCGACTCACAGTTTAATCGTGATTTTGACGTTGATTAGCGACAAAGACGCTGGACACATCGACTTATAATTGAGTCGAATCAGTCCAGCGTCTTTTTTAATATCTGTCGAGCTATAAACGCGGGTAAATATAAACAGACATTTTTTTGTTGTTTTTCCTGTATCATGATTACTTTTTGCCTCAAGTAAACATATTAACTGTTTCATTTGTTTGGATAAGAAAATCAAACTCTATATACTCCACTACGAGCCTTGATTCCGAAAATCATCCAAAAGCAAAGCCAGAGATTCATTGTCTTTTATGAATCTAAGCAGGTACGCTTTATCTATTTCAAACTGTTGATGAGTCCTTCTTGTCAGCGTAGCAAGCGCCTGCGAGCCATCGGAATGTGAAAACTGAAAACAATGAACAATACGATTACGTCTTTGAACCAAATCAAAAAACATATCAGCAATATCATTTCTGTGAAGGTCAACCAAAAATTGATGGCATCTTTCATAAACCACTCCAGCTTCAACATCTGTAAGCGTCCACCAGTCTTCGTTTTTCGGCATTGCCTTAGCCAAAAAATTTTCAATCAAAAACTGTGTATTAGAATTGAAAGTGATGATTGAAGTACCTACCAGCATGCGCAGCTCTTCACTTGGCAACGACTGCCTTGTTAGTCTTGTATTAGACAATATAATAATCCTCTCTCTACAAAGAATCGGTTAAGCTCATGGATCAAACTATATTCGTACGAAAATTAAGAGATGGATACTCATAAACTTATAATTTTTCTATTCATCGCAAGTCAAGGGCATAGAAGCTTAAGCGATTAACCACGGCAAGATGCACTAAATTCACCATCAAAAAAACTCCAGTTTGAATATCAATTCTTTACTGTCGTCACGGCGCAAGCAAACCTCCGCAGCCCTTCTTCAACCTTGCTCCTTGGTGCCCCCAAATTGAACCGTAAATGATTGGCCCCGCCATTGCCGTAAACCCGCCCGTCCATGATGGCGACTTTCTGCCCATGAACCATTTCATGCTGCAGCGCCGGCATAGTGATGCCCAGCGGCGAAATATCGATCCAAGCCAAGTAAGTCGCGGCCGGAATCTGGTAATCCAGCCCAAGCTCGTCCTTGAGATACTTTTGTAGGTAGCATAGTTGCCATCAATGTAGTCGCATAACTGATTCAGCCACTCCTCTTGGTGGCTGTAGCACTCAATGGTCGCCAGCATCCCCAGGTATGGCACAGATGACAGCGCGCTGCGGTACTCAAGGCCATAGACGAACTCTTCGCGGTCGCGGGCGTCGGGGATCAGCGCGTACGAGCAGCCGAGGGCGGTGACGTTGAACGCCTTGCCAGCCGACGAGATGACGGCCTTTTGCACGGCGAGCTGGTCGAAGTACGCGGCCAGCGAGTGCACGACGGTACCGTGGCGCACGACGCCCATGTGGATCTCATCGGAGATAATGGCGACGTGATAGGCGTTGCACAGCTCGACGATGCGCTGCATGTCCTCCCCCGACCAAGCGATGCCCAGCGGGTTGTGAGGGTTGCACAGCAGGAACACGGCGGGGTGCTCGCGCGCAAAGTAGGCGTCGAGCTTATCCCAATCGACGCCGTGGTTGATGTCGAACTCCAGCAGCAGCCGGTGGTTGGACGTCACGGTTTTGATGAACGCGTCGTAGCACGGACTGAACGTGACGACCTTATCGCCGGGCTGGCTGAACTGCTCAAGCAGCTTGGCCAAGGTAAAAATGACACTGGGACTGTACACAATGGCGTCCTGATCGATGGCCACGTGGTAGCGGCGGTCGAACCAGCCGGCGATGGCGCCTTTGAACGCCGGGTTGTCCCAGTGCGTGTAGCCGAAGATGCCTTTCTGTGAGGCCTTGACCAGCACGTCACGCACACCGGGCGCGGTGGCGAAGTCCATGTCGGAAATGGTGAACGGCAGGAGGTTGGCGACGCCAAAGCGGGTCTGCACGTAATCCCACTGATCCGAGTACGTGCCGTAACGGTCGATCACGGTGTCAAAATCATATTTGGTCATGGCTAACCTCCCGCTGCTGGGCCCAAGCGACTGGGTCGACGATTTGCTCAAATGTGTACGCGCCATTGTCGTAATCAAAAATGGCAATGCCGCAGTTTGGCATACGCTGTGTCAGCACCCCGGCCGGTGCCCGCTGCGACAAAAAGCTGTGCGACGCGCCGGCGTGCGACACCATCACGACCTGAGCATTATCCGGCGCCGCGGCCATCAGCCGGTCAACGGTCGCCACCACTCGGTCGATGGTGGTCTGATCCGCCTCACCACCGTACGGCACGAAAAAGTCGCCATAGGGGATCTTAGGATTCAGGTACTCCGGCTGGCCTTCGAAGCGGCCAAAGCCGTGCTCGCGCAAGCCTTTTTTCCCGCGTGTATGGCAAATCCGTCACGAGCTCCAAGGTGTCGGCCGCGCGCTCGGCGGTCGAGCAGTGCGCCTCGGTCAGCGTCACATGGTGTGCGACCAGCCACTGCCGCGCCGTTTTGGCCTGCGCGATGCCGCGCTCAGTCAGCGGCGAATCGCACCAGCCCTGGATGCGGCCCAGCACGTTGAACAAGGTCTCGCCGTGGCGCATCAGATACAGTTTTTTTTACTCACGATTCCAAGCCTCTTTTATTTCAGGTAATCCTCAAGAAACGCGCAGACGCCGGATGCATCGTTGTCGACCGGGGTCACCGCATCCGCAGCGGCCAGCACCTCGGGGTCGGCGTTTTTTCATCGCCACCCCGAGGCCACATTCGCGGATCATTTCCAGGTCGTTGCCGCCGTCGCCGAACGCCGCCATCTCGCTGAGCGGAATGTTCAGCGCCTCACCGAGTTCGGCCAGCCCCGCGGCCTTGTGGCGGCCCTGCTGAATGATGTCGATGTCGCCGTGGCCGGAGCTGGTTGGCACGGCGATGCCGGCGAAGGCCTCGCTGAACTTATCGATGTACTCCTGGGTGCGCGCCGGTGGCATTTTCGTCGCGAACTTCATGATCTGGTCGTCGGGCGCTTCCAGCGTGTCCTGCAGCTGCAGGCGGTGATAGTAGCGGTGTATCTCGTTGATGAACGCCGGGTCCTCGCTGCCGCGGATGTGCGCGGTTTTGACGCCGCACGCAATGGCTGAAAGCACCGGGTCGGCGCTCAGGTACTGCGTGATGGTTTCGGTGGCTTCAGGGCTGAAGGTGTGCACGGCGTACGTGGTTTCGGCGTCACGAATGTACGCCCCATTTTCCGCGACGTAAATCGTGTTCGGGTAGTCGGTGAAGAAGGACTGCAGCTGGTAGTACTGATTGCCGCTGGCGACCACGAAGTGAATGCCGAGCTCAGTCATGCGCGCGTGCACCTTGGCGAAGCGTGCACGGTCATAGTCCTGCTTTGAATTGAGAAAAGTACCGTCCATATCGACGGCGACGAGTTTAATCATAAGTTCCTCCCATTGGTCCCGTTTTCATTTCTCTATTGTAACAAACTGAACGGGCCTGGGCGGATATTTCCAGCGGCGACTGCGGACAAAACCGCCAGCCCACGCAAAAATCACCCGCGATGCGCCGCACCGGGGTGAGTCACTTCGATATTTTAGACATCATGGTCACTTTCACCGGCGCGTCCAGACTGCAGTGGTCACCCCAGTGGATCTCCAACGATTGCATCGTCGTGGCCAGGCGGGCCCAGATCTCCTGCCCTTCCGGATCCTGAAGCAGGTACCACCCCGCCAAAATCCGGTAGTACTTGTTGCCTTTTTTTTATCGACATAGTCAGGCAGCTTATACGAGAAGTCGGCATGTTGCAGATTGAAGATGACCGCCTCCATGGCCTCGGTCAGCACGACGTATTGATCAAGGGCCTTGAACGCGTATGGCCGGCCCATCATCATCAGGACAAACGTCACGACCAGGTCTGGTGCATCGCCGCCAATCGCCCGCGCCACGGCGTAGCTTGGCCGCACGCCCCAAGCGCGGATGTCGCCCAGCTCACTGGGGACAAACTCCAGCGTCTGGACGAATAAGGTCCCGTCATCGCTGGTGACCGCTTTTTGGATAATCTTGCGTGCATTGGGAAAAGCCTTGCCTGTCGCCACAACCGCGATCGCGTGCACGACGCGGTAAGGCATTTCGGCCAGGGGCATGGACCCGTCTTTCAGCGCCGCGATTTGGGCCGTGGTCAGGCCGGTCGCGTCTGCCAAACACTGCACGGAATAGTGGCTGAGCGCAAACTGCGCAAGTTTCAATTCGGTCAACGCGGTGCCTCCTGCTCCATTTTCGTTTCGTTAATAATAATAAAATTATGGAGTGATGTAAAGACACCTATCGTCCGGTCAATTCTTTTCGTCAGTTATCTGGCTTGGACCTGCCGCGCCCCTTGGCTGAGCGCTGCGGCCAGCCGCTGCACCCCAGGTTCAATGTCGCCGATGGCCGGCGCCGCAAACGTCAGCCGAGCCCCGCTCACCATCGAGTGCGCTGGTGAAAGATTGCGGCCGGCCACGACACTGACATGCGCCGGCAGCAGCACCTCACGCTGCAAAGCGGTCATGTCTAGCCCCTTTGGTCCCTGCAGCCAAAGGAAAAAGCCGCCTTGCGGGTCGGTGATCGTGAAGTCAGCCGGCAAGTGACAATGCAGCGCATCCAGCATCACGTCACGTTTCTGGCGGTACGTCTTGCGCAGCTGAGCAAGGTGTGCCGGGAAATCCACGCGGCTCAGGTACTGGCTCACCGCCCGCTGGATCAGCGCACTGGACTCGACGTCGGCGGCGCCTTTGAGCGCCTCAATGCCGGCCATGATCTCCGGGTCGGCGATCAGCCAGCCCAGACGCAGGCTCGGCGAGAGAATCTTGGACATGCTGCCGAGAAACACGACGCGGCCCTCAGTGTCGAACACCTTGACCGGCGGCAGGGTCGTACCTTCGTAGCGCAGGAAGCGGTACGGCCCGTCTTCGAGGATCAGGACGTCAAACTGGTTGGCCAGGCGCACCAGAGCCCGGCGCTTTTCCAGACTCATGACCGCGCCGGTCGGATTTTGAAAATCCGGCACCGTGTAGATCATTTTCACCTGGTGGGTCATCAGAATTTTTTTTCAGGGCGACGAGGTCCATGCCGTCTGCCTGCATCGGCGCTTCGTAGTAGGTCGGTTCGTACTGGTTGAACGCGGCAAGCGCGCCCAGGTACGTCGGCGCCTCGACGACCAGCCCGTCGCCGGGATTCAGCATCAGCCGCGCGGTGAGGTCGATGCCCTGCTGGGCGCCTTGCGTGATGATGAGGTGCTCGCCAGATGTCTTGATGCCATCTGCGGCCATCATCGCCGCGAGCTGATCGCGCAGCGGCCGAAAGCCCCAGCTGTCGGCGTACTGAAACGCGGCCCGGTTGGTCATGGCTTCCCCCATGGCGACCTGCAGCGCCTTCTGGGGGAACATGGCGGGATCCGGGTAGCCGCCGGCAAAAGAGATCTGCTGCGGGTCCGGCGCCGTGTACAGGTCATTCAGCCCGGCATTTTGAGTTCCGGCAACACGCTTGGCAAACTTCATAGGATATCGACCTTTCCGATTGGGATTAGCTCTATCGTAGTCTGACGCGCGAATGAAGTAAAACTCATCTTTTTACATTTATGGTGAAATGAATTCATCAATAAAATGAGTGTTCCTTCCTTGGGTGTAACAATTCCATGAGAACCCCGCTCACCACGGTTTAATGCCCCGGTGTTAAGCTGTTTGTCATGCTTATTACGATTAACGGAGGGATTTTCTCATGAGTGCCAAGTCGAATGACAGCGAAGGCCGCAGTGTCCAGCGCTCGCTGAAAACGCGCCACTTGTCGATGATCGCACTGGGTGGCAGCATCGGCACCGGCCTGTTTGTCACCAGTGGCTCGACCATTGCCACGGCCGGCCCGGGCGGCGCACTGCTGGCCTACCTCGCCATCGGCGTGATGGTGTATTTTCTGATGACCAGCCTGGGCGAAATGGCGACCTACATGCCGGTGTCCGGCTCATTTGCCGAGTACGCCACGCGCTTCATTGACCCCGCGGCCGGGTTTGCGCTCGGGTGGAACTACTGGTTCAACTGGGCGATCACGCTGGCCGTCGACATCTCGACCACGGCGATCCTGATGCACTTTTGGCTGCCGCATGTGCCCGGCTGGCTTTTCTCCGTCGGGTTCCTGGCGCTGATTTTTGCGCTGAACATCATCTCAGTCAAAGCGTTCGGCGAAACGGAGTACTGGCTGGCGATGATCAAGGTCGTCACGGTGCTGGTGTTCCTTGCGGTCGGCATCCTCACGATTGTCGGCGTGCTGGGCGGCGGTTCGGCCATCGGCATGCGCAACTTCACCATCGGCGACGCCCCGTTCCACGGCGGCTGGCCGGCGGGACTCTCGGTGTTTGTCGTCGCCGGGTTCTCTTTTCAGGGCACGGAGCTGATCGGCATCACGGCCGGCGAATCCGCGACGCCGGCGAAAAGCATCCCCAAGGCCATCAAGGAGGTCTTCTGGCGCATCCTGATCTTCTACATTCTCGCGATTGCGGTGATCGCCGCGCTGATCCCCTACACGGACCCGAACCTGCTGGGGGCGAGTGAAAGCCGCGTCGCGATGTCGCCCTTCACGCTGGTCTTTCAGCGCATCGGCATGGCCGGCGCGGCCAGCCTGATGAACGCCGTGATCCTGACGTCGGTGCTGTCCTCCGCCAACTCCGGCATGTACGCCTCCAGCCGCATGCTGTGGGCGATGGGCTCAAACGGCATGGCGCCGCGCATTTACGGCAAAACGAACCGCCGCGGCGTACCGCTGCCGGCGCTGCTTTTGACCACGCTGGTCGGGGCGCTGACGTTTCTCACCAGCGTCCTGGGCAACAACGTCTACCAGCTGCTGGTCGCCGCCAGCGGCCTCACCGGCTTCATCGCCTGGATCGGCATCGCGCTGTCGCACCTGCGCTTCCGGCGCGCGCTGATCAAGCAGGGCCACTCGGTTGACGAACTCGTGTATCACGCCAAGCTGTTTCCCTTCGGCCCGCTTCTTGCCCTAGTTCTGGGCATCGTGGTCATCATCGGCCAGGACATCCCGTCGCTCAAGGCCTTCGCCTGGGACAAGCTGCTGATCTCATACATGTCCATTCCGCTGTTCGTGATCCTGTTCACCTGGTACAAGGTCAAGCACCACACGCACCTGATCCCGCTGGACGAAATCAAACTCAAGGACTAATGCTAAGTTGTCGGCTACGTGCTGACAACTTTTTTTGTTCATCGAAAAAATCCGCCTTTGCACCCGACTGACAATTGGTGTAGGATAGCTTTCGTTAGCTCACTAACGAAAGGACGATTCAGATGCAAAATTTTGGGATGGTCATCAAACAGGCCACCAACCAGATGAATAAACACATGGACACTTACGCCAAACAGTTCGGCCTCACCGGCAGCCAAATGTCGATCATCGACTTTGTCGGCAACCACGGCCAGGTCCTGCAGCGCGACATCGAGGCCGAGTTCGCCATTCAACGCTCCACCGCCACGCTCACGCTGCAGCGCATGGAAAAAAGCGGCCTGATTCAGCGCACGGCAGCGGCGACCGACGCGCGGCAAAAAGCGGTCAGCCTGACCCCCAAGGCCACCAAACTGAAGCAAAAAAATCACGGCTTACATTCAGGGCCAGCAGCAGGCGATGGAAAAAAACCTTCACCCCGGCCGAGCAGGCTGTCTTCAACCGGATGATCACTTACTTCATCCAGCTGAACGGAGGCGCGCATGACTGATTCCGAGCGCATTCGCCCGCGCGTCATCGGCGCCGTTTTGGCCACCGGCATCATGTCGTTTTGCGGCGTCATTGTTGAAACCGCCATGAACGTCACCTTCCCGACACTGATGCGGGAGTTTCACGTCGCCACCAACACTGTGCAGTGGATGACGACCCTTTATCTGCTGGTGGTCGCCTCGATGGTGCCACTTTCAGCCACGCTCAAGCGCCGCTTCAAGAACAAGCCGCTGTTTCTGGTCGCCATCACGCTGTTCATCGCCGGCGTCGCGCTGGACGCCATTGCCCCCCACTTCTGGGTGCTGCTGCTTGGGCGCGGCATTCAGGGGCTGGGCACCGGCATCGCGCTGCCGTTGATGTTCAATATCATCATCGAACAGGTCCCGGCGTCAAAAATCGGCAGCATGATGGGCATCGGCACGATGATCACCGGCGTCGCCCCGGCCATTGGCCCCACATTTGGCGGCCTGGTCGTTTCGGCGATGAGCTGGCGCTACATTTTCGTCTTTCTCCTGCCGCTTCTCATCCTCGCCCTGCTGCTCGGCCTGCTTTGCATCGAGCAAAAAGTGCCGACCTCTAAGGCCAGCACCGACCTGCCCAGCGTGGCGCTCATTATCGTCACCTTCTGCGGCTTGATCTTCGGCATCAGCAATTTTGGCAGCCAGCCACTGCTCAGCCTTGAAGTCGGCGGGGCCTTGGTGGTGGGCATCATCGCCTTGGGGCTGTTCATTCATCGCTCCACCCAGCTCAAGGTGCCAATCATCAACCTGATCCTGTTCAAAAACCGTGAGTTTACTAGCCATGTCCTGGCGTTTGCGATGCTGCAGATCAATGCTCTGGGGCTGTCCTTCCTCCTGCCGAACTACATCCAGCTGGTCGATGGCGGCACGGCGCTGACTGCGGGCCTCATTGTCCTGCCCGGTGCAGCCGTGGGCGCCCTCCTTGCCCCACTGAGCGGCCGGCTGTACGACAGTGTCGGGCCTAAGCTCCCGCTGCGGTTGGGCAGCGCCATCACGCTGCTGGGAATTCTGATCATGGCCGCAATGCCGCGCCTCACGGACCCGCTGATCTTGGTGCTGTACCTGGTCTTCATGATCGGCATCGGCCTGAGCATGGGCAATCTGATGACGAACGGCCTGAAGCAGGTCGGCCCGGAGGCGCAAACCGACGGCAACGCCATTTTCAACACGACGCAGCAATTCGCCGCCGCGGTCGGCACCAGCGTCACCGCCGCGCTGATCGCGGCCAGCCAGAAAACGGCTGCCACCCAAGCGCTTGGCACCATGACCGGCGCCTTGCACACGCTGATCCTGCTGGCAGTCCTGTGCTTGATCGCACTCGGGTTGATCATCCGGGTCACTCGCGAAGTCGCAAACTCCTAGCGAGCCAAAAAAGCTTGCCGCCCAACCGTTCTGGTTGAGGCGACAAGCTTTTTTTTAACACCTGATAATCAGCGCATGTCCAAGGTCGCAGCCAGGGTCTCCGCAAACCCCTCAGGCTTTTGCGCGTAACCGAGGTGGCCACCGGGAATGACGGTGACCGGCACGTCGAGCTTCTTGCCAATGGCGCGGGTGACTTCAGGCGGCACCGAGCGACAGATCGGTACCAACCAGCAGCCGGACCTTGGCCTGGTTCGCCTTCAGCACAGCCCAGTTGATTGGCTGGTTGGTGTACTGCAAGATTTCGTACTTGAACCAGTACGCCATACCTTGCAGGCGCTGCTTGCTTGGCTTTGGGCTGTCAGGCGCAAACCCCATCATTTTCCGATCAAGCGGCTGAACGCGCAGTGCGGCGGCGAACTTGTCGCGGGCCCCGGCAAAGTCACCACGCAGGGCTGTTTCGACGGCATCTTGATCACTCTTCTGGAATTCTTCAGTATTGATCACCGTCGTCGTTGGGCATTCGTGCAACACGACCCGAGCGAACCGCTCCGGCTTGTAGGTGAAGGCTTCCGCCGCAACGATTGAACCTGAAGATGAGCCCATGACAAACACCGGCTTGTCGGGACTGAAGTGGTCCGCCAAGGCAATGACGTCATTGGCGTCGGTGGTCAGGCGGTAGTGACTGGTAAACTCAGCGGCTTCTTCAGGCAGCGGCGTGGTCATTTCAGTCTCGCCGTAGCCGCGACGATCGAACATCACGACCTGGTAGCGGTCCTTCAGCAAATCGGCGTTCGGCTTGAAAATATCACTGGTGCCGTTCGCGCAGGGCACCAGGATCAGGACAGGACCTTTCCCAACCGTTTCAACATAGTCGAAGCAGGAATCCTCCGATTTCAATCGTGGGGAGGGATGCGAGTCACTGCAGAGCGGTGAAAGACACGGTGTATTGACACCAAGAACATACGTTTGGTAAAATTAGGGTACCGATTGGAGGTGACGTTATGCCTAAACCCAGTCCGTTATCCATGGCGGAACTCCCATATCATTTTGGGGTACGTGTCCGTGTCTACCCATCAACCGAGCAAAAGCGCCTCATCAAGCGCAACAGTGATGCCAGCCGCTTCATCTACAACGAAATGGTCGCAATGAATCGCGAGCTGTATACCTTAAGGCGAGTGAAGTGTCCTATCAGTCTCGTTCTGCAGCGCATCACAACACTGCAAGAGCGTTTGAAACGTCCGGCCACAGGCATCAGTAACATTCATGGTTGGTTGAATCATTCTGATTTTGATGCTGATATGAAAGCCAATGCTATTAAGAATTACCGCACCGCTTGGAAACTGTTTAAACAGGTCCACCAATCCGGTTTCCCCCATTTTCACAAACGCAATACACGCCAATCTTATCAAACCTCAAATCATTATCAGTCTGGCAAGGGCCAGCCGACGATGACTAATGGCTCAGTGCGGCTGTTAGACCGCCACCATCTCACTATCGGTAAGATTGGCCGCTTGCGGTTTGCTGGCATGCCCAAGTGGCTGTTTACGCGTACAGAAAGTATTCGTATTGGCACCACTACCGTTTCCATGGATGCCACTGGGTTTTATTTTGTTTCGTTTCAGTTAGGCTCGACGCAACCATTCGTTTCGCCAAGTAAAAAGACCGGTTCTCAGATCGGCATTGATCTGAACCTAGACAACTTCTTAACGGATTCGAACGGCAATACCATCGCCAATCCGCGCTTTTATCGACAAATTATTGGTAAACTCGCTAAAGCTCAGCGTAAGCTTTCACGGCGCGCGCGCCGAGCTAAGCAGGAACGTCGTCAGTTACGCCAAGCCAAAAATTATCAAAAGCAACGCTTGGTGGTTGCCCAGATCCATCAACGCGTGGCTAATCAGCGTAAAAGCTTCTTACACCAGCTCAGCACGTCACTCGTCAAGAACCACGACTTGGTCGTCGCTGAAGAACTGCGCAGTAAGAACCTTTTAAAGAATCACGCGTTGGCAATGAGTATCAGTGATGTCGGCTGGCGACAATTTCTGGCGATGTTGGCTTATAAAACACTGCTGTACAATAAGCAGTTTGTTACCGTCGACCCCAAAAACACGACGCAAACTTGTCATGTCTGTGGATTTGTGATGGGAACGGCTAACACGCACAAACTGACACTCGTTCAGCGTGAATGGAACTGCCCACAATGCGGTCAGCACCACATTCGCGACTGGAATGCCGCCCAAAACATTTTAGCTAAAGGCCTCGCTGCGATCGCATAATCATACGCCAAGTCCCTATGGCCCTACGGTGTCCATGGGACTAAGGCGAAGTACGCCAAGTCCCTATGGCAACCTGGGGACGTTAAAGCTGCAGGAATTAGTTTGCCAACACTGACCGCTTGGTTAGCGCGCAGACCGTATCTGTGGAAATTGCGGCAAGGAAGTGATTCAGCTTCTATCCCCGCAAGCCCCTGAATTGATTCAGGGGTGGTTGACCAACAATACTTTAAGCTGAAATGAGGCCTGCTTCCAGCACACATCAAGGCCAAAGTGTCCCGTTTCGATGGGCTACTGCAAGTCGTGCATGATGCCGGCAGCGAGCCGCCGATAGTACTCACCCATTTGCTCCGGCGGCGTGCGATCATCGCTTTGCAGCCAGGTGGCAAACAGGTTGATGTGACCGCCCAAGGCAAACGCCGCCAGCGCCTTGTCCGGCACGGTGTGCTGCTGGCCGGCCATCATCGTCTGATAGTGCGCTGTGGCCTGACCATACAGTGCCTGGACGAACGCCGTCCAGCGCTGACCGACCAAGAACGCCTTCATAAATTCCCGGTTAGCGGCTCCTGCAACAGAAGCACTGCGGTGGCTTTTTTTTCATCGCCTCGCGACTTAAATCACTGCGCTGTGGCATCGCTGCGGCCTCCCTTCGCGCGCCTCTGTGCCCGCCGCGTGGCCCAAATCAGCAGCGTGAAGCTCAGGACCAGAATGGCGCCGAGGACGCTGTAAGTGTGCGCGCCCCAGGTCTTGATGAATTGGCCGAAGAAGAAATTGCCCAGCGGCTGGACACCGTCGTATACCAGAAAAATCAGCCCGAACACTCGGCCGAGTAATTCTCGCGGCGTCATGCCCTGCATCAGCGTAGCCACACTGCTGAACATCTGCGAATTGACGAAACCGTTGATGAGCGCCAGCGCCAGCCACAGCGCGTGGGTCAGGTGAAAACCCAGCCCAACCATCAGGACACCGATGATCAGCTGCTCCGTATACACTTGCATCACCGACACCCGCTGGCGCTGCATCGACAGCACCGCGCCGCCGAGCAACCCACCACAGGCATTGATCAGCAGAAACGTACTGTACGCGCTCGGCCTTCCGGCGTAAAGGTGATCCGCCATGTACGGCGCCGCCAGTAAAAAGCCGGCCGCACAGAAGTTGAACGCGCCCAGCGCCAGCATCATCAGGGCCAGCTGGTGGTTGCCCACGACGTACTTCAAGCCGTAGATCGTATCTTTGATCGGGTCGCTGGCGTCCTTGCCTGGCTTAAACACCGGACTGTTCAATGACCACACGAGCAGCGCGGCCACAATGTAGGAGCCCGCGTTGATCAGCAGAAAGCCCTGAAAGCCGAGCCGCCCACTGCTCAGCAGCAGGCCGCCGATCAGCGGCGACAGGATGCTGGCCATGCTGAACACGGCGTTGGCAATGGCGTTGAACCGCTGAAGGGCCGGCGCTTCGATAATGTCCGGCGTGATGGCCTTGGCCGCCGGAAAGTTGATGGTCGTCATGAGGTCCAACACACTGGTGATGAGGATCAGCAGCCACGTCTGCGGCGCACTGGGATCGATCAGCACGGCACCGAGCACACAAATGGCCGCCGCAATCGTGTTGCAACCGATCATGACGCGCTTGCGGTCGTGGTGGTCGACAATGATTGCGGCCAGAAAGTCGCCAAGGAAGAACATGATGCCGCCGACTCCTGTGATCAGGCCGATCAGCTTCGTGTCACCGGTTTGCTTAACCACCAGCCAGTTGAGGCCAAGCAGGTAAATCGCACTGCCGAGTTGTGAGATGAATGGACTTAATACCAGTTGAATACTAAAGCGATGTTTTTGCATAACAACAATTATATCGCAGCCGTGCACCAAGCGCATGGGCAATTCTACGGACAAAAAAACAGCACCCCGCATACACGGAATGCTGTTTCATAGTGCTGTTGATTAGCCGAGGATCTCAGAAACGACCCCGGCACCAACAGTACGGCCGCCTTCACGAACGGTGAACTTGGTACCCTTTTCAAGGGCAACAGGCGCGATCATGTCGACTTCGAAGGTTACGTTGTCGCCAGGCATAACCATTTCAACGCCATCAGGCAGTTCGATCACACCGGTAACATCGGTGGTGTGGAAGTAGAACTGAGGACGGTAGTTGGAGAAGAATGGCGTGTGACGGCCACCTTCCTCTTTGGTCAGGATGTAGACTTCAGCCTTGAACTTCTTGTGGGTCTGGATCGAACCTGGCTTAGCCAAAACTTGGCCACGCTCAACCTGATCACGGTTGATCCCACGAAGCAAGATACCAACGTTGTCGCCGCTTCGCCAAGATCAAGGGTCTTACGGAACATTTCAAGGCCAGTAACAACTGACTTCAAAACTTCGTCGTGCAGACCAACGATTTCGACTTCGTCACCGATCTTAACCGTCCCACGGTCGATACGACCAGAAGCAACGGTACCACGACCAGTGATGGTGAAGACGTCTTCAACAGGCATCAAGAAAGGCTTGTCGGTGTCACGAACTGGGGTTGGGATGTACTCGTCAACCGTGTCCATGAGTTCCTGGATAACCTTTTCCTGTTCTGGATCGCCCTGCAGAGCCTTAAGAGCTGAGCCACGGATGACAGGAATATCGTCACCAGGGAAATCGTATTCGGACAGCAGTTCACGAACTTCCATCTCGACCAAGTCGATCAGTTCGTCATCGTCAACAAGGTCTGTCTTGTTCAGGAAGACAACGATGTAGTCAACGCCGACCTGACGAGCCAGCAGAATGTGTTCGCGAGTCTGTGGCATTGGGCCATCAGTAGCGGCAACGACCAAGATCGCACCATCCATCTGAGCGGCACCAGTGATCATGTTCTTAACGTAGTCAGCGTGCCCTGGCGCATCGATATGTGCGTAGTGACGCTTTTCCGTTTCGTATTCAACGTGGGCGGTGTTGATAGTAATGCCACGTTCCTTTTCCTCAGGTGCAGCATCGATTGATGCGTAGTCCTGTTCCTTGGCCAGGCCTTTAGCAGCCAGGACCTTGGTGATCGCCGCGGTCAGAGTGGTCTTACCGTGGTCAACGTGCCCGATGGTACCAATGTTAACGTGGGGCTTTGTGCGTTCATAGTGTTCTTTTTCAGCCATGAAAAAACGAACCTCCTGTATTTTTTTTCGTAAAGACACAGGCGCAAAAGCCCGTAATCCTTTACGTTCTATAGTACTACATTCACGCCAAAATACCAAAAAGATATTTTGACTGGAAATGAATTCCGAAGTTGATTATACCAGAACCCACGGGTTTGTAAACAGCTAGGCGTCAAGTTTTCACCCTTTACACGTGAAAACCCGTCGCTGCTTACTTCGCCATTTCGCTGAGCTTGAGGGTCTGCTCCCCTAACCAGTTAAAGATGGCCTTCTCCTGGGCGGTCACGTCGGCGCCTTCTTTGTTGAGGTAACTGGCGGCAAAATGCTTGGGATCCGTCACTGACTGGTCGATGAACGGGTACAAATACCCGAGCTCGAAGCGCAGCGTCTCGACTGTCGCCCGCATCAGCTCCGGGTCGGTCAGACCGATCTGGAGCTGCACCTGATTCAGCACCGCAAGCAGCGTCTTGTCGTTCATGACGCCAGGCAGCGCGCTCGGCACGATCTCACCCTCAGTCTGGTACCCCAGCACCTTGACCTTATCATCGGCGCCCACCGCCGTCAGCGCGTCCAGCAGGCTGACGCGAATCGCCGGGTGCACATCCGGGTCGGTCAGGTTCGGCGTCGCCGCGGCGATCATGCTGGCTTTGGGCAGCCGGCCCAGGTCTGAGATCATGGTTTCCTGCGTGTGGGCGCCATAGCCGCCGAGGTGGCGCAGCTTTTTGGCCAGCGTCTCGATCGCCGCCGCATGGGCCGCCCCGTCCTGTTGCTCGGCGTCCGCCACGCGCTGAGTCAGCGTTTGGCGCAGCCGACCATCAACATGGTTCAGGACCGCCCAGGCAAAGCGGTAATCCGGCAGCGCCAGCAACACATCGAACAGCAATTGGGTCGTGCTTTCGCCGCTGAGAAAATCCTCCATGTACTGGCTGACGTACGGCAGCGCCAGACTGGGCTGCTTCAGGCCGACATAGGCCTTCACCAGCGGCCGGGCGACTTCAAACAACGGTGTCTCCTTGTAGGCTTTTTCCAAGTGGGCAACCGCGCTGGCGTAATTCTTTTTCTGCAGGGCCGAAACGCCCAAAGTCAGATGGCGACTGCCATTGTTGGGCAACGGGACAACTTTTGCCATTTTTTGTCTCTCCTTTTTTTACTCTTCATCCTATGATAACAGTCCTTGCCGCCGCTGGACAGAAGCCGTGCACGAAAAAAAAGCCGCACCACGCGGATGCGACTCATTTCAAAAATTATTGGCGCTTGGCACTGTTCTGGTTGACTTCCATGATGACCGGCAGGATCACCGGACGCCGCTTGGTGTGGTCAAACAGGAAACGGGAAAGGTCATCGCGGACGGACTGCTTCAGTGTGCTCCAGTCGAAGGACTTGTTGTCTAACTGCTTTTGCACCGACTTCTCGACGACGCCGCTCGATTCGTTGAGCAGGTCCTTGGAGGTCTTGACGTAAACGAAGCCCTTGCTTTGGATCTTCGGCTTGGAGACAATTTTCTTCTTCTTGCGGTCGATGGTCACCACTGCAATGAAGATACCGTCTTCCGCGAGCATCTTGCGGTCGCGCAGCACGATGTTGCCAATGTCGCCGACCCCGATCCCGTCGATCATGGTGTTGCCGGCGTCGACGTGCCCGGAGATGTGCAGCTTGCCCTTGTCGTAAGAGATGATGTCCCCGACGTTTGGCATCAGGATGTGATCATCCGGGATCCCGGCGTCCGCCGCGATTTCGCGGTGGGCCTCAAGCTGACGGAACTCGCCTTCGACCGGGATCACGAACTTCGGCCGCAGCAAGTTGATCATCAGCTGCAGGTCATCCTTGTTCGCGTGGCCGGAAGCATGCAGGTCATCGGAAATGGCCTTGACCTCGCCGCCTGCGCGGTAGATCATGTCGCGGGTCTTGGCCGCCATGGTTTCCATAGAGTGGCTGATCGTGGTCGTGATGTAAACCAAGTCGCCTTCGTGAATGTGAACCAGGCGGTGCTTGTTGTTCGCCATGCGCTGCAGAGACTTCAGCGGCTCACCCATGCGGCCGGTTTCCAGCACCACGGTTTCCTCGGGCTTCAAGTCTTTGAGTTCCTTGGTGGAAGCCAAAATGTTGTCATTTGGCAGTTCCAGGGCCTTGAGCCGAATGGCGGTCTTGACCACCCGCTCGACTTCACGGCCGGTCAAAACGACGCGCCGATTCGTCTGGGCGGCAGCGTTCAGCACCTGCTGAATGCGCTGGATATTGTTGGCGACACTTGCCACAATGATCCGTCCGTCCTGATAATGGAAGGTTTCTTCAATGTGATCATAAATGTCATTTTCACTGGCGTGCGGGTACGGCGATTCCGCGTTGTTGGAATCGGACATCAGCGCCAGCACGTTGTGGTCCCCGATTTTCGCCAGACGCGACAAGTCGGTCTGGTACATTTTCGGTGCGCCCTGATCGAACTTGAAGTCGCCGGTGTAGACGATCGAGCCGTTCGGTGTCTGGACCACAATGCCCAGACTGCCTGGAATGCTGTGGGTCGTTGGGAAGAATGAGACCTTGACCTTGCCGAAGTCGATGACCGACTTCTCGGTAATCACGTGAAAATCCTTGAACTTCTTGGCTTTCGGGTTGGACGTCAGCGTCAACTTGGCCAGCGCGACGGTCAGCGCAGAGCCGAAGACCGGAACCGGATGCTCGCCGATGAAGTATGGCAAAGCGCCGATGGCATCCGCGTGGCCGTGAGTGAGGAAGATACCGGCAATTTTATCGGCATTTTCTTCCAAATAGGTCAGGTCAGGAATCACAACATCGATCCCCAGCAGCTCGTTGTCCGGATATTTCAGGCCAAAGTCGACAACGAAAATTTGATCGTCCACTTCGATCGCGTACATGTTTTTACCGTTCTCACGCACACCACCGAGGGCGACCACTTTGATTTTACTCATAGGTACACCTCGTAGATTGTATTAGGTTTTTCCGCCACCCTAAGGTGACAACGAATTATTCCTTGTTCCAGTGTACCACAGCAACCAAGGAAAGCCTATCTCGCTGGTGGCGGCGTTATTTGGAGCAAACAAAAACCACCTTGCCGAAGCAAAGTGGTTTGGAAAATTCAATATTAACGACGCAGGCCGAGGCTCTTGATCAGGTCACGGTAACGGGCGAGATCCTTGTTACGCAGGTAGCGAAGCAAGTTACGGCGTTGGCCGATCTTCTTCATTTCACCAACGTATGAGTGGTAGTCCTTCTTGTGCTTGGACATGTGGTCGGTCAGGTTGTTGATGTCGGCGGTCAAAAGCGCGATCTGGACCTCTGGTGAACCAGTGTCGCCCTCTTTACGTCCGTACTTCTTGATGATTTCTTCTTTTTGCTCTTTTGTTACAGCCATGGAATATTTCCACCCTTCATATAAATTGCCTGAGACTGAGCGAAGCGCGGTGAGCCGCCGGGCTAAGTGTCAGGTTCTTGGAACGTTAATTACTTTACGCCAGTGCCGGCCGGATTGCAACTGTGGCTTACCGCGGCGCTTGATTGCGCATGAACGTGTGAATCACGTCCCGGAGCCCTGTGTACCCATTATACAGGGCGAGCCCAACAATCGCCAGGTACGCCAAGCCGTATACGACCGACGTGCGGCTCTTGAACTCCGGAATTGCAGTCACGAAAAAGGCGCCTGCAATGACAAACCAAAGGGCGTTGACGCATGCTGACCGCAACAGCTGTTTTTCCGTGACTGGTGAATCCAGCGACGCATGATGTTGACTCATAAAGAAACATTCCTTTCTGGACACGGCTATCAAGCATTTTCCCTTTACAACTTTTTATTGCAATGAGGCCAAGCCTTCGGTATAATGCTATCTGTTGAAACAAAAGCTACGCACTACAAAACTCAGCCCGGAGGTGAAATTCATGCCACAAATCAAACAAGCAATCAAGCGGGTCAAGACCCAGGAAGCTGCTCGTCAGCTGAATATCGGTCAAAAGAACGATATGCGTACCACGGTCAAGAAGTTCCGCGAAGCCGCAGCTGCCGGCGCTGACAACGCGCAGGACCTGTACAAGGACGCAGCACGCGCCCTCGATATGGCTGCCACCAAGCACCTGATCCACAAGAACAAGGCTGGCCGCGACAAGAGCCGTCTTCACGCTTTGCTCAAGTAATCAACCAATTGCCTGCCGTGTGCAGGCTTTTTTTTGTCGGGTGAGAAGGCAGTCGCACTGAGCGGGGCGAGTCACCCACCCGCGTCACCCGCCGTAGCCAGATGATCCGCCGTAAGCCATGCGCTTGCGGCGTTTTTTTCGCTTCCGTGATGTCCCCCCGATCAGCCCGCTTCTTGGTATTGGGTCCAAATTCTGGTCAGAGTTGCCACCGCTGCGCCCATGATCACTGCCCCAATCATATCCCACGGCGCGGCAGAAAGGCGATCCACCCTAATGAAACCGAAGACCACACCGTTAACCAGCGCCACGAGCACGATCAGTGCGGTTTGCCAGAGGAGTCCGATCAATCCGCGCAGCAGAATAGCCGGCCGACTCAAGTGAGGTTGGGGGCGCGCGTGCAGCCCGTCAATCTCAAAGATGCCGCCAATTATCAAGACCAAGAGCTCCAGCGCCAAAAAAATTCGCGCTGATCAGCCACCGGGCCGCGGTGAGCGCATACGCAGCCATCACCATGAGTTCAGCCGGCAGCAATAACATCAAGGCCCCACTCAGGACACGCCAGACCAATCTTTGGGTCCACGCATCGTAGTCGACGCTGATACCCCAGGCTTTGATCAATAATTGGTCCAACCAGGTCTTGGCCATTCCCCTCACCTCCAGTTTTCCCTAGCGTAAAGGCGGCGAAGCCAGGTGGCAAGGATTTACCCTCGGCCACCAAAAATGGCGCCGCGGTCTGAGCCGCGCCGCCGTTTAATCAGGCTCCTAAGGTAATTTTCTGACCACTCGTGTACTGCAAAACAAACAGCTCAAACGCCAGGTTCTTATCCACCCGGCCGGTTTTCATCGCGGTTTCAGTGGCGACTAACCCACTGAAGGCGCGACGCAGGGTCTTGCCATCCACGCGGCGGATCTCCTGCAGGGCTTTTTTTAATGCGGAACGGATGGACCTTGAGCGTCTGCTGAATGTCCCCTTGGCTATACCCTTTTTTTCGCCAGGATCTGCACCTGCAGCAGCAGCCTAAATTGCATCACTAGGAGCGCATTCAAGTGAATGGGCTCCTCTTTTTGCAGCAACAGGTCGCGATACAGACTGAGCGCCTGCGTGGTGTTTTTACGTACCACGGCGTCGACCAGGTCAAACACCCGATCCGTCAGCGCCTTGGGCACCAGCTCATCGACAGCGGCGGCGTCAATGGTCGCCCCTTCTGCGGCGTACAGCTTCAGCTTAGGCAGTTCGTGCACCATCGCGGTGTACTCCCCGGCGGTGCGCTGCACCAGCGCGTTCAGCGCGTCCGGCGTGATCTGCAGGTGCTGGGCCTTGAGCTCGCGCTGCACCGCGGCTTCAGCGGCGCGCTGGTCCAGCGGCGCCACGTTGACGATCTTGGCGGACCGGTTTAGCGCCTTGACCACGTTCTTGCGCGCGTCCAGCTTTTCGTACGGGGCAACGACGACCATCACCGTGGACGGCGCCGGCTGCTTGAAGTAGGCCTCCAGCCCCTGCACATCATGCTCCGGGCCGGACTTGGGCTTTTCTCCGGTCAAAAAGTACGGGTCAGAGATCACAACTTCGCGCCAGTCGCCGAAAAACGGCGGCGAGGCGGCGTCGTCCAGCGCGACCCCGACGGCCGTTTGCCGCATGTCATAAGTGGCGTAGTTCATGGTCTGCTGGTCGGGCGGAATCACGGCTTTGAGCGCGGCCAGCGCTTGGTCGACCAGTGCCTGCTCGGTGCCCAGCAGCAGCACCAACGGCGGCAGCTCGCCTTTTTTTTCAACTGTCTGATCAGCTCCTGAACGGTCATGGGCCGCCTTCTTCCGATAAAAATTGATGCACACTGAGGCCTTACTGCTCGCATCGACCCACACCGCACCGCCCGCGGCTGTATTCAGCCACGGCACGCCGGCCGCCTGCAGAGTGGTCAGCGTCTCTTGGTGCGGGTGCCCGTAGCGGTTGTTCACGCCGGCGGAAATCAACGCCAGTTTTGGCTTAATCTGCTGGATGAATTCGGGTGCTGAGGACGTCTTGGAGCCGTGATGGCCGACTTTTAACATATCAACTTCAAGCGCTTGGGGCATCAACTCGCGTGTTTCGACGCCTTGGTCGGCATCCCCGGTGAACAGCCAATTGCTGTCCCCTATTTTACCATAGAGCACGATCGAGTCCGCGTTTTTCTCCGTGGCGCTTGCATCGCTGGGCGCCACCACACGCAGCTTCAGCGGCCCGATCGCCAGCGTCTGACCGGCCAGCACCTGCACGTGCTGCGTGACCCTGCCCGCCTTAGCCGCCAGGATGTACGGGTGACTGGCGGCCAGTGGCGTGGTCACGAGCGTTTTGACTGGCATCAGTCTAGTGAGCACTGCCGCATCGCCGACGTGATCGGCGTCCGCGTGGGTCAGGACCAGCGCGTCCAGGTGCGTGATGCCGCGGGCCCGCAGGTAATTGACGATCACCCGCTTGGCCGGCGGATTGGCGGAAAAGCCAAACCCGCGGCCTCCGGTGTCGATCAAAATCGCGCCTTGCTTGAACGGCGCTTCGATTAAGAGCGAGTCGCCCTGGCCGACATCAAACATTGTCACCCGGTACTGCGGGTGCACATTGACGACCAGCCAGGTCAAAATGACCCAGCCGCCCAGCCACTGCCAGCGGCCAAACGCGAG
>NZ_BBAJ01000031.1 GCF_001311195.1 Lacticaseibacillus camelliae DSM 22697 = JCM 13995
TCTTAAATACGGACAATACATATTAAGAAGGTCAACAGGGCGGGCGGCGTGGGCACCGGCCCTGTTATGGTGTAAGGGAGAAGTCAGCATGATCAATTTTGGAATTATTGGGTGTGGGCATATTGCGGCAGTCCATGCGGCAGCGCTCGCCGCTTTGGCCGACGCACAGTTGGTAGCATGCTGTGATATAGATCCACTCAAAGGTGAGGCCTATGCCAAAGCGAACCATTGTCGCTATTATTCACAGGCTTCAGAGCTAATCAAAGATCCTGAGGTGCGCGTCGTTACAATTGCGACACCGCACTATCTGCATGCGTCGATGAGTATTCAGGCTCTGCAGGCGGGCAAAGACGTCCTGTGCGAAAAGCCAATGGCCACAACGTTGGCCGATGCGAAAGCCGTAGTTGCGGCTTACAGAACGAGCAAAGGCACCTATACGGTGGTCTATCAGAATCGCTTCAATCCTGTAAACGTGCAGCTAAAAGCAGCACTGCAAAATAAAGAGTTTGGCCCATTGCTTGGCGTAAAAGCTCAGATGACGTGGCATCGAGATGCCGCGTACTACACTTCAACTGACTGGAAGGGTACTTGGCAGTATGAGGGCGGTGGGGTTTTGATGAATCAGGCCATTCACACGCTTGATGAGATTTATTGGTTGGCCGGTATGCCGACAAGAATTAAAGGCAAGATTATGACTTCGCTCCTCGAATCCGTGATTGAAGTTGAGGATAACGCGATGGCTACCGCAGTGCTGCCCGGGGGAACTCCGATTGTGTTTTTCGCCTCTAATAGCTTTATCAAAGATCCACCCCCAATCGTGCAGTTAGAGTTTCCGGATACGACCGTTCAAATCGATGCTAACACGCTGAGAATCAACGATCGAGTGATCCAAGACGCCGCACCTACTCTCACAATTGGGAAGGCGGCGTGGGGTGGCAGCCATCAGCGGATGATTGAAGCAGTGGTGAATCGAATCATGCACGTGGATGACCCCCTTTTGGATCATCTGGCAGGCGCAGACGGGTTAGCGTCGTTGAGTATGGTGTTAGGTATCTACGAATCGGATAAAAGCGGGAAATGGGTTACCCTGCCGGCAATTAGTGAGGTTGCAAAATGAGCAGAGATGAATATCCACGTCCACAACTGGTGCGGAAAAACTGGCAAAATTTAAATGGCACATGGGAATTTGCTTTTGACGATGACCAGAGTGGGCGTAGGAAGGCTTGGTATCGCGGTGAAGGGTCTTTGATCAAAAGATTATCGTGCCTTTTGCCTATCAGACAAAGCTGAGTGGTGTTGATGATCAGACGCCGCATGACCACGTTTGGTATCGCCGCCGGTTTAACGTTAAGAGTGAGGCGGGGCAGCTGCTGCTTCACTTTGGCGCTGTGGATTATCAGGCTTCAGTCTTTGTTAATGGTCAAATGGTTGTTCAACACATAGGTGGTGAGACCCCATTTAGCGCAGACATTACTGATTTTGTTGAAAATGGCGAAAATCTGTTGGTCGTCCAAGTTGATGACCCTCATCGTGACGAAACGATTCCTAGAGGTAAACAAATTTGGGAGAATCAATCTACTGGCATATGGTACACGAACACCACTGGGATTTGGCAGACGGTTTGGATTGAAACTGTGCCAGCGACTTATATTCAAAATTTGAAATTCACACCAGATTTTGATCGAGGCGCAATCGATATTCAGTTGGCGCTTAATCAGGTGCCGGAGAACACGCAAATTAGCTATCAGATCAGCTTTAAAGATCAGCTTGTGGCATCGGGCGTAAAGACCGCCACCACATCTCTGACTGAGTGGTCAGTTGACCTTTTTCAAGAACAAATCTTTCGGACCAGTTATCATGGTGCCGGTTGGACATGGTCACCAGAGAACCCCAATCTGTTTGATATTCAACTAACTGTGGGTGATGACACTGTCGGAAGTTATTTTGGCATGCGCAAAGTGAGTGCCGCAAATGGCATGATTTACCTGAATGATCATCCCTACTATCAGAAGCTGGTGCTGGATCAAGGGTATTGGCCGGAGGGCCTTTTGACCGCGCCGACAGATCAAGCCTACAAAGACGACATCGAGCTGTCTAAGAAAATGGGCTTTAACGGTTGCCGCAAACACCAAAAGGTCGAGGACCCACGCTTTCTGTACTGGGCGGATCACCTAGCTACCTAGTCTGGGGTGAATGCGCTGCCGCGCCAATCTACAATGCGCATGCGGTTCGGCGTTTGACCATGAATGGGATGAAATTATTGACCGCGATTACAACCACCCAAGTATCGTGACCTGGACGCCATTAAACGAAAGCTGGGGTGTCCCGAAGCTGCAGTTTGACCGGCAACAGCAACACTTTGCTCAGGCTCTGTATCATTATATTCATAGCCTAGATGAGACACGTTTGATTAGTGGTGATGATGGTTGGAGTCAGGTCGAAACCGATATCTGTGCCTTTCATGATTACGGACATGGTTCCGATTCAGAAACCCAGCAGCAAGCAGCTTTTAGTGAGCGTCTCAGTGACACGCAGCACATCTTGGTCAGCTCGCCCGGAGGTAAGCAGATGTTTGCGGATGGGTTCAGCTGGTCAGGCCAGCCGATCATGTTGACCGAATTCGGCGGGGTTAGTTATGAGCCTGAACAACGTGAAGGCTGGGGATACACGACAGCGGCGACGCCGGCGGAATATCTCGCTGACTTGCAGCGAATTTTCGCCGCAGTTTATGGCTCGCGAGCATTGTGGGGCTTCTGCTACACTCAATTGACTGACGTGGAACAGGAACAGAACGGTCTGCTGCAGTACGACCGCAGCCCCAAGGTGCCTGTTGATAAAGTTAAGCAAATTCTCGATGGCTATCATCCAGATGCTGTGGCGGAGGTGGCAAAATGACACTGACATTGCGGAAGTATGGTGAACGAGACGGCGAGTTCCTGTACGAGTATGTGCTTACGAATCACAATGGGATGCGTGTGACTCTGATGAATTTTGGCGCTACCCTTGAAAAGGTTGAGGTCCCTAGCGGTGATCATCTCGTTGATGTCATTCTTTCCCTGAAGAAACCTGAAGACTATGCGGCTGAACGTAATTTACTGGGCAGTACAGTGGGCCGGATTATCGGTCGTCTGCCCGGTCATGTCTGGCACAGCGGGAAGCGACTGCTCGATTTGCCGGCTGGCGAAGGCCCTAACCATATCCATGGCGGCTTAGATGGTCTGGATCGTCAAGTTTGGACAGGCACCTATCGCAGTGAAAAGTCGCAGGATACCGTGACTTTCACGTACTTGGATCCTGATGGGCACAATCAGTTTCCAGGGAATGTACTGGTGACAGTCAGTTACACGTTAGCTGATGACAATGCGGTGACGTATTCAATCAACGCAGTCACTGATCAGATGACGTTATTTAATCCCAGCAACCACGTGTATTTTGCCCTTGATGGTCCCAATACAACGATTGAGGATACCACGCTTACGATGGCCAGCGATTACTATGGGCCTTGAAGCCCACATGCCGCTTGGGTGGACCAGTGTGGCAGATTCGCCGTTCGACTTTAGAAATGGTCAGCGTTTGGGTGACGTGTTGCAAAAAGTGCTTGATGGTGCGGGCTTTGATCACCCATTCCTACTGAAAAATGACCACGCCGTCAGATTGGTCGGCGCCTCTGGAAGAGCGATGGCGATGACAACAACCGCCAGTGCGCTGGTGATGTTTACTGGTAACCACTTCCGCGGTGATGGTCAAGGAATTCTTGGTCACTTCAAGCCGCATGCCGGTCTGACGCTCGAGACTCAGGTTGCACCTGCTGCAGGGCTCGATTGGTCGGGGGTTACACTGATGCCGGGTCGCCCGTTTAATTTGAAGACTAAGTGGGCATTCACGTTCTAAGATGGTCTTTCCCACACACTGCACCCTGTGCACGGGTTATATGTTCGGCCGCTTACCGGAGTGGGTGTTATTTTGAAACGATGCGAACTAGTTAGCAATCGAGCTGGCTGGTTCGTTTTTTTTGCTGGCTGCGTCTTAGCATGCTGTGGAAAGTGTCAGGCCGGTTGCAATCCTGCCTGATGCGTGCATCCTAAAGTAAATCACAAGTGGGGCATCTACAATGGCGGAAATTAGCAAGCGCGACGTGCGCGAAAACAACGAAAAAAAACGTGCTGCAGGACGTGATGAACAGTGGGCCAACCTCGCGCAGCCAGGTGGCAAAGGATCTGCAGCTGAATAAGGTGACGGTGTCGGACATTTTTAGCCAGCTGATCGACGAGGGGTACCTTGAGGAGCTGGGTGCCGGGGCCGGCTCACAGGCGGGTGGCCGTAAACCGACCCTGTACCGGTTCGATCCGCACTTTGGCTACGTGATCAGTTTTGACCTGGGGTTTCACGCCACCGATATGAGCGTCAGCACCCTCGACGGGCAGGTCCTGCAAAGCGGCAACTTCTGGGGAGAAGGGGCGGCGCTCACCGAACGGCTGGCCCTGATGCTGGCCAAAATTCAGGCCTACCAGAGGCAGCCGGTCACGCAGACGCGCCATGGCCTGATGGGGGTGGCCATCGGAATCCACGGGATTGTCTATCAGAATCGGATCTTGGATTCCCCATTTTTGGCGACGACTGATGTCGACATTGCCGCTTATTTTCAGCAGGCGTTGCACGTGCCGGTGGTCCTGGAAAACGAAGCCAATTTGGCGGCGCTTTACGCCCGTGACTTCACGCAGCTCGCGACTGCCCAGCAGGATCTGGTTGCGCTGAGCATTCACAAGGGCATCGGCGCCGGCGTGGTCATCAACGGCCAGCTGTTTCGCGGCGCGCAAGGCGGTGCCGGTGAGGTTGGCCGGACCTTTGTTGAGCCGGATGCGGCCGGTGAACCAATCAAAATTGAGACGTTGTGCTCCGAAGACGCGGTGATGGCCCAGTTGCGGGAGGCCCTCGGTGACCCTGCGCTGACGGAAAAGGCAGTCGCGCTGCGCTATCAGGCCGACGATGTGAAGGTCCAGCAGGTGCTGAGCCAATTTGCGACATACTTGGCGATGGTCGTTCACAATTTGGTCGCCACTTATGATCCCAAAATCGTGGTGATTAACTCGACGCTGATGGCGCAGATCCCAAGGCTGCTGGCCGTAGTTGCCAGTGAGGTCCAGCGGTTTGGCAGCCAGGTCAGACTGACGCTTTGCCAGGACGTCGACCACGCCGTCACACTGGGCGGGACCGCGCTCATTGTGCACCAAGTTCTCGGGATGGGCCGTCGCAGCTGCATTTCAAAAACGCGTGAGCGCGCAGACGGGACTCGGGAACGCGTGAAATCGCTGCCAAAATTGATTGACTCTGCGTTTGCGATGTGTTAGTTTTGTCCCGTAGTTAGTAAGTTATCTAAACATACCAAATGGAGGCTTTACGATGGCAAAACAGGAGTATTTTCCTGATGTTTCTAAAATCAGTTACATTGGCCCAACGTCACTGAGGTCCAAGATGGGGTTTCAGTACTATAACCCGGATGAGGTCGTCGGCGGCAAGAAGATGCGCGACTGGTTGCGCTTCTCCGTTGCATACTGGCACACCTTCGGTCAAAAGCTCGACGACATCTTCGGCGACGGCACCGCGATTCGCCCTTGGGACGGCTTGACTGGCATGGATCTGGCGAAGGCGCGCGTTGATGCGGCCTTTGAATTCTATGACAAACTGGGCGTCGACTTCTTCTGCTTCCACGACCGTGACATCGCCCCAGAAGGCGACACGCTGCGTGAGACCAACAAAAACATTGAAGAGATCACCGACATGTTCGTGGACTACCAGAAGACTTCGCACATGAAGGTGCTTTGGAACACCGCGAACATGTTCACCAACCCGCGGTTTGTTGCCGGCGCGGCATCCAGTCCGTTTGCGGACATCTTTGCGTTTGCTGCGGCCCAGGTCAAGGAAGGCCTGGACACCGCCAAGAAGGTGGGCTCGGCGAACTACGTGTTCTGGGGCGGCCGCGAAGGTTACGAATCCCTGCTGAACACAGACATGAAGCGCGAGCAGGATCACTTGGGCGAGTTCTTCCACATGGCCGCTGACTACGCGAAGTCCATCGGCTTCACCGGCCAGCTGCTGCTCGAGCCAAAGCCGAAGGAACCGATGATGCACCAGTACGATTTTGATGCGGCGACCACCATCGCGTTCATGAAGGAATATGCCTGGACGGCACTTACAAGCTGAACCTGGAAGGCAACCACGCCAACTTGGCCGGCCACACTTACCAGCACGAAATTCGGGTGGCGCGCTCCGCTGGGCTGCTCGGCTCTTTGGACGCCAACCAGGGCGACAAGCTGATTGGCTGGGATCTGGATCAGTTCCCGACCAACCTGTACGAATCCACGATGGCAATGTACGAAGTCGTTGAAAACGGCGGTCTGAACAAAGGCGGCCTGAACTTCGATGCCAAGCCGCGGCGTTCTTCCTTCACCCCAGAAGACATGTTCTACTCTCACATTGTGGGCATGGACACTTATGCCGCTGGTCTGAAGGTGGCGCTGAAGTTGAAGCAGGACAAAGTCTTCGAGGACTTTATTGCAGATCGTTACAGCAGCTACGATTCCGGCATTGGTGCCTCGATCGAAGCGGGTAAGGAAGACTTCAACTCTTTGAACAAGTACGTGATCGATAAGCCGCAAAGTGAGTTGCGTGCAGCCACCAAGTCCGGTCGTTGGGAAGAGCTGGAAGACACGTTGAACCACTACATCATTGAGACGCTGAAGTAACGGAGGGACACTATGGCAGCCGTAATTGGAGTTGATTTGGGGACGAGCGCGGTCAAGGTCCTGCTGGTGGATGAAACCGGCGCGACCCTGGCGACTGGCAGCACGGCCTATCCGCTGCAGCAGCCCAAGCCCGGCTACAGCGAGCAAGATCCGGAAGACTGGATCCGCAGCGTGAAAGCAGCCATCATTGCCTTGGGGAAAAAGCCCGAAGCTGATCTTAGCCAAGTGGCTGGACTGAGCTTTTCCGGCCAGATGCACGGCTTGGTCCTGCTTTCGGCTGCCATGCGGCCACTGCGCCCAGCCATTTTGTGGAACGACACGCGCACGACGGCCGAGGTCAATCAGATCAACCAGACGATGGGCAAGCGGTTCATTGAGATCACGCGCAACCGTGCGCTTGAAGGCTTCACGTTGCCTAAGCTCCTGTGGGTGCAAAAGCACGAACCCGAGAATTTTGCCGCGGCCAAAATGTTCCTTCTGCCCAAGGATTACGTGCGGTATCGCATGACTGGCGTGGCCGGAATCGATTACTCGGATGCCGCTGGGACTGTGATGCTGGATGAGGATAAACGGCGCTGGTCGCCGGCCATCCTTGCGACCTTCAACATTCCCGCGAGCCTCTGCCCACCGCTGATTGAGGCCACTGACTGTGTTGGCACGCTTGATCCAGAGTTCGCCGCGGCAGTCGGCTTGCCGAAGACCGTCAAAGTCTTTGGCGGCGGTGCGGACAATGCCTGCGGCGCAGTCGGTGCCGGGGTGCTGCACCCCGACCAGTTGCTGCTCAGCATTGGCACCTCTGGCGTCGTCCTCACTTATGAACCGGACTCGAAAACGACGTACAACGGCAAGCTGCATTATTTTGACCACGTTGTGCCAGGGCAGCACTACTCGATGGGCGTGACGCTGGCGGCCGGACACAGCCTGAACTGGTTCAAGAAGACCTTTGCGCCAGACGAGGATTTTGCGACTTTGGTGGCCAGCGCGGCGGCGTCAAGGCCAGGCGCCAACGGGCTACTTTTCACGCCGTACCTGGTGGGCGAACGCACGCCGTACGCGGATGCCAAGATTCGTGGGAGCTTTATCGGCATCGACAGCCGCCAGACCCGCGCGGATTTTGTCCGGGCGGTGATTGAAGGCATCACGTTCTCGTTCCGCGATGTGCTGGCGGTTTACCAAGACAGTGGGCGGACCTTTAAGTCGGCCATCACGATTGGTGGCGGGTCGCAAAGCCCACTGTGGTTGCAGATTCAGGCGGACATTTTGAACCTGAAGATCGTCAGCCTGAAAAACAACCAAGGCCCTGGCATCGGGGCGGCAATGATCGCCGCGGTCGGGCTCGGCTGGTTTGCCAGCTTTGAGGCCTGTGCCAAGCAGTTCGTTGAAGAAAAAGCAACCTACGTGCCGGATCGAAAGCAGGTCGAACGCTACACTCGTTATTACAAACTTTATCATGACGTCTATCCTGCCACTTGGCCGATCACGGCGGGGTTGCTGCAGACTGAAGAATCATGATGGCGAAACCGCTCAGCGTTCCTGGGCGGTTTTTGTGACCAGGCGGTGGTGAAGCCATCCGTCACCGAAGTATGACCTTCACTGCAAAAGTGAAGCAGTTTTCATTTTGGTCGTCATTGAAGGAGAAAACAGGTCAGACGTTGAAAGGCGAACTCTGATATGAGCTCCTTTGTAAGGCGTTACTTCACCACTCTGAGGTAACGCCATTTTTTTGCGCTCGCTGGGCTTGTTAATTTTTCCAATTGTGTATAAAATATTCGTAGTTTCCAAATAATAAACACCAGAAGGGGGCAACCCAGATGAGCGAACCAAGCACTGGGAAACCATACGGAACGGTTTTGATTAAAGCCAACGAGATCCTTGAATTCCTGTTAAAAACCCAAGACGCGCCGTCGCTGGCCCAGATCAGTGCCGGACTGGGCATGGCCAAGCCGACCGCGCAGAAGATCCTCACCACCATGAACCAGTTGGGGATGGTGCGGCGCGACGACCAAACCAAGCGCTACTACATTGGCACGCAGATGATCGCGTACGCCCAAAAGGCGCTGGCCAGCTTTGACATCGCCGGGGCGGCGCGGCCGTTTCTGCAGAAGCTGCGCGACGAGACCGGCGAGACCATTAACCTCGGCGTGCTGCGCGACTCGAAAATCGTGCTGATCGAAAAGCTGGAAAGCCCGACCTCGATCAAGCTGCAATCTATCATCGGCGGGACGATGAACTTGTACTCGTCTGCGATGGGGAAGGCGGTGCTGGCGACATACACGCAAAGCCAGCTGCGGCAGTACTTCGACACCACGAAGCTCACGCCGCTCACCCCGTACACCATCACGAGTCAGACCAAGCTGCAGGCCGATCTGAAGCAGATCCAGCAAACCGGCGTCAGCATCGACAACGAGGAAAACGAGTCCGAGGTGTTCTGCCTCGGGGCGACGATTCACAAGAACCATCAGCTGTACGGGGCCTTTTCCATTTCGACGCCGAAGTATCGGCTGCCTAAGGAGCGGCGCACGGAGTTTGTGCGCCTGCTGCTCAACACGCAGCACGCCATTGAAGCGGCGCTATAAATCTGAAAGCGAGACAAGCGAGGCCGCGGCCCCGCTATTTTTTTGTCCGCGGCAGCCGTAATCGCTTGCAAAATCCAGTTCAATGCCGTATATTGACGGTGTTGATTGTTTTTGGAAATAGAGTTTCTTATAAAGAAACGATATTTTCACACTAAAACGATAGGAGCTGAGTTTAATGGCAGAGATCCATCAGACAGAAGAAGAAATCAAGAAGCACGAGGCCGAACTTGACCAGTTTAAGATGAGCAAGTTCGATTTGACAGGCAAGGTGGCCGTCATCACTGGCGGTAACACCGGCCTGGGCCAGGGTTACGCGGTGGCCATGGCGGAAGCCGGTGCCGACATTTTCATTCCCACGTTCGGCACGGCCGAATGGGACAACACCCGACGCCTGATCGAAAAGCGCGGCCGTAAAGTTGAGTTCGCCGATGTCGACCTGACCAAGGACGGCGTCGCGGACAAGGTCGTTGCCGAGGCCGTTGAAAAAATGGGCCACATCGACATTCTGGTCAACAACGCCGGCATGATCCGCCGCAACCCACTGCTGGAATCCAAGGACAAGGACTGGGACCAGGTCATCGCCATCAACCTGAGCGCCGTTTACCACATGAGCCTGGCCGCCGCGAAGGTCTTCGCCAAGCAGAAGTACGGCAAGATCATCAACATCGGCTCGATGCTGTCGTTCCAAGGCGGCAAGTTCATTCCTTCCTACACCGCGTCTAAGCACGGGGTTGCCGGTCTGACCAAGGCTTTCGCGTCCGAACTGGGTGTGTACAACATCACGGTTAACGCCATTGCGCCAGGGTACATCAAGACCGAAAACACCGCGCCGATTCGCGCCGACAAGGATCGCAACAAGGAGATCCTCGACCGGATCCCAGCTGGCCACTGGGCAGAGCCTTACGAACTGATGGGCATTGCGGTGTTCCTGGCCAGCGATGCTTCCAGCTACATCAACGGGGCAATTATCCCAGTCGACGGCGGCTACCTGGTTCGTTAATCTTCCCGTCAGTGAGGTGACAAAATGGCAGAAATCGTCACGATTGGCGAGCCGCTGGTGTTGTTTGCCGCTGAAGACGAGGATCAAAGCCTGGCGCAAGCCACGCATTTTCACAAGTACCTGGCCGGCGCCGAGGTCAATGTGGCCGTGGGGGCACGCGCCTGGGCCACTCGGTCGATTACCTGACGGCAGTCGGCGACGGGCCCAACGGGGAGTTCATCACCCAAGCACTGGCCGCGCGCGGCATTGAAACCGACCACATTGTTGTCGACCCTGCGCACTGGACCGGCGTGATGTTCAAACAGAAAACGTCGGTGGGCGATCCGGCGACGTTACATGCGTAAAGACTCGGCGGCCGCCAATCTGACCGCCAGTCAGCTACCGGACCTGGACCTCACCGCCACGCGCGTTGCCCACCTGACCGGCATTTACGCCGGCGTGTCCGCAACCAGTCGCGAGACGCTGCAGGCGCTGATCGGCCGGCTGCACCAGGCCAATGTTCCGATCAGTTTCGACCCGAACCTGCGCCCGGCGCTGTGGCCGGATGAAGCCGGGATGCGCCAAACGCTTAACCGGCTGGCCCAAGAGGCCACGCTGGTGCTTCCCGGCCTCAAGGAAGGCCGCACGCTGACCGGTGAAGAGACACCCGAAGCCATCGCGCAGTTTTACTTTGACCAAAGCCCGCGCACCAAGGCTGTGGTGATCAAGCTTGGCAGCCGCGGCGCATCCTTTCACACGCGTGTTGGGGCGCACGGCACCGTGCCCGGTTTTGTCGCCGAGCGCGTCGTTGATACGGTCGGGGCCGGCGACGGGTTTGCCCTGGGCGTGTTGACGGCGCGGCTGGAAGGCCTGGACTGGGCGCAGGCCACCGCGCGCGGTAACGCGATCGGTGCGCTGGGTGTGCAGTCGCCGAGCGACAACGACGGCTACCCGGATCAGGCGGGCTTGAAACAGTTTATCAAAACGGCGACGCGAGCCGTCGATTAGGAGGATCTCAATGAAAAAAGTGGAGTTGTTGAATCGCATTAAGCCGCCGGCGTGATTGCCGTCATCCGTGAGGACAGCGCGGAGAAAGCCGTGAAGCTGGCCGACGCCGTCATTGCGGGCGGCGTGACCGGCATTGAGCTGACCTTCACCGTGCCGCACGCCGATCAGGCCATCACCGAGCTGACGGAAAAGTACGCCGGCGATGACAACGTGATCATTGGTGCCGGCACGGTGCTGGACGCGGTCACCGCGCGCATCGCCATCATCGACGGCGCGGAGTTCATCGTCAGCCCTAGCTTCAACCCGGAAGTTGCCAAGGTCTGCAACCTGTACTCGATTCCTTACACCCCAGGCTGCCTGACGCCAACCGAGATCCAGCACGCGCTGGAAGCCGGGGTCGACCTGGTCAAACTGTTCCCTGGTTCCGTTGCCGGCCCAGGCATGGTCAAGGCGGTGCTGGCACCGTTCCCGAACGCCTCAATCATGCCGACCGGCGGCGTGTCGCTGGACAACATGGCGGACTGGTTCAAGGCCGGCGTCACGGTTGTCGGCGCTGGCTCCAACCTGACGGCTGCGGCCAAAACCGGTGATTTTGCCGGCGTCACGGCCACCGCAAAGCAGTACGCCGCCAAGCTCAAGGCAATTCGCGGCTAGTATCATTCGCCAGTTGCAGTGTGCAAACTGAACGCTGGCAGAATTTGGCTGGCCCGCCAAAGTGGGCCGCTATCAATCATTTTCTAAGGAGAGAGATCAACCATGGCTTTTTCAATGAAAACAAACTACGCGCACAGTCCCAAGGACATCGAGCATTACTCCACTGAGGAGATGCGTGACCAGTTCCAGGTCGAGCACCTGTTCACCCCTGGTGACATTAACCTGACTTATACGTACAACGACCGCATGATCTTCGGCGGCGTGACGCCAACGACCGCACCGCTGGAAATCGTCCTCGGCAAGGAGCTGGGCGTTGAGTTCTTCCTGCAGCGCCGCGAACTGGGCGTGATCAACATCGGCGGCGAAGGCACTATCACGATCGACGGTGACGAGCAGCAAATGGTCACCCACGACGGCTACTATGTCGGCATGGGCCACAAGCACGTGGTCTTCGCGTCGAAGGACCCGCAAAACCCGGCCAAGTTCTACACAGTCTCCACGCCGGCCCACAAGACCTACCCGGACAAGAAGCTGCCGTTTGCCAACGCCCTGAAGAAGCCGATCGGCGACCAGGACCACATGAACAAGCGGACGATTTACAAGTACATCGATGCCAGCCAAATGGACACCTGCCAGCTGCAAATGGGCTACACCGTCCTAGAGCCAGGGTCGTCTTGGAACACCATGCCGGCGCACACGCACGCGCGCCGCATGGAGACTTATCTTTACATTGAATTCCCGACCCCGGACACCCGCGTGTTCCACTTCATGGGTCAGCCGAACGCGACCAAGCACCTGGTCATGACCAACGAGTCCGCAGTCGTTAACCCGAGCTGGTCCATCCACTGCGGCGTTGGCACCACGAACTACGCCTTCATCTGGGCAATGTGCGGTGAAAACCAAACTTACGACGACATGGATGAAGTCGCCATGGATCAGCTGAAGTAGGTGGCGCGATGCAAACCCTGAAGTTTGGTCTGTACAACGGCGACCACTTGGAAAAAGCGGCCCCGGCCGGCCACTCCGCTTACCTGGTGTTTCAACACGGCTACAAGCGCGGTGACTACTACCAGGTCGAAGTCGATAAGGCCCCGGCGTACCTGGTCGTGCAGCTGGACGCGGCGCTCAGTCCGGCCCTGATTTACGTCACGGCCCCGACATTCCGCTATGCCATTCCGTTCGACGATCAGCGCGAGTGGCCGTACCCGGACGGCGCATTTGCCGGGCACAAGCACTACGCGAGTGTGCGGTTTGCTGCGCCAGATGAGATTGCTGCGCGGCGCAACCTCGCGGTGAACAGCCACGACCTGCGCGAAGCCAAGGACGTCTTTCCGCACGCCTCGGCCAACGCCGAGACGCGCGGGCGAGTACGTGTTCTTCGCCCGCAATGCGATCGATGGCTACGTGGCCAACGAGTCGCACGGCAATTTTCCGTTCCAGTCGTGGGGCATCGACCAGCGCGAAGACGCCGAGCTGACCGTCGATTTCGGTCGGCCGGTCACCATCGACACGCTGATCCTCACGCTGCGCGCCGATTACCCACACGACACCTACTGGACCGACGGCACCGCCCTCTTTTCCGACGGCAGCCAGCTGCCACTGACAATGGCGAAAACGGCCGGGCCGCAGCCTTACACGTTTGCCGCCAAAACGGTCACCTGGGTTCGCCTCACCGCGTTGAAGCGGGCGCAGGGCACCGAGTTCTTCCCGGCGCTGACGGAGCTGGCGGTCATCGGTAAGAACGCGGAATGATGAGAACCGGTGCGGCGTGGTTGCGCCTGCGCCGGTTTTTTTAATCAAGGAGGATCATCATGACAAAAGTACTGACAATGGGGGAGATCATGCTGCGCTTGAAGCCGCCGGTCAACGAGCGGATCATTCAGACGACCAGCTTTGAGGCGAACTACGGCGGCGCCGAGGCCAATGTGGCGGCCAGCCTGGCGCTTTTGGGCGAGGACGCGGCCTTTTTGACCAAGCTGCCAAGCAACCCGCTGGGCGATGCAGCGCTGTACACCCTGCGCGGCTACGGGGTCGACACGACGCGCATCCTGCGCGGCGGCCCGCGGCTAGGCATTTACTACTTTGAAAAAGGCGCCAGCGTGCGCACGACCAGCGTGGTGTACGACCGCGCCGGCAGCAGCTTTGCCGAGGCGCAGCCGGATGAGTTCGACTGGCCGATGCTGCTTGACGACGTCGACACATTCTACTTCTCCGGCATCACGGCGGCGCTGTCGCCGGCGATGGCCAGTGCGCTGCAGGCCGCCTGTGGGTACTGCGAGGCGCACGGCATCACCGTGGTGCTGGACACCAACTACCGCGGCAAAATGTGGACGCCGGCCCAAGCCCAGGCGACGATGAAGACCTTGCTGCCGCATGTATCGGTGGTGCTGGCCCACGACGAGGACTTCGAGGCAACGCTGGGCATCAAGGCATTCGACGGCGACGAAACGCGCGGCATCGAGCAGGTGGCCAGCTTTGAGGCCGCCATGCGCGAGGTGCAGCGCCGGTATCCCAACATTCACACCGTTGGCTCGATCCTGCGCGACATTCGCTCGGTCGAGGATTCGGACTGGACCGCGCTGCTGCTGCAGGATGGAACGCTCAGCCGCGCCGTGACCCATCACCTGCACGTGATGGAAGGCGTTGGCTCCGGCGATGCCTTTGGCGCCGGGCTGCTGCACGCGATGCGGCAGGGCCTGACCGGCGAGCCGCTGATCAACTACGCGCTGGCCGCTTCCGTGCTCAAGCTGACGATTCAAGGCGACATCAATCTGAACACTGACGCCGAGGTGAAGGCACTGATGAACCACGCCGGGGCGATGAACCGGTAGCAGTCGAAAAAAAATTTCCAACCAGGCCCGCAGTCAATTGTGCGGGCCTGTTTTGACGCTGTTGAACCGGTAAAATAAGCCGGTTTTCCTCCGCCCTGGGCCTCAGCAAAATTGCGACTAAGGACTGATTTAACGGCTCTGGGAAGCACTATGCTTAGGTCGTTAGAAGGAGGAAGTAAAATGTGGGAAAGAATTGTTGGGGTGCTGTTTGTCCTGCTGGGGATCTGGCAGATGGTGGTTAGCAAGCGCTACGGTCATCAGGTGACGCATCATGGGAATGCCGCGACCTCCTCGTTTTCGCTGCTGGCGCTGGCGGACAGTTTCTACTTGGGGATCATGTTTGTCGGAATCGGGATCGCGACGTTTTTTATGCAGTTTTGAGTTGGCATCCCGGGCAAGGGAGTGATGATCATGTGGAAAACTATTGCAGGTATTGCGCTGATTTTACTGGGCGCCTGGCAGGTTTATCTGAGCTTTCGGTTCAGGCACACGCTAACCCGGCGCACGGACCCGAACGCCGCGACCTTTTCGCCGTTCGGGCTGGCCTACAGCTTCTTTATCGGGCTTGTGTTCGCCGGCATGGGGGTGGCCCTTCTGCTTGGGGCATTCTGAATGGTGACGTAAAAAAAGCGGCGCGTCCTTGCACTTTGATGTGCAAGGACGCGCCGTTAAGTATACAGATGAGTTGTTTTTTCGTTTGCAGCGACGCTATTCAAAAATATCGATTGCTACCTTTTTTTTAAGCGTGTTAAGCATACTAGGGCTGACGTGACCGATAATGCTCGCATGTCTCGCAACCTGATCAAAGGTCGGCAACTGCCAAAGGATAATATTTCCCTTCGTCTTACTTTCGAGATCAACAAACGGAAGGTAACCACTCATGTCCGCAAAATCTGTGGTCGTGATGGCCATCCCCACAACCATGCCGGTGAGCTGATTGTAGTCAGTGTTGGATAGGACAATCAAATGTCGCCTAATGTTGCCCCGCCTTGGATCATGACCACCATATTTCTGCCAGCAGGCGGCTCCGCGTCGATCGTGATGATGTCACCCTGTTTTGGTGCGGACAAGTCTCGCTTACTTGTGAGAGGTGAGTTTGCCATGACTAAAGCTCCTTACCTACACGAGGCTCTTCAGAGAAGTTGCCTATTTTGTCCAAATCTGCCCGAAAATTGTGTTTTTCTGCGTCAGGTGTATGCCAAAAATTTACGTGACGCGGTTCATAAAGCAGTGAACCATCATCTTGAACCCGTAATGCATACTCTTGTCCTGGTTTAATCCCGGTCTCAGCGGGGACGGTCAGGCTGACTGAATATTCCGACTTCCTGGTAATAAACTTGCCGATGACGCGGCCTTGTTTGTTAGTTGTTGTCTTCGTGGTCAACACATCCCTTCGTGTGATAAAAGTATACACCGGAATTACCGTACCGACAGACGAATCGTTTCGTCGACGTGCTGACCGTACATTTCGTTACTAGACTATGCCCCGACGCCTCGCGAATGCTGTCGGCGCGGCTTTTGAGGCTTTCTGATTAGTCTCACAAACAAGGCGCCTTGCACGATTGAATGCAGGGCGCGTTGCGTCTCACAGGAGTAGTAACGGTTGACTGCGGATGGACTAATCGAAAAGACTGAGGAACTTTTCTGGATGACACTGGCGAGAATCTTACATTGTACAAATTGTGGTACAATGGTACGCAATCTGGTACAATAGGCCCATGGAAGGAGTGGATGACTTTGGATGCAGTTTCTTACAGCGGCTTTCGTAAAAACCTAAAGTCTTATATGCAGAAGGTGAACCAGGATTCCGAGTCATTGTTGGTGACAGCCAAGGATCCGGAAGACACCATCGTTGTGATGAGCAAAAGTGACTATGACTCAATGCAAGAAACCATGTACTTGTTGAGCAACCCCGATCTAATGGCACGCATTCGCCGGGGCGATAAGCAAATTCAGTCTGGCAAGGCCAAAGTGCATGACTTGCTGGAGGGTGGGGACGATGATTAAGTCTTGGACAGATGACGCCTGGGATGACTATCTGTACTGGCACGCTCAGAATGATAAAGCGATCATCAAGAGAATCAACAAGTTAATTAAATCAATCGATTCAACGCCTTACGAGGGCCTTGGCAAGCCAGAGCCGTTGCGATTTGAGCTTCAAGGTAAATGGTCACGTCGGATTTCCCAGGAGGATCGATTAGTGTACAGCATTGAAAACAATGCGATCATTATTTTTTCCTGCCGTTATCATTATGATCTCTAGCAAACAGGTTGGGTCATCAAGCATGATTAGTTCAACCTGTCCGCCCATACGCACCACGAGTTTTTAATCGTGGTGCTTTTTGAATGGCGGAGATTATTGCCCCGACGCCTCGCGGATGCTGTCGGCGCGGCTTTGGTGGAACCATTTTGACACGAGCTTGCGGTTGACCAGCAGGGTCGGGATCAGCAGGATGAGCGCCAAGAACCCGCAGGACGGGAAGCCCCACAGGCCGCCGAACACGTCCATGACACTGCCGACGTACAGTGAGCCGACCGGCGTGGAGCCCTGGTTGAGCAGGACGTAGACGGACATGATGCGCCCGCGCAGCTCGCCCGGGATGTTGAACTGGAACGACGCGTTGGACTGGTTGAGAAAGACCATGTTGCAAAAGCCGACCAGCACCATCACCACCATGGCGAGCCAGTAGCTGCGCACAAACAGCATGCCGGCCTGCAGGGTCGCGGTGCCGATGCCGACCCAGAGGTAAATGTTGCGCTGCATGCCGTAGCGCGACAGGTAGCTCATCAAAAAGGCGGCAATCAGCGACCCGACGCCAGTGGCCGATAGCAGATTGGCGTAGGTCTGCGCGCCGCCGTGGAAGACGGTTTTGGCCAATGGGGATGATGACGTTGTTGTTGAAGTTAAGCGTGCAGACGATCAGCATCAGCTCGGCGGACAAGCGCACGGCGGCGTGGGTCCAGACGTAATGCAGGCCTTCCTTGAGGTCGGTCCAGACGCGCTCGTGCGAGTGTGACGCGACGACGTGGTCCTGCTGGATCAAGAACAGCCCGAGCAGCACGGCCAGGTACGAAATAGCGTCGACCAGGAAGCAGAAGCCGACGGAAAACTGCGCCATCAGCACGCCCGCCAGCGCCGGCCCGGCGATTTTCGCTAAGTTAAAAATGGTGGAGTTAAGCGAAATGCCGTTCATCAGGTTCTTTTGGCCGACCAGTTCGACGACGAAGCTCTGGCGGGTCGGCGTGTCGAAGGCCTGAAAGCAGCCGTACAGCAGCGCGATGAGCAGGATCTCCCAGTACTGCACGATGCCGGTGTAGACGAGCACTGTCATCACCACACCCAGCAGCAGGAAGGCGCTTTGGGTGATCATTAAAATGGTGCGCTTAGGGAAGCGGTCGATCAGGGTGCCGGCGACCAGCGTGAGGCCCATGATGGGGATGAACTGAAACGCCGACAGCAAGCCGACCTTGAACGCGGACTTGGTCATTTCGTACACCAGCCAGGTCTGCGCGGTGCGCTGGATCCACGTGCCCATGGTCGATACGCACTGGCCCAGCCAGAAGTACCGGAAGTTTTTTTTCACTTAGCGAGGAGAACATCGTGCGCAAAACGTTCATGAGCCAGACCCTTTTCTAGTGTAGTTACACCTATATGGTTAGCTTATTCTGGGTAAGTGTCAATCAAAAAGTCGGCCGCACCGAGAAGCGTTTTGTCAACAATTAGCACTCAGCAAAATAAAGTGCTAGTAAATTTAACGCTTTTGGCCGAAAGTGTTCTATAATGAATTTGTTGTTAATTAAGACAAAAACATACGGAGGTATTAAATCATGGCAGTAGACCCAGAAAAGACTCTTGTACTCGACGAACCAATGAACGCAGTGTTTGACTGGAGCGATGAGGAAACCCCTGTCCGTGACGCGATTTGGGACGCTTACATGGAAGCAAACAACCACGACACGATCAAGACCGAGGAGCAAATGAAGCCGGTGCTCGACATGAGCGACGACGACGTGAAGGCTCTGGCCGAGAAACTCCTGAAGAAGTAACTCAACCACACCATTCAAATCAGCGGGCTGCCCAGTGCAGCCCGCTTTTAATATGCTATGATTAACGCAACTAATTTTTCGCGGAGGCACTCATGGTTATCAGGACATTAACGCAGACACGGTGGACGGCTGGGTGAAGGCCGGCTGGCAGTGGGGTCAGCCGATCGATCACCAGACCTACGTCAACGCGCAGCACGGCCAGTGGGACATTTTGCTCACCCCAACGCGGCCGATGCCGCACGACTGGCTGTTTGCGACATGCGTGGGAAAAAGGTGCTGGGCCTGGCGTCCGGCGGCGGCCAGCAGATGCCGCTGCTTGCGGCGATGGGCGCGGCGGTGACGGTCCTCGACTACTCCAAGGCGCAGTTGCAAACCGAGCGTCAGCTGGCGGATCACGAAGGGTACGCCATCACCATCGTGCGCGCCGACATGACCCAGCCGCTGCCGTTTGACGACGAGGCCTTTGACCTGATCATCCAGCCGGTCGCCAACTGCTACATTGAGGAAGTCTTGCCGCTGTCGCGCGAGTGTGCTCGCATTTTAAAGCCCGGCGGCCGGCTGTTAGTGGGGATGGACAACGGCATCAACTACATCGTTGACGACGCCCACGAGGAAAAAAATCGTCCGGGGTCTGCCATATAACCCACTCAAAGACGCGAAACTAATGGCCAGCATTGATACCAAGGAAGACGGCATTCAATTTTCCCACACGCTGGACGCGCAGCTGCGCGGCCAGCTTCAGGCAGGCCTTTCGTTTAGGGACATGTACGAGGATTACAACGGCGAGGGCCGGCTGGACCAGCTGCGCATTCCAACGTTTTGGGCCACCTGCGCCGAGAAACCGGCGGCGCGCTGATGCTGGCCGTGTACCTGCGGGCGTTTGTGATCGCGCTGGCGCTGGTGTCGTCGATCGGCATGCAGAACATTTTTGCGTTCAATAACGCGCTGAGCAACCCGCTGAAAAAGGCGCTGATCGTCCTGGGCTTCATCTGGCTGTTCGACACGCTGCTGTCGACGGTGGCGTTTCTGGGCTTCGGGTCGCTGATCGCCAGCAATGAGGTGCTGCGCATTGGCGTGATGGGCCTTGGCGGCGCGGTCGTGATCTGGACCGGCTGGGGCATCCTGCGCGGCGCCAATGCGGCGGCGTTTGGCAACCGCCAGCAGGAACAGTCCCTGCGCCAGTGGTTCACCGGTGCCTTCGTGGTCTCGTTCGGTAACCCGCAGGCGTTGATCGACACTGGGGTCACGCTGGGGGCACTGCGGGCGCCGTTGACTGGCGCGCAGGCCCTGGTGTTTCTGGCGGGAATCATCTCAGCCAGCGCCGTGTGGTTCACGGGCATCACGCTGGCGCTGAACCTACTGAAGGACCGGCTGCGCGCCGGCTCATCATGTGGATCAACATTATTTCCGGCGTGATCGTGATGGGCTACGGCGTGAACTTGGTGGTTCAGGCCGTCCGGGCGATCCTCAAGGCGTTTTAGAAAAGGGGCACTTCAATGATCAGACCGATTGAAAAAGACCAGCTCTTCCTGCAGCAAAAGGCGCAGCCGGCCACGCCTGCCGACCGCCAGGTGATGCAGGACCTCAAGGACACACTCGCGCTAACGCCACGCGCTGTGTCGGTATGGCGGCCAACATGATCGGCGTGGCCAAGCGCATCATCATCGTGCAGATGGGCCCGCTACCGGTGGTCATGGTCAATCCTTACATCACTGGGCAGACCGGCCAGTACCAAACCACCGAAGGCTGCCTGAGCCTGGACGGCGAGCGGCCGGCCACCCGGTTTCAGCAGATCACTGTCCAGTTCCAGGACGTCAACTTCAAGCCGCACACCCAGGAGTTCACCGGCTTTGTCGCCCAGATCATTCAACACGAGGTCGCCCACTGCGATGGGGTGCTGATCTAACTTCATGGTTAACTGAAAAAGGAAAGCCCGAGTGAGGACTTTCCTTTTTTTCGTGGTGCTTAAATGCTATTGTAAGCCTTACGCGGCCTGCTGCTTGCGGCTGCGGCGCCACCACCACACCATACCGCCGGCCAATCCGACAATGACCACGGCCATGCCGCCGACCAGGTACCAGACCCAGCTGCCGGAGCCGCTTGTCGGGCCGTTTGACTTCGGGGTCAGGCCCAGCGCCTGGTTCACCTTTTTGGCCTCCTGGGCCTTGATGGTGAACTGGTCCTTGAATGCCCAGTCCTTGTCGCTGGTGGCGACGTTCACCTTGACGTCGTAATCGCCTGGCTCGAGCTCTTTTTCGGTGCTGAGCGTCAGCGGCAGGCTGGAATTTGGCGCCATCGACCACTGGGTCACGGTGCGGGTCAGCAGCGGCTTGGATTCGCCTTTTTTTGGTCACTTCGACGGTGGCCTTGAGGTCATCGATGTAAATTGGCGCGACGTTGCGCAGCGTGACGATCACGCCGCCGCTTGCGTTGTTGTTTTCCGTGCCGGCCGCGACCTTGCCCAGCTTGAGGTCGGGCTGGGTCGTCACCACGGCGTCCGCGTTGGTCTGCAGCTGCACGCCGATGATCATCGCGAACTGGTTGTTCAGGCTGATGCCTTCGCCGGCCTCAGCTGGCGCACTGACGCTTTGGTCGAGCACGTGAATGCCGCCCAGCTTGACGCCGGTGAAGCCGGCCGCTGGGACCTTCAGCGGAATGGTCACGGTTTGGGTCTGGCCAGCCGCCACTTTGACTTCCTGTTTCGGCTTGCTGCTGAAGCTGGTCAAGGGCGCCGTCAGCGACGGGTCGACGTCATCCTGGTCCTTGGGCTCGTAGCCGATCTCACCGTTGCTTTGGCTGTAGGCGTTGGTCAGTGTCACGACAAAAGTCTTGGCTTCCTTGCTTGTGTTTTCCACCTGCACCTGCAGATCGCGGGTCTGGCTGGGCGACACCAGCAAGTTGAAGTAGTCGGTCACCCCGTTGATCTGGTCGTTGCCCAGGACCGGGGTCACAGAAAACTCGGCGCCTGCCGCTTGAACCGACTGGTGCTGCGCGAGGCCGAGACCGAAAGTGAGCGCCAAGCGCCGAGGATGAGTCAAAGTTTCTTCATGGCTGCAATCTCCTGACGTAGTTTTTTGTTAAAAGCGATTAGTTTACTACTTTAATTGTATGAAGATGCGGGGCGGTTGCGCAACTCAGAACCCTTTGCCAGCAAAAAAAACGGGGGTCGCCCCCCGGTGGTGCTACGGTGCTGTGGTGTAGTTCCAGGTGATGGTCCCGGCCTTGGTGCCAGCAGTGACGCCATCGAACTGGTCGATGATCAGTTGGCTGTTGTCGATCGGGGCATCAATGGATTGACCGTTGCCAATGGTGGTTGTGGTGCTGTTATCCTTAAGCGCGACCTGATACTTGCCGACACTGAACTTCAACGTGACGCCGCCAGGCTGGTAGCCGTCGCCCAGGTTGAAGCTGCTCATGCTGGCGGTGAGGCGGCCCTTGAGGTTCGGGTCGGTGTTCTCAAAGTCCAGCCAGCCGTTCGGGGCGTGCACGTTGTTCTGCACGACCTGGCCGGAAGCAATAGCCTTCACAGAGGTCCAGCCGAAGAAGAAGCCTGGCACGTCCAGCGACAGTTTGTGCTTCGGCAGCGGCAGGGCCACTTCGGTCTTCGCGTGGTGTTTTGGCACATTGAACTCCGCGGTGGCTTTGGCCTGATTCCGCGCGTCGTCTTTCGCCACGACCGGAATGTCCACGATGATGCTCTTGGCGTGGGTGGTGTGGGCAGTGCCGAGCAAAATGTTGTTCAGGCGATTCGTGCCGCTGGCGGTCACCACCTGAGACCGCCCGTTCACGCGGATGGTCATGCCTTGCGCACTCGGGGCGAGCTGGTAGTTGGTCGGTACGGTGAAGGTCCCGGTCAGCTTTTTCCAGTCGATGTTCTTGGAGTCATTGTAGTTCAGGGTGTAGCGCACAACTAAATGGTCGTTGGCCTGAACGGTGGCATTGCCCACCGGACCGCCGGTGTTCCAAATGGTGCCCAGCCGCACTTCGCCAGTGGCCTTGGCGCGCCATTCTTCTTTTTCCGGGTGGTGCTTATCCGCCGCAGCGGCCGTTTCCGGCATTGGCTTGACTGCTGGGGCTGCTGCGTTGGCTTCCGCTTCCGGAGCTGGCGTCGGGGCAACCGCTTCAGTTTCCGGTGCCGGCGTCGGGATCGCCGGTTCCGCTTCGGTTTCCGGCGTCACGCTTGGCGTGGACGGCTGAACTGCCGGGACGTCTTCCTTTGGCGCCGTTGCCGTTGCGCTATCCGCACTTGGCGCAGCAGCTTCGGTTGCGGTGGCCGCATCATCAGCCGCAACCACCTGAGCGGCTGGCGCTGCAGTTCCTGAGTCGACCGCCAGCACTGGGGTCAACGAAGACAGCGGGATGGCCAGCGCGCAAGCCAAGGTCACAAGCGTCATCAACTTTGTTTGCCGCATAACTAACCCTTCTTTCTATCGAGGAACAACACGCCGGACAACGCGCCCAGCACCAACAGGCCAGCGGTGATCAAACCGATGCTGGAGTAGCTGCCGGCTTGCGGCAGGGCTGAATCAGCCTGCTTTTCCTCATCGGTGGTGGTTGCCGCATTACCGCCGGATGGCGTGTCGTCATCCTGACTTGGTGGCACAATTGCGGCGCTGTCGTTTTCTTCCTGGTCTTGCGGATCGGTTGGGGTGTCTGGGTCTTCCGGATCCACGGGGTCGGGATCAACAGGGTCTGGATCTACAGGATCCGGGTCGATTGGGTCCGGGTCTTGTGGGTCTGAGTCGTCCACGATGACAATGCCGACGTTGCTGTCTTTTGTTTGCGGATTCTTATCCGCTGCCAACACAGCCTGGCCGCCAGTCAAAATGAACGCGGCTGCCAGCGTTGAGAGCCAGCGCAGAGGCGTTATCTTACTCACTTGAATCCCTCCTTCTAAAAAGAGCCGAAGCCTGATGGCATCGGCTCACACGTAAGGTTGAGGTTGTTAGCGGCCGGTGGAAGCAAGGGTCCAGGTCATGGTCCCAGTGTACGCGCCAGCTTGAATGTCTTCTTGTTGATCGATCCGCAGGTCGGTGGTGTTGATCTTGTAGTTACCCAAGCCACTGCCTGAGCTCTTGTCAGAGGTAGCGAGCAGCGTTGCCGAGTTACCACCAGCGCGCAGCCAGGTGTAGCCACCGAGCTGGCCCGGCATGGTCTTGTTGCCGGTTTGCCCCAGTGTCAACATCATCTGAGCACTGTTGATCTTGTTCTTGCCGCTGTTCAGATTGCCCAGCTTTGCAGACAGCTTCCAGCCCTTTGAATCGCCGCGGAAGTCGTTCAGCAGCACGCGCGAGAAGCGAGTGCTTGCCAGACGGGAATCAGTGTACGGCTTTGTCGCAATGTCAGAGACAGACACCTTGGTGAAGTTCAGGTCGGGAACGGCAACTAATTCAAGCTTGCCAGGGGTGACAACAACGCTGGCCTTTGAGGTCTTCGTGATTTCTGGATTTGATGGCCCAGTGGTTTCAGCGGCTAAAACCCCAGTGCCGCTTCCCATACCCATCGCCAGAATCGGGAGAACCAAAGCGGAAGCAAGTAAACCTTTCTTCATGAACAAAACCCTCCTAATGTTGTGAGTGACAGTGACAATTAGTAGCTTACGTAAATAAGCATAACGAGATTCTTTTTAGTGCCGCAACTCAGAACCCTTGAAAATAGTTAAATAATTATAGTTATCATAATTATAGCCGGTATAACGGCATTTACAAATTTATTGAATGGCCGACTGATCCCGGTTGTGGGGACTGAAAGTGCACTTTCGGGTAAGCCGTGAATGCCGTTTCTCAAAGTGACACCCGCGCGCGCGAGACGAAAAAAAGCCAGCGCGCGGCTGGCTTGGAAAACTTGCTTAGATTAACTAATTGCCGCTAAACCAGGTGCTGCCACAGTGCCATGGCCCCGAAAAACAGCGGCGGGATTGCCAGCGCCGGCAGCAGGTTCAGCGTCTTGATCTTGGCCAGGCCGAGGAGGTTGACCCCGGACGCGAAAATTAAGACGCCGCCGACGATCGAGATCTCGGTGAGCAGGGCGGATGAGATCGCCCCGCGCAGCAGCAGTGCGATGAGGTAGATGCCGCCTTGCCAGCAAAACAGCACGGGTGCCGCCAGCATGATGCCGATGCCAAACGTCGAGGCGAGCACCATCGAGGTGATCAGGTCCAGCGTGCCGTTGGTGAAGAGAAACGTGTAGTCCTGCTTGAGGGCTGCCTCCATCGGCCCGACGATCGACAGGGTGCCGATGCAAAACAGGAGAATCGCGGTCGACAGGCCTTCGCTCAGGTTCGAACCGCTTTTACTGGCCTTGCCCAGCAGGTGGTTAAAGTGGCCGTCCAGGTCGAGGCCGCTGCCGATGAGAACGCCAAGCGCCATGCTCGCGATAAAGAGGACCGGGTAATGAGAGTGCGGCATTTTCTGAATCGACGTATTGATGCCGAGCATCATGACCGCTAGGCCCATCGCCGTCATCAGCGCGTGGTGCGCCGACTCCGGGATGCCGCGCTTAAACAGCGCCCCCACTGAGCTGCCAATGATGATCATCGTAACGTTAAACAGCGTGCCGATCATAGTCTCGCCTCCACGTATTAAGTCTGATTATACCTTAATTAGGCGGCAAACATTCTTTCAGAAAAAGAACTCGGTCCCTCGCCCAAAAGCTGGTATGATTGGCTCTTAGGAGGTGGGGTGCCTTGACACAACCACAGGTGATCATCAGCGAAGATTTGTCCGGGGTCGGGCAGGTGTCGCTTGGCGTGGCGCTGCCGGTGCTGGCGACCCTGGGTTTCAACTGCGCGGTCCTGCCGACCGCTTATCTCTCAACGCACACCGGTGGCCTCGGCCAGCCCGTGGTCACCAGCCTGGCGGCGCAAATCGCGCCCACGTCGGCGCACTGGCAGACCTTACCGCTGCAGCCCCAAGGCGTTCTGCTCGGTACTTAGGGAAGACGGCGCTGGCGGCCTGGCAGCAGGTCTTACCCGATTGGCAAGCGGCGCCGGTGCAGCTGCTGGACCCGGCTATGGCCGATGGCGGCAAGCTATACAGCGGCTTTGATGACGCATACGTCGCCGCGATGCGGGCGCTGATCCCGCAGGCGTCTGTGATCACCCCGAACCTAACGGAAGCACAGCTGCTGCTGGGACAGCAGCCGGACCTGGCGCCGCGGTCAGATGAAAACGCAACGGATTTGGCGGCCGCGCTGACCACCCGGTTTGGTGTGCAGACGCTAGTCACCGGGATCCCGCTGCTGGATGGGTCACTGGCGGTGGCCGGCTG
>NZ_BBAJ01000032.1 GCF_001311195.1 Lacticaseibacillus camelliae DSM 22697 = JCM 13995
TGATAACATCCACGTCCGAAACCGGGCGGGCCATTTTCAGCCCGGTCACCAGCTCGAACTGCAGACTGCCGCCAACGCCCCAGTCAAAGCCTTGCAGCAGCGGCTGAAGCTGAACCAGCTTGTGAAACGCGGGCAGCTGCGCCCGCGCCGGGTCCAGCTTTGGCAGCAGCGCCAGTGCCTGCTGCGGTGTGACCGTTTCGGTGTACCCTTCTGGGGCCACAAACGCCGCGAAGCGCTGAGGCTTCTGATAGCCACGAAGGCCGACCGGATACCGGTCGGCCTGGGGGCCACGCCGCACGATCACGTACGGTGATTCATTAAGCATGGCTTCTGCCCATGCCGGCAACGCCGCACTCGCCGTTAAAGCGCTGCGACTTTTCAGCCGGATGAGCGTGTGGGGTGCTAGTCGTTCCATTGCTGATCCATCAGCGCGCGGACTTTGTTGGTGGCCTTGCGACCGCCGCCTTCGCCGTTGACCGCGATGGCGTTCGTGTAACGGAACGAAAGATCGGTCGGCGCGTTTTCGAGGCTCTTAAAGGCATCGTCCAGTGCAGCCTTAACGGTGGAAACAGCCTTTTCGTCGTGGTCGTACCCCTTCACACCCTTGATCAGGTTGTACAGGGAGCCCAGCTTCTGGTAGTTTTCAATGTCGTAAGCCATGGCTGGCACGTGCTTGGTGGCCTCTTCCAATTCGGCGATCGTCCGCTGGGTAATGCGGGCACTGGAGGCCTTGCTCATCGCCTGAATGGTGATGTCAAGATCATCGAGCGCGACCAACCGGTTCGACTGCAGGCCCTGGGCCAAGAAACCGCCGGAAACCGCGTCGCCGGGGATAAAGGAAACCACCTTGTGACCGGCCTGACGCGCCCGGGCATAGGCACTCGCAGCAGAAGCCAAGGCCATGTGGATCCCAATCAGCTCTTCTTTGTAACCGTACGCCTGACTCGGCACATCCACCACAATGACGATCGGCGTCTTCTGGGCCGCCGGCTTGTCCTTGTCGGCAGCGATCAAATCGTTGACGACACTGGCAACGGTGTAGCCTTCCTGCAGCCCTGCCTCGCCGTGGCGGACCCGCGGAAAGCGATTGTTTTCGTCGGGCACAATGGCGACGTATTCGCGACCGTCAGCCTGGGCGTGCAGCACAGTCGGCACGTCGCTCTTGGCATTCTTGATGCCGGTCAGCAGTTCGAACCAGTTGCGGCCGCGAGACTTGGTGCCAGGCTGACTGCCTTCAACTGCTGGGGCCAAGTGATGCGCCTTAACGTCGACCTGCTTGAACAGCTTGTCGTAACCGGCAATGTCCAGCGGTTTGCTTGGATCGAGTTGGTCAAGCAAGGACAGGTAGAAGTCCCCGCGCTGATCGCGATGAGAATCCTTCTTTTCGTTGATGGCATCGCTGATGGCCTTGCGGAAGGCCTCAACATCGTCTGCCACGACCTCATCGATGATGCCGGTGGCCTGACGCTGCTTGGTGCCCAGCGTGTCCCAGATCAGATTCTTGTCGGAAGAATCCCATTCTTTGACGCCGGCTTCCTGCTCGATGACTTCGGGGCCGTTCAAGCCGATGCGGGCCTTGTCGGTACCAATGACATAAGACAGCAAGGCGTTGGTGATGGACATGCCACCGAAGGAGCCGACCCGACCGGGCACGAGCCCGATGACTGGGACATACTTCTTGAGCGCAATGACCATGTTGTGGATCTCGGAAATTGAAAGCAGGCCGTAGTTGGCTTCCTGCAGGCGAACACCGCCGGTATCCAAAATGATGATTGGGTAAATGGTGTTGCCGGCCTTGTTGTCAGCCAAGGCGTGCTCCAGTGCGGAAACGATTTTCGCCCCGGACACTTCACCGATACCGCCGCCCTGGAAGCTGCCTTCAATGGCGATGATCAGGGTGTTTTTGCCGTCAAGCTTGCCCTTCATGACCACAATGCCGTCATCGGCTTCGGGCACAATGCCCTGCGGCTCCAAATGCGGTGAAATCATGTTGTCAAACGGGCCAATCAGTTCACGGGTGCTGTCCGCGTCAAGTAAGGCTTCAGCGCGCTGCCGGGCGTGCAATTCTACAAAACTATTGCTCATCTTTCAACGCCTCCATTGCTTGGGTAAGCCGCAGGTTAACGACCCCAGGGGTGGCCCCGAAGTCATTGATTTCAAAATCCGCCAGCAGCGGGTAGCGGTCAAAGAAGCGGGTCAGAACGTTCTGCCAAACTTCTTTAAAACCGTCGCTGCCGGTCACAATATTCAGCTCGGACTCTTTTTTTGTCCGTCGGCTTCATGATGACTTCAAGGTCACCGGAGGCAACCACGCCAATGTGGACCGGGTGGTCGATCGGCTGGGTCGCTTGATACTTAAAGTGCAATTTTTCCATGATAGTGCTCCTCTCATGTGGAAAGGCTGCGGAGCGCGGCGTTCTTAGCCCGACGGCTAGCCTAGCTCAAGCCATTGCCGGCCGTTTTTGCCGGCGATGGTTTGAGCGTAGCTAGACGCTCGGGCGTTGCCGCGCGGAGCGCAACTGCGATAGACTGCCAGGCGCGCCTCGAAAAATGTTCCGTAGTCGCGCTTCGGGCTCGCAACGGGGGAGCATCTAGCTACGCCTAACGCCTCGCCGGCCAAGAACGCCGGCAATGCGTTAGGCTAGGCTAGCTGTCCCCCTAAGACCGCGAGCCTACGCAGCCTTATGACCAGCTTCTGAACTTCGCCGGCGGGTTGTACAAACCTTTGGACCACTTCACGAGGTCCTCCATGTTCTGCGCTGCCAGCAGCGAACGGGTCGCCTGGTTGCGGTTGACGCCAAGGTCTTCTGGGAACGCCACGATGCCGCGCTCGCGCAGATCCTTAACGACCGCCGGATCAGACCGCAGGCCCACTGGGGTGACCCCGGCGATGGCCTCAATCGCCGCCTGCCGCTCAGCCATGGAATCGGTCTTGTACAAGTATGCGATCCCTTCCTCGGTCACGATGTGCGTCGTGTCCTCGGAGTAGATCATGATCGGCACGTTTGCCAGCTTGGCCTCTTCGCGGACCTTGACCGCGTCAAGTGAATCAACGAAGACGGGCCGCTTGTTAGAGCCAAAGGTTTCAACCATTTGGACGACCAGCTTTTGGCCTTTGCCCAGCGGATCATTGTCCGGCCGCAAGCTCTGCCATGCCGGTGTTGAGTGACGGCGCCCGGTTGGGTTGGAGCCCATGTTAGGCGCACCGCCGAACCCGGACAGCCGGCCGTTGGTCACCGTTGATGAGTTGCCGTACTGGTCGATCTGCAGCGTCGAGCCGACAAACATGTCCAGCGCGTACTGCCCAGCCATTTGGCCAAAGGCCCGGTTGGAACGCATCGAACCGTCTTTGCCGACAAAGAAGATGTCAGGGCGCGCCGCGATGTACTTTTCCATCCCAACTTCACCGCCAAATGAGTGGATCGACTGGATCCAGCCGGATTCAATGGCAGGAATCAGGGTCGGGGTCGGGTTAACTTCCCAGTTCGGCACGATCTTGCCCTTCAGGCCCAGCTGCTCGCCGTAGGTCGGCAGCAGCAGTTCGATCGCGGCGGTGTTAAACCCAACACCGTGGTTGACGGACTGAACGTTGTGCTTTTCGTAGATTCCGCGGATGGCCATCATGCCCATCAGGACCTGCAGTTCTGTGATGTTCTGCGGATCACGCGTGAACAGCGGCTCGAGCTGGTAAGGCTCGTCGGCCGGGATCACAACGTCGACCCAGTCGCCTGGGATGTCAACGCGCGGCACCTTGTCGACGATTTCGTTGGCCTGCACGATCACGATGCATCGTGGAACGCCGCGGATTCAACAATGACCGGGGTTTCCTCGGTGTTGTTGCCGGTGTACAAGTTGCCGTCGTGATCGACCTTGTCCGCCGCGACCAGCACGACGTTCGGGATCAAGTCAACGTACAGGCGGGCGTACAGTTCAAGGTACGTGTGAATGTCGCCGACCTTCAGGGTGCCATCGGCGATCATCTGTGAAACGCGGGTGCTTTGCGGACCGGCAAACGAAAAATCCATCTTGGAGGCAATGCCGTCTTCAAAAATGTCCAGGTGTTCCGGCCGTGAAATACTGCTCATGATCATGTGCAGATCGTGCACTTTTTCCGGGTCGACTGATGCCAGTGTCTTTGACAAGAAACTGGCCTGCTTCTGGTTGTCGCCTTCAAGCACGACCTTATCACCAGGGGCAATCAAGCCTTCCAGCAGGGTCTTGGCATCCTTCGTCTTCGCAAGCTTGCCATCGAGCAGACTGCTCATGGCCGAGAGCTTGCTTGCTTTGGCTTCGCGATGCGTTGCCCAATCACGTTCTTCGCTCATTAATAAGAACCTCTTTCCCATTTATTCAATAAAAATGCTGCATCTGAGACACTCATTTGATCCAGACTGATCTGGTGCAAATCGCCGAACTTCTGGCCCAGGGCCTTGCGGAACGGCCGGCCGGGCGAAAAATTGACGATGCTGTCCGGCTGGTAGTCGTGCGCGACCCCCATCATGGCCTCAAAATAAACCGGGTGCTTCAGGTTTGACGTCAGGTCTTCACGCATCGGCGGCGTCTGCCGAACGGCGCGGCCGGAATAGTTGGCCAGGTAAATACCAGCCGGCTTTTTCAGCTCAACGTCTGCCATCGCCGCGGCCAGCTGCGTGCTGACCTTGGTCATCAGCGGCGAATGTGATGGCACTGGCACCTTCAAGCGGCGGGCCAGGACGCGCCGTTTTGCTTGGCGAGCGCCACCACCTCATCGATGGCGGTCAACTCTCCGGACAGCGCGGTTTGATCCTCCGCGTTTTGATTCGACGCGTAAACCGGATGCGCGGTGCTGTGGACCTGCGCCACCAGCTTTTCGACCGCGTCACGACTCAGCCCGACAACGACACCCATGCCGTAGCCGGTTGGTAGGCGCCTTGCATCAGCTCCGCCCGCCGTTTCACGACGCGGAACAAGTCATCTTTTTCCAGACTGCCGATCGCGTACGCCGCGGCGAACACGCCGAGACTGTGCCCCGCCACCAGGTGGGGCTTCAGGCCGGCTTTGAACATTGCATCGACCTGCGCGACTTGCAGTAGCTCGATGCCCACCTGCAGCTGAACGGAGTCCTGATAGGCAATGTCTGTGTCCAGAAGCTTCATTCCCAGCAAGTCCGCCACGTGGCTGCGTAAATCGCATCCACGTCCGCCAGCATGCCGGCGTGTTGGCCGCCTTGCCCGGGGAAAATCCATAATGAATTCACGGTTGACCTTCTCTCTAGTTCCATCCGATCGCTCTCACGGTTACACTTTAACTGGTATTGATACCGATGTATAATGAATCTTAATCATATATATAATTCCTAGTTATGAATGAAAGCAGGTCTACCCATGAATCTCACTCAGCTCCAAGGGTTCGTTTACACCGCCCAAACCGGCAGCATCACCCAGGCCGCTAAACAGGCCTACATCAGCCAGCCGGCCATGTCGAAAATGATCCAGGAGCTCGAAAAAGAGCTCGGCGTCTCCTTATTTGACCGCGTCGGCCGCGGCATCGAGATCAACGATGCCGGCCGCACCTTTTTGAATTACGTTGAGGCCGGACTGGACCAAATCGAAGCCGGGGTCGAGGCCGTCGCCAACCCGACGACTAAGCAGCAGCCGATCCGCCTGCTGGTCGAGGTGGCCTCCGCCTTGATTCCAGACATCATCACCACCATCCACCAGATCTATCCCAACGCGCCAATCAAACTGACGCAGCGCATTGCGGCGGTCAACGAGACGCGCGACTTTGACTTCACGATTTCCACGCGCACGCCTCGCCCTGACCGCCGCGCGGTGACCCTGTTAAACGAGGAGATCCTGATTGGCAGTGCCGATCCCAAAATCAAGGAACAGCCTTTTATTCAGCCTGCCGACTTGGCGGGGCAGCCCATCGTCTCGCTCGGCCCGCACACCCCGTTGCGCGACACCCTGGACGCTTACTTCGCCAAAAACGGCATTCAGCTTAACTATCAGTTCGAATCCGACGACCCTGCCAGCATCCGCGCCATGCTGGGGGCGGGCATCGGGGTTGGCTTCATCCCCTCAGTCACTTGGGCGGGCACCGGCAAGCGGCTGAACCTGGCACGCATCACCCCGGATCCGCCATTTCGGACCATCTACCTCACCGAGGGCCAGGCCAAGGAAGACGTTCGGACGCGGCAGGTCGCCAACGCCTTGGTGGCGCTGTTTGTGGGCGAGCGAGCCAAGGCGCTGACGGTCTGACAATAAAAAGTATCGCTTGCAACTGATTGCGTAACTCGTTACACTAACTCCGATAGTTCCCGCCGATCGCTTCTCACAAATTCGAATTAAGGTGGGACAAACCAATGAGTGATACCAAACCGCTCGAACCAGCCGCCGATATTGGCGACTACCTCAAGCTGGGCGCGTGTACTGCCGTCATGTCGCAGCCAATCATGAGCTACGCCTTGACGACCAGCCCCAGCATCGGCGCACAGACCTGGATCGGAATTATGTACAACCTGGTCAAGTACACGGCGCCAGCCTTTATTTTTGGCATTCTGTACACCACGACCCGCACCACCATCGCCGACCGCAGCCTGACTTACGGGCACTACATGAAAAATATGTGGCACGCCCTTTTCGTCCCGACCATCTGGTGGACGTTTATTTATCTGCTTGTCATGCCACAGATGCAACAGGTCAACCAGTATCATGATCTGGGCTCATTTTTATGGCATTTCATCAACGGGAATGCCGCACCGCATTTGTGGTACAACACCATGATGCTGCAGTTCATCATCTTGATGCCGCTGTTTTGGGCCATCGGCCGCTGGTGCGGTCAAAACGTGAAGCGCGGCGTGATCACCGCCTGCACGACTGTCGTCATCGCGGCGCTGTGGCTGTGGTTCTACGACACGCAGGTGTTCAACGGCCCACACGCCACCGACTGGTACCTGTTTGACCGACTGTTCATCAGCTTCTTCATTTACGGCGTCTTCGGGACGCTTGCCTGGCAGTACCGCAAGCAATTTAACCGCGCCATCATGAAGTGGTGGCCGGCTTTGGTCGTCGTGTTCCTCGGGACCTTCTGGTGGACCAACCACGAGCTGTTCAGCTATGGCTTCCCCATCAGCCTCGGCAATGCACCGTACTACAAGCCGTCCATGACGCTGTACGACCTGGCCGTGATTGGCCTGTTTTCCGCCCTGTGCCTGTACCAGGTCAAGGCTCGCCGGCCGTTCACCAAGTTCGTTCACAAGTTTGCGGGCTTTGCCTACAAGGCTTACCTGTCCAACGTGTTCTGGTCCGAGTGCCTGTGGCTCCTTTTTGGCAAGAACCTGACCACCAGCAACACTTGGGCTGGCATCCTGATCCTGTACGTGATGACCTGGTGTCTGTCGTTCGCCTCGGCGTTCGGTCTGCACGCCATCTGGTCACGCCTCAAGCCGATGCTTTTTAACCCGAAAACTGCGGCTGCCTAAAGGCAACGCAAAGGCGCGCGAATCAGCAATGATCTGCGCGCCTTTTTGGTGCTATTTGACTGGCGCCGCCTTGCACAGCGACCCGCAGCGACACTGCTCCGGCGTCACCATATCGCACTGGCAACGCCCGTGCGACCCTGCGCAAGCGCAACCGTCATGACAAACCATGCCCTGGTGGCACATGGGGTTCTCTTTATCCGAATCCATTTGCTCGCCTCCGTACTCGCAGGATACCCGCGAAGGCCCAAAAGCGCAAGCCGAAAGTCAAAAAAAGCGGCACGCGGCCGCTTCATTGCAAGAACGAAATTATTTTTGGTCCTTGAGCGCGATGGTCTTGATAATGCGCTCGCCCAGTTCAATTTCCGTGTTGGCGGCCATGAACTGATCCTGCGCGTGGATCAGGAGGATCGACTTTTGAATCATCTTCCCGTTCATTTCCTGAGTCATCAGCGAAGTCTGAATATTGTGCGCGCCGTTGAGTTGTTCCTTGGCGTCCGCAATCTTCTTCGTTGCGCCGTCGTTATCACCGGCAAGGGCGGCGTCAATGGCCTCAAGCGCGGTCGACTTTGCATTCCCAGCTGATAAAATAATCTGCATTGCAGTTTGTGCGACATCTTCATCCAATCTAATATACCTTCTTCGTCTAAGTTGATTTTGAAACCACTTTCAGTATGTTGTTGAAAGCGCCGTCTGTCAAGGCGTTTCGTGGCAAGGCAGGCGCGCGTCAAGCCCGTTTGGCAAAAAATGCAGGGCCGCTAGCAGCGGCGACCGCGCATTTTTCACAATCTAGAAACGGATTAAACCTCGCTGAAATCGATGTCGAGGTCTTTCTTCGCGGCGGCCTGCTCCTCGCCGATATACTGCTTATCGAGCATCTTGACGAACGGGTAGTAAATCAAAACGCCCAGAATGATCTCGAACAGCTGCAGCACCGACGCGGTCCAGGACCCAGTCGCCAGCCACCCAGAGATGATTGGCGGCGTCGTCCATGGCAGCAGCACCCCATTCGTGCGCGGCACCCAGCCAAGGGTCATGACCAGGCCGGAAATCAGGGTGTTGAGAACCGGCACGGTGATGAACGGGATCGCAATGATCGGGTTCAGGACCACTGGCAGCCCGAAGATGATTGGCTCGTTGATGCCGAAGATCCCCGGCAAAATCGCCAACTTTGCCAGCTCCCGGATCCGCTTGGACTTGCAGACGGCAAACATGACGATCAGCAGCGACAGCGTGGACCCACCGCCACCGTACGTGGTGAAGATATCAATGAATGGCTGCGTGAAAATGTGCGGCAGTGGCAGGTGGTTCTGGAAGGCCTTCAGGTTATCCTGCGTCAGCACGAAGAAAATCGGCTGCCACACTGAGTTCGTGATGGTTGGCCCGTTGATCCCGAAGCACCACAGCAGAGACGCCAGGAAGTTATACAACAGCACGGACGGCAAAGAGTTACCGACGTGCTTCAGCGGCTCCTGCAGCATGGTGTAAATGAAGTTGTACGCCGTGCCAAATGAGGTCAAGGAAAACAGCACGTGAACAAGGAAGAAGGTCAAAATAACAAACGCTGACGGGATCAGCGCGTCAAACGACTGAGACACAGCCGGCGGCACGCCATCGGGCATCTTGATGGTCCAGTGGCGCCGAACAACGAAGCGATAAATCTCGACCGAGAAAATCGCGATGAAGATCCCCAGGAAAATGCCGTTCGGGCCCACGTACATGGTCTGAATCGCGGACACGGTGGTCTTGCCGACGTTAAAGCTCGTCGGGGTCAAGATCAGGAAACTGACCAGCGCGACAATGGCCGAGTGGATGGCTTCCAGCCCGCGGTTTTTCCCGTAGGCGTAGCCAATGCCGACCGTCGACAGGATCCCTGTGAAGCTGAACACGGAATTAGAAACCGAGCTAAACCATTCCATCCAGTGTGGCCCGAGGATCCCGGTCCAAAAATTCTCCCAGCCGGGGATCGGGAAGTTACCGATCAGCAGGAAAATCGAGGTGACAATGATCAGCGGTGTGATGATCAGAAAACCGTCGCGCAGTGACCTGAGCACCACGTTGTTGCCGAGCTTGGTGGCAACAGGCATCAAGACTGACTCAAATTTCTTTTGCATAGCGTTCCCCTCCTTTGAGCTTAGTAACAGTATTCGGCTTTAAAGGCGCTAAGATCTTCCCCCTTGACCAGCATGGCGGCCCCTGCCGCCAGGTGATCGACCGCGTCGGACAATCCTGTGCCGCCTTTCTTAGGCGCCTTCACGATCGTCAACTGGTCCTTGTACTGCGCGATCAAATCGGCATTCTTCTCTTCGGCAATCGCGGCGATTGCCGGGATCTTGGTTTGCGTCTGAAACGCGGTCGCCAGCTCGCAGGCCATTTGCGCGAATTCTGCGTAGTCGTATGTCGGGCCAAGCACCACCACATCGGCCCCCATTTTCTCGGCCATTTTGGTGAATTTGCGCTGCACTAACTCGCGATTGTCCGCGTAGTAATCCGTGCCGCAATAAAACGTGCCCAGCAGTTCGCCGTCGTTTTTCGCTAACGCTTTTTCGGTCGTGTCGGCCGAACCCATGGCCACACGTTCGCCGCCAAGCGGCGTGTCGGCGCGTTCCTTACCGCCAAGTCCGGCCTGCATCTGATCCAAAATGATAATGACTTTCATGGTTCTCCCCCCTTCACCTACTTAACTAAGTGCTAACTTAAGTTTACTCAATTGGGGCGTGGATTCGCTTCTCATAAGCATCGAGCCATGCCTGAGTGACCGGTTCGATGACGGTGGTGTGATCCGGGCCCGGGTTAGCCATCAGGATCCGCGCGAGTTCATCAGAAGTCGCCACGCTGAACGTAAACTCCACGTTGGTCGCCGTGCCCCACTCGCCTTGGTTGTTCATCGCGACCAGCGAGAACTCACCGGCCTTGCCGTAACGCTTCTTCAGCTTTTCGATGAACGGGTAAACGGCATGGTCACACGCGTCCTGCGGCGTCTCGCCTTCACCCATGCGCCGGACGATTTCGTAAGACAGCACGCCCTTCATGATGTCCTCGCCCAGACCGGTGGCCGCGGCGCCGCCAATGGTCGAATCCACGTAGTAGCCGGAACCGGACAGCGGCGAATCGCCCACCCGGCCGGCTTTTTTCATGAACAGGCCGGACGTTGAGGTGCCGGCCGCCATGGAGCCGCTGGTCGCCAGGGTGATCGCGCCGACCGTATCGTGACCATCATACGGCTTGTCAGTGGCCTGCAGCTCCTTGAGCCGCTTTTGCCAACGAGCCTTGGCGCGGTCCGTCAGCATGTTGGTCATCTCAAAGCCGTTTTTCATGGCAAACTTGGTCGCGCCTTCGCCGACGCGGAAGCTGTTGTAGTGCTGGTGGCTCAAAGCGCGGGCAACGGAAACCGCGTGCTTAACGTTTTGAATGCCGCCGACCGCGCCTTGCGCCAGCGTGTCACCGTCCATGAAGGCCGCATCCATTTCGACGACGCCTTCCTCGTTCGGCAGGCCGCCGTAGCCGACGGACTTGTAGAACGGAAACGCCTCGACCTCGTTAATCAGCGTCTCCACCGCATCCCCGGCAGTGCCGTTTTCGGCTAATAACTTGCTGGCCTTCACGACGCCTTCGTGCGCCATGCGCCAGGTGGCAATTGTGCCCCATTTGCTCATCAGAAAATTCCTCCTTTACTGCTGGTTGCCCATGGCGATGATGGCACTCATGTATACCGCCATGTTCAACATCAGGTCCTTCTCATCCATCCATTCATCTTGCTTGTGCGCAATCCCTTTTTGGCCGGGAAAACTCGGGCCGTACGCCACGATGTTCGGCATGGCCCGCGCATAAGTGGCGCCGGTGGTGGTCAGTGGCGTCCCGTCCAGGCCGGTAACGTCCTCGTACACCTTGGACAGCTCGGCGATGAACGGATCGTGCTTGTCGTGCATGACGCCGGGGATACTGCGGACGACGGTGATCGTGCTGCCCGCCGGCACGGCCTTTTTGAGGCCGGCCGTGACGTCGGCCTCGGTAAAGCTGACGGGGTAGCGCATGGCCACTTCCAGCACCATCGCGTCATCCTGCTTGGTCAGCTTGTACGGCGTCACAATCAGCTTGCCGGAATCGGCGTCTTCAAACGCAATGCCGAGCCCTTCGCCGTAGTGCTTTTCGTGCAAAGCATCGACTACCCACTGGAAGTATGCCTTCAGCGGCCCTTGAACCAAGTCGTCATCGACCGCGTCCTTGGCCAGCCAGGTGATCGCATTTTCGCCCATTTCCGGCGCGTTGGTTGGGGTGCGCCGACCTTTGACCGTCAGCGGCTTACCGTTTAGAGCGACAGTCAGTTCGTCAGGCACGTGGTCCATCGCCTGGTCGCCCACGATGTCGCTGAGTTGGTCCAGGCTGCTGTGCGGCAGCGGCGTTTTGATTTGATAGTTAACGATCCCGCGTTCGCCGTAGACGACCGGCCACTTGCAGTCAGGCGTGAAACCGAAGCGCGGCGCCTTTTCCTGCTTCAGATACAGTGGGACATCGGCTGACCCGCTTTCCTCGTCCGAGCCGAAAATCAACCGCACGGTCCGGTGCAGCTTGACGCCAGCGTCCTTCAGCAGCTTCATGCCGTACAGACTGGCAATGCTGGCACCTTTGTTGTCGAGCACGCCGCGGCCAAAGAAGCGGCCGTCTTTTTCGCTCAGCTTAAACGGCGGGTACGACCAGCCGTCGCCAGCCGGCACCACGTCCAAGTGGCCGACAATGCCAACGTAATCGTCGTTGTCGTCGCCCCACTGCACGTAGGCCATCGCGTCGTTCACAATGCCGGTTTGAAACCCGTACTGCTGACCCAGCTTGACGACGGCGTCCAGCACCGCCCGCGGACCCTTGCCGAACGGCGCGTGCGGAGCCGGCTCGCCCTTCACGCTTTGAATCTGCATGATCGCGTCCAGCGCGTCGAGAAACTCATCGCGATGATCCGCGACTAACTGCTTAATTGTCTTGGTGTCCATGGCTACCTCCTTAAAATTTGCGTTTTGAAGTCATAATCGCGGCCACAGCCTTAGTTGCGCTACGGGCTCGCAACGGGGGAACGCCTAACGCCTCACCGGCAAAAAACGCCGGCAATGCGTTAGGCTAGGCTAGCTGTCCCCCTAAACCGCGAGCCCTCCGCAGCCTGTTTTAGTTGCGCTCCACGCGGCAACGCCCGAGCGCTTAGCTACGCCCGACGCCTCGCCGCCAAAAACCGGCGGCAATGAGCCAGGCTAGGCTAATCGTCGGGCTAAGTGCGCCGCGCTCCACAGCCTGCCTTAGTGTCCCTGCCGCGTCAGCGTTGACTTAAACGAATACTTATCCGCCCGGTAGTACGACGTATCATAGAAAATTGGCTTGGAATCGGCCGTGTAGGTGACCGAATTCACCCGGAGCAGCGGGTCGCCCAGGTGCACGTGCAGCAGGTCCGCGAGCTCCGAATCCACCAAAATGGCCTCGATTTCTTGATGCGAGTACGCAATTGGCACCTCGCGCTCGATCAGGTCGAACAACGACCCAGTGAAGTCTGCGGCCGTCCGATTGGCAACATACTCGTGGCAAATCGCGATTTTCTCGATCGTCATCGGGTCGTCGTCCCAGAACCGGCGGCGAACCAGCAGATCTACCCGCTGGTCATGGCGATTCTCCAGCTCCAGGGCATCAGTCACGACGCGCGGCAGTTGCTCAGCTGGGCCGAAGCTCAGGACCTCGGTACGACTGACCTTGCCGTACGCTTTGGCCGCTTCGGTGAAGCCCTGCAGCCCCATGCGGCCACTTTCGACTTTTGACGGCGTCGCCATCACATAGGTGCCCTTGCCCGGGTCCTTGACCAGGATCTGCTGGCGAATCAGCAGGTCAATCGCCTTGCGCACCGTCAGCCGGCTGACGTCAAACTCCTTGGCCAGGTCGTATTCAGACGGCAAGCGCTGCGCCGTCGAGTACACGCCGCGGCGTACGCGGTCGGCCAGCTGCCCGGCCACCTCCTCAAACTTGGTGATCATGCCAGCGCCTCCCTTTGCCAGTCGGCCCGGATCCCATCCATCAAGGCAATCAGCCGCGTGCCGATCTCCTCGTACTGGCTGGTGGCTAGGTTAGCCAGCGACACGCGCACGGCCCAGGGACTGCTGCCAAAGGCGCTGGTTTTCAGCAGCATGACGTGCTGCTGTTTGGCCAGTGCGACCAGCAGCTTGGTCACGGTCCAGTGCTTTTGCACATACTTGGCAAACGGCGCACCGTAACGCGTAGTGATCCACTGCAGCAGGTCGATGTCGCAATAGTACGCCGTGTCCAGCGCCGGCAGCGGCTGGGCAAGGCCCATCACCGCCAGCAGCTGTTTTTCACGGGTGCGGCAGATATTGATCACCTCGCGCTTGTACGCTCGCCCTTCCGTCGCCATGCCGTAAAGGGCAAACAAGGCGCTCATCACCTGCTGCGGCCCGGAAAGTCCGGCCGCGTGGTTCAGCGCGATGTCGCGAGAGTCGGCGACCAGCCGATCGATAAAGCTGAGATCGTCGGGATCGGGCGTCACTGAGGCGTACCGCGCGTCGACACGCGTCTTGACGTCGCTTGGGAGCCTTTCAATCAACTCATCAAAGATGCTATCCTGGGCCACCGCCAGCGCCCCGACCCGCCAGCCGGTGGCGCCGAAGTACTTGGAAAAAGAATACAGCAGCGCCGTGTTGTGCGGCAGCGCGGCGAACACGGACAGGAACTGCGGCACAAACGTCCCGTAGACGTCGTCGCTGAGGATCATCAGGTCCGGCCGCGGTCCTGCAACCAGCTGCTGCAGGGTTTTCAGCGTCGCCGGCGCATGGCGTTCGCCGTCGGGTTGCTGGGGTTGACGATGAACGCCGCCTTGACCCGCGGGTCGCGCAGCTTGGCCAGCTCCTCATCGGCGTACCAGTAGCTGGTGCGCCCGCCAGCCTCCTGCACCTGATGGGCGCGAATCTTCACCACATCAAAATGGTAGTGCGGCAGCGTGGGTAACTCCAGGTAGGGGGCAAACGTCGGCAGAAACAGCGCAATGCGGTTGCCGGCGTCCAGCAATCCCGTGTGCATCAGCGTGTCAAACAGGTAGCAGATCCCGGCAGTGCCGCCTTCCGTGGGAAACACGTCAAAGTCCAGCTGCCGGTTCTGAAACAGCTCGCGGCTCAGGTACGCCTTCAGCGGCTGTTCGGCCACCTTCAGGCACCGCACCGGCGCCGGGTAGTTGTCGCCGATGATTGCATCACAGGCCTGGGTCAGCCAGCCTGCAAACGACTCGCCCAGCTGATCGACTGGCGCCGCGGCCACTGTCTGCAGAAATTGGGCACCAGCCCCGCATGCGCCGCAAGAAACGTCTTGAACCGGGCCAGCCGCTCGGCACTGGGTTGGATCTGCCGGGCGGTCAGCTGCGGCGTACTCCGCAAAGTCTCCTGGACGGCGAACTGCCCAAGCAGAAAAAAAAGGCTTCCCGCGGCGTTGGCGCCGTCCAGTTGGGATTGCCGCGGCCCGCGTTGAGTAGCGGCAGCCCCTGGCGCGGGTCGATCTGCCGCTCCAGGTATAAACTCAGTTCAAATGGGGACAAGGTTTCAAGCTCAGATTCTGACACCTGTCTCACCTCGCTTCGCCAATAGATTTTAGGATACGCTTTATAGTATATACTAGTTGCTTAGGAAAACGATGACAAGCCGCTCTGATAGGCTTTTTGCGCATACCAGTGGGCCGACTCTGAGCGAAACCGTGTGCTGGCCCAGCTGCTATGCTAAAGTACAATTAGATTAATCGTTAACCGCACACTAGGAGGCCCGAAATGAACACCCCAACGCTGGTCATCGAACAACAATTCACCCTCTGGGTCCTGTACTTTTTTTCCTACGCCTTCGTCGGCTGGGTCTGGGAGTCGGGCTATGTCAGTTTCAAGAAGCGTCAGTGGGTCAACTCGGGGTTTCTCAACGGCCCGGTGATCCCAGTTTACGGCTTTTCCATCACGGCGGTACTGGTGCTGTTGCATCCGGTTGAGAATAACCTCTTGCTCCTGTACCTGGGCTCGGCAGTGCTGATCACCATCATCGAGTACGTCACCTCCTGCTGATGGAAAAACTCTTCCACGCCCGGTGGTGGGACTACTCCGATATCCCGCTGAACTTCCAAGCCGCGTCGCCTTACCGATCTCCGCCTTCTGGGGTGTCGGCGTCGTCTTCGTGGTTAAGGTCGTACATCCCGTTGTGGCGCGGTTCGTGACCCACCTCGACGTGAAGTACGGGATCTTCGCGGCCATTGTTTTCCTCGCCTTCTTCATGTTCGACTTCGGCTTCACGCTGGCCAACGTCCTCGCGATGGGCGCGGCAACCAAGCGCATTGGCGACGCCATCGACCAGAAAAAGCAGGAACTGCGGGACTCCGTTGATACGGCGGCGGCCAAGCTGGAAAGCGAGCACGGCTGGTTGGATGATTACCGCCAGCATCAGGGCGACATGGCCAAGCTGCCGAACCTCAGCTGGGTCCAGCGGCGGCTGCTCAACTCCTTCCCGCACCTGCAGCTGCACGACACCAAGACCCCGCCGAAAGACATCGCCGATTTGGCCGAACTGCTGAAGCGGCGGCGCAAGCAAGGCAAATAACAGCAAAAAGCAGGTGGCAGCGCTCCCGAATCGGATCGCTGTCACCTGCTTTTCATGTGTCTGCCTAATCAATCATCCGCGGCGGTCTGCGCCTGTTCGCGCAACGCAGCCAGCAATTTATCTGTCGCCTTCATCGAGGGGTAAAATTGGCGTCGGCCCGGCCGTGTCATCTTGAGGTCCAGGGTGCCGTACTGCGGCGTGTACTGCTTCAGATCTGCCGCAGTCAGTCCCTGCGCATCGGCTAGCCGCCAGATTTCATCGAGCTTTTGGTCCAACGCACGTAGACGCTGCTTGTTGTAGCTGGCCGATAGCAGCAGCCACATCACCCACAGCAGCATTCCCAGCCGCGAGGCGTTGCCGCCCAGCGCCACGGCGACCACCAACGTCACCAGCATTAAGGCTGCGTACAGCAGCCGCGATTTTGTCAGACTCATCCCACTGCTCCTTTACTGGGTCTACTTGCGATGGTGCTTCTTCACCGGCGCCTGCTGCGCCGGCAACTTTTCCGCCAACGTTTTAATGGCCGCCTTGTTCATCAAGAAGCGGTGGTTCTCCGGCCTCGATTCGTCCAGATCATGCTCGGAATACTGCGGCACCAGCTGACGAACGGTCTTCGTGCTCAGTCCGCGCTCATCGGCCAGCGCCCATAGTTTGCTCTGCGCTTCGTAGCGGCGCTTGGTGACGCGGCTTTGCCAGACCTGCGACCCAATCAGCCAGACAAACATGCCAATCCAGGCCAACAGGCGCGTGTGCGGCCCGGTCAAAATACGCGTCAGGATAAAAATCAGTGCGACGCCGACCGGTACCGCGATGGTGAAGATGGTGTTCCATTTTTTTCACACTCATTCAAAGGCCCCCCTGAAGCTACTGGTCAATTATCGCAACCTGTGCAAGCGAATACAACCCTAGCGGTCAAGATACTTACTGCCTTCGCGCACCGACAGCTTGCTCAGCTGGTGGCCGGAGATAAAAGTTCGCACCCATTGCGGGTCGGTTTTGCTGTACTGCCGCAGCGCCCAACCGATTGCCTTTTGGATGAAAAACTCCGACGTCTCGCGGTCGCGCAAGATCGCCTGTTGCAGCATCGCCAGGTCTGTCTGGTCCTTGCTCATCAGCTGCAGGTTCAGCGCGATGCGCCGCTCCCAGAAATTATCGCTGGCCTCAAACCCGTCAAACAACTGCCGCTTAACCGTCGAATCGGCGTCGGCGGCGCGACCGTACACCACGCGCCAGGCGTCGACGGTGTCCCACCAGGGTTTGGCCACGACCAGCGGCCGCAGCGCCAGCAGTTCCGCCACGGAAAATCTTCGCCAGTTGTGCTTGGCCAGGTCGATGGCGACGTACTGGTACTCGCGCTCGGGGCGGCGATACAGCGCTTGGCTCCAGGCCATCGCTGTAGTCGGCGGCGCCTGCAAACTGGCGTGCAGCAGCGCCTTGCTTTGAGCCAGGCGCGCCGGCGTCTTCACCCCGACAAACTGAAACTGGTTCTTCATGTATTTCGCCATCGGCGCCGCGTTGGCTGGATCGCCAACCAGCTGAAAGCTTGAAATTTGAGAATCGTCCGTCATCTCACGCCTCCTTGCTAGTATTGTCTTGCAGAGTCAAAGATACTCTTTTCGCCAGGCGACTCAACCGCGTTGATCACAGGCGCGGGTTGTTCAGCAGGCGCGTCCGGTACACCGCCGGAATGGCATCGAGCTTAGCAATCAGTTCCTCGGCGTCGGCCTGATTCAGCGCGTCGATGTCAATGATGGTGTAGGCCGTTTTGGCCAGCGCCGCGTTGCTCATGCCTTCAATGTTAATGTCCTCATTGGCCAGCAGCGTGGTGATCTGCCCGACCATGTTGGGGATATTCTGGTGCATGACGGTCAGGCGAAAGTGGGTGGTGAACGGCACGTCGAGGTGCGGCAGGTTGACCGAGTTGACAACGTTGCCAGTTTCCAGGAACTGCATCACCGTCTCCGCGCCTTGCACCGCCCCGTTAGCCTCCGCCTGGGCGGTCGAGCCGCCGATGTGCGGCGTGACCAGAATGTCCGGCCGGTCCAGGATGCTATCCTCGCCAAAATCGGTCAGGTAACGCTTCAGCCGGCCGGCGTCCAGCGCCTTGATGACCGCGGCGTTATCGACAATGCCGAGCCGGGCAAAATTCAGCAGCACGGCTCCTGGCTTCATTTCGTTCAGCTCTTTTTCCCCAATCAGGCCGATGGTTTCCTCGTTTTTCGGGGTGTGGACCGTGACGTAATCGGCGTCCTTCAGCGCCTCCGCCAAGCTCTGCGCGCGAATGGCGGTCGTGGGAATTTGCCAAGCGCTGTCGGCGGACAGGTACGGGTCGTAGCCGATCACTTTCATGCCCAGCGCACTGGCCGCCGCGGCGACCTTGGACCCAACGTGACCGACCCCGATGACCGCCAGCGTCTTACCCACGAGCTCGGTGCCGTTGAACTGGGTCTTTTCCTTTTCCGTGCGGGTGGAGATGTCCGCCCCGCTGTTGTGCTCCGCGTACGTGACCGCGGAGTACAGGTTCCGCGAGGCGATGATCAGCATCCCCACGACCAGCTCCTTGACCGCGTTGGCGTTGCTGCCAGGCGTGTTGAAGACGGCGATGCCGGCCTCGGTGGCGCGATGCAGCGGAATGTTGTTGTAGCCGGCGCCGCAGCGGACGATCACCTTGAGGCTCGCCGGAAACTCGGCGTCGCGCAGGTTGACCGAGCGGATCAGATAAGCATCCGGCTGGGCGCTTTGGTTGAGTGCAAAATCCGCGGTGAAGCGGTCGAGCCCGGCCTGGGCGATCGCGTTATACGTTTTGACTTGATACATGTCGTTTACCTCCTAGTGGTGCTGCTCAAAGTCGTGAAGAAAATCGATCAAGGCGTCAACGCCGGCCTCCGGCATCGCGTTGTACAAGCTGGCGCGCAGGCCGCCGACGCTGCGATGGCCCTTGAGGTTCATCAGCCCCGCCTTCGCCGCGGCGGCCACGGCCGCCTGGTCGAGCTTGGCGTCACCGGTGACAAACGGGACGTTGGTCAGCGAGCGGTCCTTTGGCTGAACCAGGTTGTGGAACAGCTTGGACTGGTCGAGAAAGGCGTATAGCTTCGCGGACTTTTTCTCGTTGCGCGCCTGCAGGGCATCGACCCCGCCCTGGGCCTTCGCCCACTTGAGGGTCAGCCCCAGCGCGTAAATGGCGAACACCGGCGGCGTGTTGTACAGCGAATCCTTTTTGATGAATAAGTCATAGTCCAGCATGCTGGGCAGGCCAGTTAGGTGGTGCACCAGCGCCTTTTTCACAATGACCAGGGTGACGCCGGCGGGTCCCAGGTTCTTCTGGGCGCCGGCAAAAATCTCGGCGAAATCCTGGACGCGGTAGCGCTGGGCCAAAATGTTCGAGGACATGTCCCCAATCAGCGGTGTGCCATTGGCGTTCGGCAGGTCGCGATACGCGGTGCCTTCAATGGTGTTGTTGGTCGTGATGTGCAGGTAGTCGTAAGTGTCCTTTGCCAGCGGTGCGGCCAGGTGCGGCAGGTGGTGGTAGTGGTCTGCTAAGCTCGACCCCACGGTGTCGGCGGTCACCCCGAGGTTCGCGGCCTCGTCCCGCGCGCGGGTCGCCCACTGACCCGAGTCCAGCACGGCGATGCGGTGGTACTTGGTCGCCATGTTCAGCGGTGCGGCCGCGAATTGACCGGTGCCGCCGCCTTGGAAGAACAGGATCGCATAGTCGTCGGGAATGGCCATCAGGTCGCGAAGGTCCTGCTTGGCGGTTTGCAGGATTTCATCGAACTGGGCTGACCGGTGCGAGATCTCCATGATGCTCATCCCCGAGCCGTTCAGCGACGGCAGTTCCTTTTGAATCTGGTTGACGACCGGCACCGGCATGACGGCGGGTCCGGCAGCAAAGTTATAAACTGGCATAATTTTCTCCTCCTCGAATGACCCAATAAAAAACGTCCTCACAGCTGACTGTGAGGACGTGAGGTGAAGCATTCACGGTCTCACAGGATTAGCACCTGCGAGACCATTTGGTTTGAAGGAAACTCAAATCACGGTCTGCGCAAATGCGAGCAGCATGACCGTGATGATGAAATGAGGTTGTGACTATGTTGGGTTGTCATAAAAATAACCTCCTGCTTCCTTTGATGCTCACACTGTATCATGATTAAAATTTGATGTCAACTTGATGAGGTGTGCGATAATAAAAGCAACAGCAGTCAGGGAGGATAACATGACCACTTTTTACTTTATTCGCCACGGCCAGACCACGGCCAACACGCAGTACATCAAGCAAGGCATCATCAACGACGAACGCACTCACCTGACTGAGACTGGCAAGCAGCAGGCCGAACACCTCGCCGCCAGCTTCGACCTCAGCGGGTGCACCGCAATGCTGGTCAGCCCGCTGGCCCGCACCCAGGAGACGGCCGCCATTTTAAACGCCAAGGCGCACCTGCCGATCACGTTGGACAAGCGACTGCTGGAGATCTCTTACGGCAAGTGGGACGGCCAAAACAACCACGAGCTGGAGCGGCAGTATCCCGACGTGTACGACCCGGTCCTGCACGACGTCCTGCCGACTTACGTGAAGTACGCCAAGGACGGCGAGACGTTTGACGCCGTGGTGGGGCGCGTGGCTGACTTCATGGCCGCGCAAACCGCCGCACATCCCGACCAGCAGCTGGTGGTCGTCACCCACGGCTTCACGGTCAAGGCCGCCGCGTTGGCGGTCCTGCACCCCCAGGACCCCATGAGTCTGCCGGAGCCGGACAACACCTCCGTGACTAAAATCACGCAAACCGCCAGTGGTGCCGCGCACCTGTGGTACTACAACCGGTTTGACGCCCAAACGTATTAAGTGATCGCCGCCAGCGGCGATTTTTTTGCGTTATGCCAGGGATTGAAGATAGTTGACTAAGTAAGCTAATGATAATGTAACCGTTCTCGCCGTCCTTATGATATGCTGATATTATCAAAAAAAAGATTGTGGCTGTTTTAATGGCTAACAATTAAAAAGGCGGTTTAGCAGATGAAAGTGATCGTTGTTGGTTCTTCCCATGGCGGATACGAGGCGGTACGGGGGATTTTGCAAGAGGCCCCAGAGACTGAAATCCAGTGGTACGAAAAAGGGGACTTTATCTCATTTCTCTCCTGCGGCATGCAGCTGTACCTCGAAGGCGTGGTGAAAAACGTGAATGACGTCCGGTATGCCACACCTGACACAGCACGGGCCCAAGGCGTCGACGTCTTCGTGCGTCAGGAAATCACGGCAGTGGCCCCCCTGCAGCATGAGGTCACCGTGCATGACTTAAATGACGACACCAGCCGCACCGAGCACTACGACCAGCTGGTCCTGGCCGTTGGTGCCGAGCCCGCAAAGCTCGCCGTGCCTGGTGCGGATCTTGCCAATGTTTACGCCATGCGCGGCCGCGACTGGGCGATTCGGTTGAAGGCCAAAACCGTCGATCCGGACACGGCGAATGTGGTCGTGATTGGCGCCGGCTATATCGGTGTTGAGGCCGCAGAAGTGTTTGCCAAAGCCGGCAAGCATGTCACCTTAATTGACATCTTGCCGCGCGCCTTGCAGCTTTACCTCGACGAGGAATTTACGAGCCGGCTGACCGAAACCCTGGTCGCGCACGGCATCACCCCAGCCATGGGGCAAAGTGTGGAGGAATTCACCGGTAAGGACGGGCAGGTCGCCGGTGTGCTCACTGATCAGGCGGAATTCCCCGCCGAATTGGTGATTCTCTCCGCTGGCATCAAGCCGGCCACCCACTGGCTGAAAGGCGCCGTCGAGCTCGACGCCAAGGGCCTGATCAAGGTGAACGACTACCAGCAGACCTCGGCGGCTGACGTTTACGCCGTGGGCGATGCCACCTTGGTCCCTTACGCCCCGGTCGGCGGCAAACAGCGCATTGCGCTGGCGACGGTGGCGCGGCGGCAGGGCCGAACGGCGGCGAAAAATATCCTCGGTCAACGCCTGAAAATGCCTTCAGTCTCCGGCTCCTCGGCGCTTTCGGTGTTTGACTACCATTTTGCCAGCACCGGCGTCAAGGAAGGCACCGCCGCCAAGTTGGGCATTGCCATCAAATCGATATATGTCGAAGATGCCGCGCGCCCGGCGTTTGTGCCGGATGCTGCGGGCAACGCCCCGGTGTACTTCAAGCTGACCTACGCGGCGGATAGCCAGCGCATTCTAGGCGCGCAGATCATGTCCAAGGTCGACGTGACCGCAAACATTAACGTCATCAGTCTGGCGATTCAGGGAAAAATGACCCTCAGCGACCTGGCGTACGCCGACTTTTTCTTCCAGCCGGGCTTTGACCGGCCCTGGCACATCATTAACGTCGCGGCCCAGCAAGCATTGCTGGGGAAAACGACTGTGAAAGCTGAATAAGCCCAAGCGCGGCAAAAAGGCGTCGGAAAATTTTCCGGCGCCCTTTTTATGGTTTATTCCGCTAAAAACCCTTGCTCACGGATCGCCGCCTGCAGGTCACCGCGCTTTTCCGGCAAAACCTGTGCGAACCGGGCGATGCGCGCCGTGAAGGTCTCCTCGCGCCGGTTGGTATCGCGCGTCGCGTAGTAGTCGTGAATGACCTGATCGTACGCTCCCATCGCCAGCGGCTCTGGCAAGGCGTAGTGGTTTTCAAAATGCACAGCCGCTTCCGGCAGCCGCGGCTTTTCCTGCGGGGCCTGGGCGGGGTGGCCAACAAGCAGGCCCAGGACGGGGAACGTCAGCTGCGGCAAGCCCAGCAGCGCAATCAGCTGCCGCGGGTCGTTCAAAATACTGCCGAGCAGCACGGCCCCCAGCCTAAGCTTTCGGCCGCGTTCACCACATTTTGTGCCGCCAGCACAGCGTCTGAAACCGCCTGGATGAACTTGTCGGTCGAGCCCAGGTGAGTCTGCGAAACGCCGGCCTGCTGGGCGATCACCGCAGCGCAATGCTGATCGGCGACGAACACAAACAGGTGTCCGTTTTGATTGATGTACGGCTGCTTGGCGATCGCCGCAATTTGACCGCGCAAGTGCCGGTCTGTGATCGACAGCACCGAAAAGCTTTGCAAATAATGCGAGGTCGCGGTGTGCTGGGCGACGGCGACCAGCTGGGTCAAGGTCTCCTGCGGCAGCGGCTCATCCGTAAAATAACGGATGGTGCGGTGATGGAGTTGGCGGTTAATCATGTCATTCAGCGGTTCGCTCATAGTTCTACCTCTCTGTCCAGGTCAGTCGTGCGCGTTCAGCCACTGGTCCAGCACGGAAATAAACTCGTCGTGCTGGTCAAGCAGCGCCAGGTGGCGGGAGTTGGCAAACAGGTGCCACTTCGCCCCTGGAATGTGGTCGTAAACGGTTTTGGCGATCAGCGGCGTGCAGAGGTCGTCGGTGCCGTTCGTGACCAGCACCGGCACGTGGATCTTGTGCAGATCCTCAGTCACCTCAAAGTCGAAAATCGTGCCGTTTTCGGTGAATTCGTTTGGCCCCTCGGCAATCAGGCTGGCGCGCTTACCGTTGGTCGGCCGGCGCAGCGGCTCCGGTGAGTCCGGCGTCGGGTCGTCCCAGCAGTACCGCTCCATGTAGCGGTCATTGGCGGCCAGGTACTTCGGGCTGGTGAAGTCACCGGTGCGCTCGGCCTCAGCGATCGCCGTGCGGTCTTCATAAGACAGGTACGAAATCAGCCGGTGCTGCTCCTTGATCCAAAGCTTGATGGACGACGGCGAGCCATCGATCATCACGGACTTGATGCCCTTGGGATCCAGGGTGGTCAAGTAGTACATTTCCAGCATGCCGCCCCACGACTGGCCCAGCATGTGGATCTCGTCCAGGTGCAGGTACTCGCGCAGCGCGACAAGCTCTTCCCGCCAAGTCTCGCGGACGTATAGGCTTTCGTCTTCCGGTAGCGACGACTTGCCGCAGCCGACCTGGTCGTACATGATCAGCTGGCGGCCGGTTTCGGCGTAATCGTCCATCAGTTCAAAATAGTTGTGCGAGGACCCTGGGCCACCATGAATCAGCAGCAGCGGCGCCTTGCCGGGCGTCTTTTCCCCGACGATGCGGTAGTACGTCTTGTAGCCGTGAAACGGCATGTAGCCTTCTTCGATTTTCACTGGAGATACCTTCTTTTCTTTGCTTTATAAGCGTCATTATAGGCCTTGTGAGGCCCCTCTGTAAAAGTCACGCAGCCGTTAAATCGCCGCTCAAGCAAAAATTGGTCGGTATGTCAGACAAGCTCACATAATCTGTTGCGATAAGTTTTCATCGCAGTATATTAAACGAGTTATTAAAATTGGTCTAGTACCTAGGAGGGGTCTTTATGCACATCGAAACTGACTGTATTGGCAGCTTGCCCATCGACGATGAGGTGCTGTACGGCATCAATACCGTCCGCGCACTCACAAATTTTCCCATCAGCCGGGAGCCAGCGGATCCGTTGCTGTTCAAAAGTCTGATCATGATCAAGAAAGCCGCGGCTACGGTCAACCAGGCCGCTGGCACCTTGCCGGCGGCCAAAGCCAAGGCCATTATCGCCGCCTGCAACGAGCTGCTGCTGGGCCGCCACTCTGAGGCTTTAGTTGCGCCAGCGATCCAGGCAGCGCCGGTACCAGCGTCAATATGAACGTTAATGAGGTGGTGGCCAAGCTGGCACACCGGCTGAGCCCAGCCACAAAGGTCCACCCCAACGACGATGTCAATCGCTGCCAGTCGACCAACGACACTTACCCCTCAGCTGGAAAAATGGCGCTGCTTCAGGGTCAGCAAGGATTGCTGCAGGCGCTTGACCGGCTGAGCGCAGCGCTGCACACCAAGGCGAAAACGTACCAGTCCACCATCAAAGTCGCGCGCACGCAACTGCAGGACGCGGTGCCGATGACGTATGGCCAATCTTTTCACGCTTATGCCAGCATGTTCGGTCGCGACCTAACGCGATTGCGCGCCGCGGCCGCCGCACTGAGCCGCTTAAACCTCGGCGGCACAGCGGTGGGCACGGGCCTGAATGCAACCGCATTCTACCGCGCCCACATCATTGAGGCCACCGCCAAGGTCAGCGGTCTGCCCCTGCATGGGGCCCTGATTTGATTGACGCCACGCAAAACGCCGATGTCTATGTCGACTACAGCAACGCGCTGAAAACCTTGGCGGTGAACTTAGGAAAGTTTGCCAACGACCTGCGTTTACTGGGCAGCGGCCCCCAGGCTGGGTTGAATGAACTTAAGTTGCCGGCGCGACAGGCAGGCTCATCGATCATGCCGAGCAAAGTCAACCCCGTCATTCCCGAGGTCGTCAACCAAGTCGCGTTCGAGGTCATGGGCCACAACGTTACCGTGACAATGGCGGCCGAGCCGGCCAGCTGGAACTGAATGCTTTCGAGCCGATTATCTTTCGGGACTTATTGCAAGACCAGCGATACATGGCCGCCGCCCTCACGACCCTAGTCGACCACTGCGTCTCCGGCCTGACGGTAAACGAGGCGCAAGCGACCCACAACGTGGCGCACAGTGCCATCGCGGCCACAATTCTCAGCCCCTACCTGGCTACCAAGCCACTGCGAACCTCATTCAGCAGGCGGTCTCAACAAGCCAACCCGTGCAAGCGCTTCTGCACGCCGGCCACCAGCTGCCCGACGCTCTGATCGACCAGCTATTCTCACCGGCAGTGCTGCCTCAATTTT
>NZ_BBAJ01000033.1 GCF_001311195.1 Lacticaseibacillus camelliae DSM 22697 = JCM 13995
GTGCGCTGCAGCCTGGGGCGGTGATGGCGCCGCCGGAAGGGGATGCTGGCACCGGAATGGTCGCCACGAACAGTGTGGCGGTTAATTCAGGCAACATCTCAGTAGGCACGTCGGCGTTTACGATGACTGTTTTGCCTGAGCTTCCCGACTCTTGGGATCCGGCGATCGATATTGTGGCGACGCCAACGGGTCAGCCGGTTGCGATGGTCCACGCCAATAATTGTTCCTCAGACCTCAACGCCTGGATCAATCTGATGGGAGATGCCATCGCCGCGGTTACCGGTGAGACCCCTGACGACTTGTACCAACGGCTTTTTGCCGCAGTCCCCAAGGCGGACGCCGACCTGGGCGGCTTGCTCGCTTTTGCAAACGTCTCCGGTGAGAACATCACCCAGGTCGATCAGGGCCGGCCGATTCAGGTCCGCACGTCAAGCACGCAGATAACGCTGGCCAATTTTATGGCGACACAGCTGGACGCTGCCTTTGCCCCACTGGCGGTCGGCATGGAAAAGCTGCACGAGCTGGTCACACTGAAGGAGTCCACGATGGTCGCGCAAGGCGGGCTGTTTAAGACCCCTAAGATCGCGCAGCAAGTGCTGGCGAATGCGCTGGACCTGCCGATCACGGTCATGACGAATGCCAGTGTCGGCGGTCCGTTTGGGATGGCGGTGCTTGCACAGTTTACCGCGGTCGGTGGCGGCGATCTCGCGGAATATTTGCAGTCTGAGGTGTTTAAGCAGACGACGGCGACCACGCTCGCGCCAGAGCCAAGCGGCCGCGCCGCTTACCAGCATTTTCTTGCCCGCTACAAAAAGGCATTGCCGTTGGCGCGGCAGGCCGGCAGTCTCGTTGATTAAAAATCTGAATGGAGGACTTCGCAATGAAATTAGCACAACAATATGAATTTTGGTTTGCCGTGGGCAGTCAGGCCCTGTACGGTGAGGAGACACTGAAACAGGTCGAAGCCGACAGCAAGACCATCGCGGCCAAGCTGAACGAAAGCGGCACGCTGCCTTATCCCGTCGTGTTCAAGGGCGTTTTGACCACCGCCGATGGCATCACGGCCTTCATGAAGCAGGCCAACTATCGCGATCAGGTAGCCGGCGTCATCACTTGGATGCACACTTTTTCACCGGCGAAGAACTGGATCCGCGGCACCAAACTTCTGCAAAAGCCACTGCTGCACCTGGCGACGCAGTTCCGCAATGATATCCCTTACGAAACGATCGATTTTGACTACATGAACCTGAACCAGAGTGCGCACGGCGACCGCGAGTACGGCTACATCAACGCGCGGCTCGGCATTCACAACAAGGTTGTTTACGGCCACTGGGCAACGCCGGAAGTCCAGCAGCAAATCGCTGACTGGGAAGACGTTGCCGTGGCTTACGCCGAGAGTTTTCAGACCAAAGTGGCGCGGTTCGGTGATAACATGCGCAACGTTGCGGTGACAGATGGCGACCGGGTCGAGGCCCAAATCAAGTTTGGCTGGATCGTCGACTACTACGCACTGCACGATGTCGTTGAGGTGATCGATGCCGTGAGTGAAGCCGACATCGATCAGGCGTACGAAGATCTGACCGCCAAGTACACGGTGTACGCGGCGATAATGATGCGGCCAAGTATGACCACGCGGTGCGCTATCAGCTCCGCGAATACCTGGGGATTAAAAAGTTTCTGGATGACCGCGGCTACAACTGCTTCACGACCAACTTTGAAGACCTGCACGGGCTCGAGCAGCTGCCTGGATTGGCGGCGCAACTGCTGATGGCGGAAGGTTACGGGTTCGGCGCCGAAGGGGATTGGAAGACGTCCGCGCTCAGCCACATTTTGAAGGTCCTCGCCCATAACCAGAAGACGTCCTTCATGGAGGACTACACGCTGGATCTGCGTCCAGGGCATGAGGCCATTTTGGGCTCACACATGCTGGAAGTTGATCCTTCCATCGCCTCCGACAAACCGCGGATCGAAGTGCACCCGCTGGACATCGGCGGCAAGGCCGATCCGGCCCGCTTAGTCTTTAACGGCTCCGCCGGCGACGCAGTTGACGTGACCCTGGCGGACTTCCGCGATGGCTTCAAGTTCATCGGTTACCCGGTGAACGCAGCCCTGGCCGAAAAGCCGCTGCCGCATCTGCGTTGCCAGTCAGCTGTGGACGCCAAAGGTGGCTGAAGGAAGGCGCCACCGCCTGGATTCAAAATGGCGGCGGTCACCACACGGTTTTGTCCTTCAGCATCAACACCACCCAGATTAAGGACCTGGCGACGCTGTTTGGTGTGAAGGCAATCGTGATTGAGTAGGAGGCCGGCATGCTAGAAAAACTCAAAGAGGAAGTCTACGAGGCCAATATGCAGCTGCCCAAGCTGGACCTGGTCACGTTCACCTGGGGCAATGTCTCCGGGATCGACCGTGACGCCGGTCTGTTTGTGATCAAGCCATCCGGGGTGCCGTACGAAACGCTGCAGCCCAGCGACATGGTCGTCGTCAACCTGAAGGGTGAGGTGGTTGAAGGCAAGCTGCGGCCGTCCAGCGACACGCCAACGCATGTGGTCCTTTACAACGCGTTTCCGGACATTGGCGGGATCGTGCACACGCACTCACCGTACGCCGTCACCTTCGCCAGTGCGAACATGGATGTCCCGGCCCTCAACACCACTGCGGCTGATACATTTTACGGGGATGTGCCGGTGTCAGAGCCGCTGTCTAAGGCGCAAATCGAACGCGCCTATGAAAAGGAAACCGGCGAGGTGATCGTCAAAACCTTCGCCGACCGGCACCTGGATCACGACGCGGTGCCGGCAGTGCTGGTCAGTCAGCACGGGCCGTTCACATGGGGGGCGACACCGGCCAAGGCCGTGTATAACGCCAAGGTGCTCGAGGTCGTCAGCCAGATCGATTATCAGGCCATGACGCTGAGCGCTAAGGACAATCACGTGCCGCAGTACCTGCTGGATAAGCACTACTATCGCAAGCACGGCAAGAACGCGTACTACGGTCAAAGGTAGCCCGGTTTGACCAGCTGAGCTAGAGTTAGATTTACCGGTTTCACGTGGAACAACTGCAGATTGAAGGGTCACCAGCAATGTTGACTGGCTGTTGAATTTGCCCATTGCGTTAATAAAGCCACCGCACGCTCTTTGGATTGAAGAAGGGCGTGCGGTGGTTCTTTGTTTTTGATTTCTAGGATAGGGCCGGCATGACGTTGGTGAGAATCTTGGCGGTGGCCTGATCCACGTCGAGTTGCAGCTCAGGCTTCAGGATGACGGGTAATAGGTACGTCAGCATCAGACCGAATATCGGCCGAAATGCCTCGAGGGTGAGGGGGTGCTGGGGCTGACTGAATTTGACCAGCATGGGCATGACGGCCGGGACAAAGCGTTGCTTGGCCATTGCCAGGGCACTGTCGAACAGGTCGGTGTTGACCAGGACTTCTTGCAGAAAGACGCGTATGATCAACCGGTTGTCCAGGACAAAGCGCATGCGGTCACTGACGAGAAACCGCAGCGCGGCTTCCAGCGAGTCGAAGTGCTGCTTGGCTGTTTCGGCGACAAATTCATCGGCGACGGCGGGGAGCACGCTGGCTTTCAGCGGCTCAAGCAAGGCGTCGAGGATCTCGCGTTTATTTTTAAAATGCTTGTACACAGTGCCTTCCGAAACGCCCGCCAGGTTCGCGATGTCGGCGGTCGTGGTGCGATCGTAGCCTTGCTCGGAAAAAAGCTTCAGGCAGGCCTTCAGCACGTTCTGCTGTTTTTCCGACAAGTCTGACTGTGCCAGGCTGTTGGCCAATAATGTCTCGACTGAATTGACTTGCATGGCGACCTCCTTATTGCTGCAATCAGTTTATCACACCTTGCGATACCGCCGCATGCCGCGGACGTTCAGGCCGGTCAGGACCAGCAGGAAAAGCAGAAGCACGCCGATGTCCAGCCCCAGGCTCGTGAGCTTGGTGCCGTACATGATGATCTGCGTCATCGCGTGGCCGGCGTAAGTCAGCGGCAGCACGTAGGAGATGTCTTTGACCCAGCTCGCCAGGGAATCCAGCGGAACGATGCCGGAGAAAAAGACTTGGGGGATGACGATGATGGGGATAAACTGCATCATCTGGAATTCGGATTCCGCCAGCGTCGACATCAGGATACCGAACGCCAGCGCGACGAGGGCAAGCAGGAAGTTGATGACCATGACCGCACCCAGCGTCCCGGTGATTTCAACGCCCATGAAGCCAACTGTGGTCAGCACGATGATGACGGTTTGAATCATGGCCAGGATGCCATAGCTGATCATGTAGCCCAGCACGATCTCACCGCGGCGCACCGGGGTGGCCAGCAGGCGGTCCAGCGTGCCAGTCGTGCGCTCCTTGAGCAGCGCCATGCCGGAAATCAGGAACACGAAGAAGAACACGAAAAAGCCCATCAGGATCGGCACGATTTTGTCAAAAAAGCCGGTGTTCTTGTCGCCGTAGTTGTAATGGTTGGTGATCTTGGTGCGCTGTTGCGCTTGGCTTTGGGCTGCTTCATGGCCGCGGCCGCCTGCGGGGAAAGCTTGGCGATGGTGGTCGCCATTTGGCTGACGGTTTTGCTCAGCTTGACGGTCGTTTGCTTCAGCGTCTTCATGCCATTTTGCGTCAGCGCCGCGTTGAAGCCGGCCTTGACCAGGCTGGTCTTGGTGGCATCGGTGTTGGCGTAGGTGATGGTGTAATGGCTGGCGCTGGTTTCGTGAATCACGGCGTCGACCTTTTGATTCTTCAGTGCATGTTGCGCGCTGGCATTGCTGGCCTTATTGATTACCCCCACGTGTTTGACGTCATTCAGCGTGGTACGGACATTGTCGTTCAGCCCGACGGTGGCGACTTTGACGCTGGTGGTCGAACTCTGAGTAAAAATCAGTTTCATCAAAAACATGATCAGCACCGGCGCTACAAACATCAGCGCCAAGGTGCGCTTGTCGCGAATGAGCTCAGTCACCACGCGGCGGGCAATATAAAGTGCGCGCATATTAAGCCACCCCTTCCGCTTTTAAGAAGACTTCTTCGATCGTCTTGACCTGGTACTGTGCCTCGAGCTTGGCCGGCGCATCGTAGGCCATGACCTTGCCGTCGAGCAGCAGGGCGACCTCATCGGTGAGCTCGGCCTCATCCATCACGTGGGTGGTGATCAGGACGCCGCGGCCGGCGTCGCGCAGTTGATGCAGCTCGTGCCAGATCTTGCGCCGCAGCGCCGGATCAATGCCGACAGTCGGCTCGTCCAGCACCAGCAGCTCGGGGTCACCGAGCAGGGCAATGGCGAGTGAAAGCTGGCGCCGCATGCCGCCGGAGTAGCCGGAAACGCGCTTTTTGAGGTCGGGCGTGAGGTCCACGACGTCGGCGACATGTGCAATGTCTGCCGTCAGCGCATCCTTTTTAACGCCTTTCATGCGGCCGAAAAAGCGCAGGTTCTCCTCGCCGGTGAGGGCGTCATACAGCGAATCGTCCTGTGCCATGTACCCGATTTGACCCAACAGCGCGCGGTTGGGCATGTGCGTGGCGAGCACGAGGGCCTCGCCGCCGTCTGCGACTTCCATGCCCAGCGCAGTTTTGATCGTCGTGGACTTGCCGGCGCCGCTGGGGCCAATGAGCCCGAGGATCTGGCCTGCGTCCACGTGCAGCGAGACGTCCGCCAGCACGGTTTGCTTGCTGAACTTCTTTTGCAGGTGCTTCAAATCAATTAATCTAGTTGTCATTCGTATCGTCTCCTTGGTGAGTGATGACTCACTCAACGGCGATCACTATACCCGACTAAAAAGTGAGTGTCAACTCACTTTTCAAAAAGCTTTCTGAAAATAATTAAGACAAAAAAAAGTTGACACGGTGTCACCGACGCGTATACTAATCAACATCGGCATGTGGTGACACGCGTCACCACCGCAGAAAGCGAGGACTAGCCTTGGTATTACCCACTTTTGAACATTTGGACGAAGAAAAACAGGCACGCATCCGCCAGGCGCTGCTGAATGAATTTTCCCATTACTCGCTGGCCGACGCCCAGGTGGCGCGGATCTAAAAGACGCCGGCATTGCGCGCGGCGCGTTTTACAAGTACTTTACCGACCTGACCGATGCGTACCGGTACCTGTTCGGCATCGCCATGCGCGAGATTCACCAGGGGATGCCCAAGCGGCCGACCGCCGGCAACGTCGACGAGTACATCGCCGCGCTGCGCCAGTTTATTGAAACCACTAGCCAGTGCGAGTACCGCGACCTGATCCAGCAGCATTTTCGCTACAACGAAGGCTACCTGGGCGAGACGCCAACGCGGCTGATTCCCGGTGGCGACGCCAAGCAGTGGGCGTTCACCGTGCTGTATCACCAAACCGTGAAGGACATTATGTTAGCGCCGGACACCGCCGAGGCCCGAATCGCGCAGCTGCGCATCGCCTTGACGCGCGGCAGTGAAGGAGAATGAGGTCATGTTTTTAGCACTGAAAGAAATTAAGAAGGAAAAACTGCGCTCGGGGCTGATCATTTTCATGATTGTGCTGATCGGCTACCTGATCTTCATTCTGACCAGCCTGGCGCTCGGCCTCGCGCAGCAGAACACCGACGCATCAATGGCTGGCAGGCGCAGCGCATCGTGCTGAACGCTGATGCGAATACCGACATGCGTCAGTCGTTCCTGACCCAAAAGCAGGTCGGTAAGTTGTCGAAAAAGGAGGCGCTGCTGGGCGAAACCAGCGTTGTCGCCAAGGCCAAAGGGCAAAAGCAGCAGTCCGCCGTGTTCCTGGGGCTGAAGCCAAGCCAATTCATCTACAAAAATCTTAAGCTGACGGCCGGCCGCAATGTGCAAAAAGGCAACGAGGTCGTGGTCGACACCGCGTTCAAGAACGCCGGTTACAAGCTGGGCGACAAGCTTCAGCTGAACGACTACAAGGATAAGTTCACCATCGTTGGGTTCACCGATAAGGCCAAGCTGAACATCGCGCCGGTGGTTTACGGGCGGCTGAGCAGCTGGTCTGCACTGCGCGGCATCGTCGCGGGGCCGGTGGGCTCGGCGGTGATTTCGCAAAGCAAGAACTATAAAAATACGGCTTCGGGCGTGAAGACTTACACCAAGCAGCAGGTCATTAACAAGCTGCCTGGGTACTCCGCGCAAAACGCGACCTTCATCCTGATGATCGGGTTTTTGATGGTCATCTCGCTGATCATCATCGCCGTGTTCCTGTACATCCTGACGATGCAGAAGCTGCCAAATTACGCGGTGATGCGCGCGCAGGGAATTCCAAGCAAGGTGCTGGTCTCAGCGACGGTGTCGCAGTCGCTCCTGCTGGTGCTTTCCGGCTTGGTGCTCGCGACGGTGCTGACCATCGCGACGGCCGCTGTGATGCCGAGCGCCGTGCCGATGGCCTTCGACATTCCCGCGCTGGCTGAAGTGGGCCTGGGCCTGCTGGTCATGGCGCTGCTGGGGAGTCTGATCCCAATCAAATCGGTGCTGAGCGTTGATCCCGTTTCCGTTATTGGAGGTTGAGCGACATGAAAAATTCATTTTCAGTCTCACACGTGAGCCAAGTATTTGGCACCGGCACCGCCCGGGTCGAGGCGCTGCATGACGTCAGTTTTGAGGCGGACGCCGGGTCGCTGAGTCTCATCATGGGGCCGTCCGGATCGGGGAAAAGCACCTTTCTGACCATCGCCGGTGGTCTGCTGACGCCAACCAGTGGCAGCGTTGAGGTGAACGGCATCAAGTACACCGAGCGCTCAAAAAAGCAGCGCGACGCCTTGCGCCTGGATGCCATCGGCTTTGTCTTGCAGGCGTACCACCTGCTGCCGTACCTGACCGTTGCCGATCAGTTCAAGCTGGTCGACAAGGTCAAACCGACCGGCAACCTGTCGAAGTCGCAACTTGACGACGTGCTGGCGACACTAGACATTCAGAACCTGGTGCACAAGTACCCTGGGGAGCTTTCCGGCGGCCAGCAGCAGCGCGTCGCCATCGCGCGGGCGCTGTATCCAGACCCGGCGATCATTTTGGCCGATGAACCGACCGCGGCACTTGACAGTGCCCGCGTCGAAGTCGTCGGCGCGCTGCTCAAGGACTTAGCTGTCAAGCACAACAAGGCGGTGGTGGTCGTGACCCACGACACGCGACTGATGCCGTTTGCCGACCACCTATACAACATGCAGGACGGCTGGCTGAGCGGGGCCGAGGCCGTCGCGAGCTAAAAAAACGGCGACACCCTGAGCATATGATTCGCATTTTATCCCTAACATGCGTTATCCTAGATGTGGATAAAGCGTTTTCATCAATGGGAAGGGGACGAGTCACATGGAGTTCAAGGTCAGTCTGATGGTCAGCAAGAACCCGGTGTTGTTTTGGTGGGACGACGGGTTGAAAACCGACACCCCGGCCGCGCTGGAGTACCTGAATGAAGTGGCACCGATCACCACCGTGAGATTTCCGGAGCCGACAGGCAAGCAGGGTTTTGACCTGACCGACTGCGAAGAGACGTTTAATGGGTTGATGTCGATGGGGGCGAACGTGGTCGTGGCCCCGCGGCAAAAGGAATTGCAGTAGCACGAATAGCGGCTTGCCTCGTGAAGGGGCGGGCCGCTTTTTGATGGTTTCAGGTCAGGCTCGCCGCGCCTTTTAGTGCCAACTTGACTACTCGGTAAGATGGGCAATGCTCGGTGATGGCTAGGTCAGGCCGCACATGAGTCCGAATCAAAACTGTGAAATCGGTATAACAGTGGACGAATATTGGTTAATGATATTAATTATATTGTGATGGGTAATCGCCCGTGCTATGATTCACCCGTCACCATCAGACAAGGGGGTAAGGAAAATGGCAATTAAATCCAATCAAGCCGAGCAAGCCGCGGCGCACAATCGGTACTATCGGGCGACCGGCTTCACATCGATCAAGGCGTTTTTTGGTAATTATGTGAACTTCAAGGGGCGGTCCAGCCGGAGTGAATACTGGTGGATCACGCTGTTTCAGACCATCTTATCCATCATTGTGATGATTGCGTTCCTCGGCGCGGTGGTCGGTGCCATCGTTGGCAGTTCCAGCGGGATTGATCCCAAGAAGCTGTTTGCCAGCCTCGGGGCGGGCCTGGTGATTTTTCTGGTGCTGGTGGTCGTGTTCTACGTGGCGGTACTGCTGCCAGGCATTGGCCTGACGGTTCGGCGCTACCGTGACGGCGGGATCCCGTGGTGGATTTTTCCCATCCAGATCATTGTGTACAGCGGCGCGCAGCTACTGAAGAGCGGATCGACCGCGCAGAGTTTGGTGGAATGGGCGGCCCTGCTGTCGATGATCATCTTGGCGCTGTTGCCGTCCAAGCCGCTGCCAGTTTCACGTAACGGCTTCACCCAGGATGATGGGCTTGACTCGCGCATCAATCCCAGCGTGTTTGCTGCCAAGGAAGATGATCAGAAGTAGTAATTGAATGTACCAAAAAAAGGGGCCGGCGCGGCCTCTTTTGCGTTACGCCTTGCTCAGGCCTTCGTGGATCTTTTCCAGGTTCCACTTCATCATGTCGTAGTACGTGTCACCGTTCGTGCCGGTTTTGGCCAGGGAGTCGGTGAACAGCTGGGCGTGGATCGGCAGGCCGGTGTCTTGGGCAATTTTGGTCATGGACTTGGGGGACACGGAGGTTTCCACGAACAGGCTGCGGACGTTACTTTTTTCGATCTTGACCAGCACGGCCTTCATCTGTTCCGGCGACCCCTGGGATTCAGAGTTCAGCTCCCAAATGTAGGCCGGCGTCAGGTCGTAGGCGGCGCCGAAGTACTTAAACGCGCCTTCCGAAGTGATCAGGACGCGGCGGTCTTCCGGCAGGTCCTGGAACTGCGCCTTAGCGTCTTCGTGCAAGGCCGCGAGCTTGTTGGTGTAGGCAGCCGCATTTTGCTGGTAAAACGCTGCGTTTTGCGGATCCTTTTCAGCCAAAATGTCGGTGATGGTCCGCACGTACTGGATGCCGTTCACCAGGTCCAGCCAGGCATGGGGATCTTGCTCTTCAGGATTGGTTGTCAGGTGGCGCGGCCGCACGCCGGCGCTGGCGGCGAAGACGTCCTGGCCGAAGTGCTTGCCTGAGGTGTCGACCAGCTTGGTGAACCAGCCGCTGCCGCCGGTTTCCAGATTCAGGCCGTTGTGGAACAGCACATCGGCTTCGGCGGATGCGGCGATGTCGGCAGGCCGCGGTTCGTATTCGTGAGGGTCGGTGCCGCGCGCGACGATCGAATAGACCCCAACCTTATCCTTGCCGACCTGCTGCACCATGTCCTCAAGGATCGAGTTGGTGGTGACCACGCGCAACTTACCAGTTGGCGACTCGGCATGCGGCCGGTCGGTGCGGGTGGTCAGAAATAAGGCAACGCCAGCGATCATGACGGTGACGCTGAGCAGCGTGAGCCAGAAGCGACGCATTTACAGCACCTCCTCGTCGGCCAGCACGATCGCCGGGCCAGACGCCCAGTTGAAGGTGTAGCTGAGGTAGAGGCCGACGGTGGCGGAGACGGCGCCGATTGCGGCGGACAGCCCCAGCATCACCGGCAGCCGGTTCGTCCAGAGAAACGCGGTGGCGGCCGGTGTGATCAGCATCGCGACCACCAAGATGATGCCGACGGTTTGCAGAGCCGACACGGTGACAAGCGTCAGCACCAGCATCAGGCTGTAATGGATGATCTGGACCTTGAGGCCGTATGTCTGCGCGAATACCGGGTCAAACGAGGTGATCTGCAACTCCTTGTAAAAGGTCACCACAAACAGCAGCACAATGCCGAGCACGATGGCAGTGGTCATGATGTCGCCGTCCGATACGGCGAGGATGTTACCGAACAAAATGTGGTTCAGGTTCACCGCGCTGCCGGCCGCGGCGATCAGGATGAAGCCCAACGCGTAAAACGCGGAAAAGACGATCCCAATCGACGTGTCGGTTTTGAGCTTGCTGTGGGTCGAAACGAAGCCGATGAGCAGCGCCGCGATGATGCCGAACACCGACGCCCCAATCAGCAGGTTGATGCCAAGCATGTAGGCGATGGCGACCCCTGGCAGTACCGCGTGAGAGATGGCGTCACCCATCAGCGACATCCCGCGTAGGATGATGAACGCCCCGATGATCCCGGACATGATGCCGACCATGATGGCGGCCAGCAACGCACTTTGGAGGAAGCCGTAGCGGCCCAGTGCCGTGATGAATTCGGTAATGGTCGTCATTGCGCCACCTCCTGACGGTCAAACAGGACCGCCGACAGGTCTGGGGAAAAGGCGCGCGTGATGTTTGCCGCGGTGTACACCTCGGCTACTGGCCCGTAGTCGATGATGCCGTGGTTCATCACGACCAGGTCGTCGAAGTACTGGAAGACCTTGTTCAAGTCGTGGTGCACGATGATGATGGTTTTGCCGGCGTCGCGCCACTGCTTCAAAATCGCCATGATGGTGGTTTCGCTTTGCAGGTCGATGCCGACAAACGGCTCGTCAAGGATGATAAGGTCGCGTCCTGCACGATCGCGCGGGCGACGAACACGCGCTGGAGCTGGCCGCCGGACAGGTTGCCGATTTGGCGCTGGCCGAACGCACTCAGCTCAACTTGTTCAAGGGCGGTCTTGGCCTGGACCTTTTCCTCGCGGCCGGGATGGTTGAACAGGCCGAGGCGCGCGTAGGTGCCGGTCAGCACAACGTCGAAGGCGCTAATGGGAAACGTCAGGTCTAAGTCCTTGCGCTGCTCGACATACGCGATGCGGCGCTTGAAGACGCTCAGCGGACGGTCGTTGAACGTGGCCGTGCCGTGTTGCTTTTTGATCAGGCCGAGCGCGGCCTTGATCAGCGTTGATTTTCCTGCACCATTGGGACCGATGATGCCAGTGATTTTGCCCGCGTCGAAGGTGACGGTCGCATCAGTGAACACTGGTGTGGCATCGTAAGCAACGGTGAGGTCCGTGAGTTGCAGCATGGAACCCCTCCTTATTTTTAGGCGTGGCTAAACTTTTCTCAACCTAAGCATATCAGGTGGGGCGAATTTGCGCAACCAAAATAGGCCGCGTCACCCCCTCAGGCAGAGGGAATGACGCGGTCTCAATTTGGTTTATAGTTTAACGGGCTGGCCGGCGGTTTCATGTGAAACATGCGCCAGCATCGCGTCGACCACCGTCAGCACGTGTGGCTCGTCCAGCACGTAATACACGTGGCGGCCGACCCGGCGGCGCGAGACCAGCCGGTACCGATACAGCATCGCCAGCTGGTGAGAGACCTGCGGCTGATCGATGTTCAAGCCGGCGGTGATGGTGGTGACGTCGGCCTCGTGGTTTTTGAGAAAATATAGGATGCGGACGCGAGTGTCATTGCTGAGGACCTTAAAGATCTTCACCGCTTCCGCCAATTGTTGCGCATTCATTTTCGGCCATCTCCTAGACTAGGGCAAGCAAGTGGGAGATCAAACCGCTGTCCCAAAAGACCCAGAGCCCTACGGCTGCGTAACACACGCGCATCAGCGTTTCGCCATGGGCCTTCATCATCGCCGCCACCTGCGGCAGGCGGCCGATCAGGTTGATGACCAGGACGACCGCGACGGCTAGAAGTGCGATATACACCAGTGTGACACCGAAGTGGGCCAGCGTCTCGCCAGCCAGGACCGGCAGGAAGATCGACAGGTTACAGCCGGCGCAGACGGACAGGTAGGTCAAAAATACCGAGGCGACCGCCGAGGTTTGCGTGCGCGGCTGATCCGAATCGTTGTCCTGGCGCAGCGCCATGTACAGCGGCAGAACACCGAGGACCCCCAGCGTCCATTCGGGCACCAGCAGCGCCAGCGTTTTGCCGATCGCAAAGCTCAGGGTCATCAGCACGGTGACGCCGAGCACGTAGCCCAGGATCACTGCGCCGCGCGAGTAGCGTTTCAGCAGGAACAGCAGCATGAAAAAGAAGTCTAAGTTTACACTGAGAAAAGTCAGCGTGAGGAGCCAGTAGTTCATCAGCGACATCCTAACTTGTTATATGTTTTATGTTGCATATATCCGCCAAAAACAAAGCCCGTTAATTTCCCGGGCAATGTTTAAGTTACTCTCGCACGACCAGCACGGAGCATGGCGCGTACTTCGCCATGTAAGCGGCCTGCGAGCCGAAGTGCCGGGCGAGGCCTTTCTTGGCCGCTGCGCCGATCACCAGCAGGTCCGGCTTGTACTTGGGGATGAGTGTTTTGACGATGGTTTCCCCGGCATCGCCTTCGCCAATCACGGCGCGGACGTCCTTGATGCCGGCCTTTTCGGCGAGCTGAACGTATTCGGACAGGTGCTGTTCGAGGTCCTTGCGCTCGCCGTGCACGTAGTCCTTCGACAAGGCTTCGTACACATTCATTTCGTCGCTTTCCATGATCGTGGTGATCACGAGGCTGGCGCCATCGACGCGGGCGCGGTGAATCGCGTACTGAAACGCGGCCAGGGCATCCTCGGAGTCATCAACGCCGACGAGGATTTTTTGATAGTCATCTTGTGCCATCAGCGATTATCCTCCTTTTTGCTCTTATCTTCAGCAGTTTCTTCGGCGCGTTCCTGCTTGACCATTTCGTCAGCGGACTTGCCGGCCGCCAGCAGGTCATCGCGCGAAATCCCGGACGCGATCAGCGCCTGGTTGCCTTTGTACATGTCGTACATGCACCAAGCCAGCAGCAGCAGGATCAGTACGATGGCAACGTAAGCCGCCATGTGCGCTTCATTGGCCATACTTGGGCTGACAAAATCGGCGAACGCGTCGGGCAGGTTGAGCATGTTCAGGAAGGTCAATCCAATGACCGAGACCCAGCCACAGATCTTGACCCAGAGCCGGTTCTTAAAGCGAGAACCATTTCGGCCTTGGAATCCACCATGAGCAGCAGAGGCAGCATGGAAAACGGCAGTGCAAACGCAAGGAAGACCTGAGAATCGTTCATTAAATTATTCAGGGCCTCGTGTTCGGCCACCGGCGGCAGATTGCGCGTCATCCACACGCAAACCAGCACAGGAATGACGGAAATCAGCCGGGTGACCAGGCGCCGGGCCCATAGCGGCATCTTCATGTGGACGAAGCCTTCCATGATGACCTGCCCGGACAAGGTGCCGGTAATGGTCGAGTTCTGGCCGGAAGCCAGCAGCGCGACCGCAAACAGTGTGGAAAGAATGCCAGACTTGGCAACGGCGATCAAAATGCCGTTGGACAGGACCGAGGTGTCAGATAGCGCCTTGTACAGGCCGAAGAAGGACGGATCCTTGACGGCGCCACTCTTGAAGACCGCGACCCCCATGATTAGGAGTAGAGAGTTCACAACGAAGGCGACGGACAGCTGAATGTTCGAATCCCACTGACTGAAGCGTACGGATTGTGCGACCTGCTCTTCGTCATCGTGGTCGATCTTGCGCGTCTGCGAAATCGCGGAGTGTAGGTAGAGGTTGTGGGGCATGACCGTTGCCCCAATGATGCCCAGCGCCCCGGACAGCGGCGTCATGCCGTTGACCGTCGGGTGCGAAGCCACTGTGCCGATCGACGGCACCAACCCCTTCATCGCCGCGAGCCAGTCGGGCCGACTCAGCGCGACCTGATAGGCGAAGACGAACAGGATGACGAGAATCAAGGCGACAACAATCGCTTCGATTTTCCGGAAGCCGATTTTGGTCAAGAGCAATAATAGCAGCACATCAAATACAGTAATGAAGACATCAATGACCAGTGGAATGCCGAACATCAGGTACAGCGCAATGGCCGCCCCAATAACTTCCGCAATATCAGTCGCCATGATGGCCAGCTCGGTCATGATCCATAGGACAATACCGAGCGCCTTGCTTGTCCGGGCCCGAATCGCCTGAGCCAAGTCCATTTGCGTCACAATGCCAAGTTTAGCCGCCATATTTTGAAGTAACATCGCGATTAAACTTGAAATTAGGATGATGGACATCAGGAGGTAGCCGAAGTTTTGCCCCCCGGTGATACTGGTTGACCAGTTACCTGGATCCATGTAACCGACGGCAACCAGAGCCCCGGGACCTGAATAGGCCAGTAATGTACGCCAGAATCCTTTGCCTTTTGGCACTTCGACGGTGCCGTTGATCTCCTCAAGCGATGGTCCATTGGCGTACTCAATGAGCTTGCGCTTTTTGGGTTGCTGTTCTGTTTCTTTCACTATCCCCAATCCTTTCTGAAATCACCCTCAGTATACCCCTGAAGTTTTCCGTGTAAAGTAATTTGTTAGCCTAACCTAATAAAAACTTTTTAAGCACGTATGCAGATATGCGAGATATGCCCATAATACCGGGGATTCTAAGCGTTTTGGTTAGTTTTTAATCCCTAACAAAAAGACAGTAAAAGCTTTTCATCCAGTGGTGAACGAGAATATTCGGTAAATGAAAAAAATTGAAAATGTAGGGGACAATGCCTATATATGGGCACAAAACGCATATTGACTGGGATGGGCGGCAATTCTCTGAAAAGCCGAACCTTAATTTGTTTAGGAACACCAAAACGAAACGGTTTTCTTGCTTTACAATGAAGAAGTCGAGACTTAGACTGGTTGATGTACATATTAGAATGGTTACAAATTGTGGGGTGGAACCATGAAGTTATCAGAAAAGGTCAACGTGCTGCGCGCCAGCGTGATGGGCGCCAACGACGGCATCGTGTCGGTGGCGGGAATCGTCATCGGCGTGGCCGGTGCGACGGCCAACAATTACGCGATCCTCATTTCCGGGCTGTCCGGCATGCTTGCCGGCACCGTGTCCATGGCAATGGGGGAATACGTCTCCGTAAACGCCGAGCGTGACGGGCAAAAGCGTGCGATCACTGAAGAAAGTCGGGCACTTGACGACGACTATCAGGGTGAGTTTGATTTCATCCAGCACAAGTATATGAAGACAGGCATTTCCGGCGAGCTGGCAAAACAGGCCACCGGTGAAATGTTGAGCCGCGACCCGTTGAACGTGGCCGTGCGTGAACGGTACGGGTTCGACTCCGGCGAGACCACCAGTGCCGTGGCGGCGGCGGTGTCCTCGATGATTGCCTTTCCGACAGGGTCAATCCTGCCGCTGGTGGCGATCACCTTGTTCCCTGCGGCCATCAAGCTGTGGGCCACGGTGGTGGCAGTCGTGATCGCGCTGACGATCACCGGCTACATCGCCGCGGCACTGGGCAATGCCAACCGCTGGAAGGCCGCGCTGCGCAACGTGGTGTCAGGGATCTTAACCATGGCCGTGACTTATTGGATCGGCACACTGTTTGCGCATTAAAGGAAGCGGTCAACGATGATGAAAACTATGCATCAATCAAAAACTAAAGAAAAACAAACCATGGCCGAGCGCGCCAACACCTTGCGAGCCGGGGTCCTGGGTGCTAATGACGGCATTTTGACTGTCGTCGGTGTGCTGTTTTCCGTGGCGGCCGCGACCACCAACCAGTTCACGATTTTCATCGCGGGGCTGTCCGACCTGCTGGCCTGTGCCTTTTCCATGGCGTCCGGTGAGTACGCCTCTGTGTCGTCGCAAAAGGACACGGAAAAGGCTGTCGTGGCGGCGGAGTCACGGCTGCTCGAGACCGATCTCGCCGGTGAAAAGCAGGCGGTCACGGATTACTACGTGGCGCGTGGTGTCACCGCCGAAACGGCGGGTAAAATCGCGGATCAGCTGCTGCACGAGGACGCACTGGGCACCGTGATCCGGGTGAAGTATGGCCTGAAGAAGGATCACTACATGAACCGTGGTACGCCGCGTTTGCGTCCCTGGTGTCTGCGGCGTCGGGTGGCATTTTCCCCCTGTTTGCCATGACTGTGGCACCGGTGGCGTGGCAGTGGCCGGCGACCATTCTGGCGGTCATCCTGTCGGTGTCTTTGACCGGGTATCTGTCCGCCAAGCTGGGCAACGGGCTGGTCAAAAACGCGATGATCGCAATGTGATCGTCGGCATCATCACCATGATCATTCACTACGGCATCGGGCAGCTCATGTAAAACTGTGCAGCAGGCCGATTATTTCCCGGGTGTTGTGTTATGGTGGCATTGTACCAAGATGTTTGGAATACCTAAAAAAAGGCCAGTAGACCCTGAGAAAGGGAGCGAAAGACATGGCGGAAGCAAACGAGCAGCCAATGATTGATGCGGCGACTCAAATGCAGCTGCGTGACCAGACGGAATGCGAGCGGATGATCGACGGATTCCTCCTGCAGAACCTAGTCACAATGACCAACCAGTCTTATTTAGCCTAATTCTTGCCGAGTGCAATGCGGTCAGTTGGTATTGCAGTCGATGGGAAACGAAAGCACCGCTCGAATTTTTTTTCGAGCGGTGCTTTCGCGTCTCATCAGCAATGCTTGGCGGCGTACGCGACCATGTCCGCGTTCTGCTGGTTCAGCAGCGGGGGCAAAGCGTCCAGCGGCCAGTACTTCATCTCTGTGGTTTCGTTCGGGTCGGCCTCAGCAAAACTGCCGCCGACCTGCTTGACCTCGTACAGCATGGCGATGGTCTGGCAGACGTCACCGTTCGGGTAAACTGTCTCCCCTTGGTCGAAGCAGTGCAGCTGGCGCACGATCGCGACATCTAGTCCGCTGTCTTCCTTATACTCGCAGACCAGTGTTTGCGCGTATGTCTCGCCGTACTCCATGTACCCGCCCGGCAGGCTCCAAGTCCCGTTGTCGGTCCGATGGTTGAGCAGGACTTCGCGCTTGTCGTTGAGCAGGATGCCTGCCGCGCAGTTGAGGATCAACGGCATGTGGCCAACTTTTTCGCGAACCGCTTTGATGTATCCATAAGTTTCTGGCATGAGGCGCCTCCCTTTTCCTCTAGCATACTCGCATTTCTTGGCGCTGGCATTATTGACGGACTGGCCCGCGCAGCCCGCCCGCACAAAATGGCGACGCTTTCAGCAATTAGGTGGAAGATTTGCGCGGCGTTTTCAGTTGAAGCCTCACACCAAAAGGGGCGACACCCTAGAAAAAATTCACTGAATCTGAGCATATCCCTTTCAATTCCGGTCAAAAGTCGGCATAATGGCTAGTGACAAGACACCACATTTTTCATATTTGGAGGAATTAAACATGACTAAACGCATGAGCGTGTGCTCGCGTTAGCAGTTGGGGCACTTTTGACAGTGGGATTGGTGGGCTGCGGCAATAGCAGCAGTCAGTCCAAGTCGGAGCCGGTAAAAATCACGTACTGGCACCGCATGACCGGGTCTTGGAACAAGGCCCAGCAGAAGACCATTGATGATTTCAACAAGAGTCAAAGCAAGTACAAGGTCGTTGCGACCAGCCAGGGCAGTTATGACGCCCTGCAACAAAAGCTGATGGCTGCGGCCAAGAGCAAGACCCTACCGGTCATGGCGCAGGCACCGACCACCAACATCGGTGATTACGTTAAGAACGACTTCCTGATCCCGTGGGATTCACAGATGCTGCACGGCAGCGACAAGCTGTCCGCCGCTCAGCTCAGCGACGTCTACCCAAGTTTCCTGAAGGCCGGCGAGTACAAGGGCAAGTATTACGGCCTGCCGTACTCCGAATCCACGCAGGTCCTGTTTTACAACGAGACCCTGATGAAGAAATACAACCTGACCATGCCGAAAACCTGGGACGACATTGAAAAAAATGGGCCCGGCCTTGAAGAAGGACGGTCTGGCAACGCTGGCGATGGACCAGTCGTACGACGTGCAGCTGGAAGGCATGGCGATGCAGGCCGGCCATAAGCTGATCACGGCAGACGGCAAGGCGAACCTTAACGCGCCGACCACGCTGGCCGCAGTTGACAAGATCCTCAGCTTGCGCAAGGCCGGCTACATCAAGACCGCCGGCACCGATTACTACTTTACCGTGCCATTCAGCCAGCAAAAGGCAGTGTTTGGCATCGGCAGTTCGAGCTCTATCGGCTCCGTTGAGGCGCCAAAGGGCATGAAGTGGGGTACTGCGACCGTGCCAAGCTTTGCCAACGATTCCGTGGCTGAGCCGCTCAACGGGAATGACAACGTCCTGTTCAAGGGCGCAAGCAAGGCTCAGCAGCAAGGCGCTTGGGCCTTCCAGAAGTTCCTGCTGAAAAAGCAGAACGCGGCATACTGGGCCAAGAAGTCCGGCTACGTGCCGATCACCAAGAGCGCCACGCAGTCCGCGACCTACCAGAACTACCTGAAAGCCAACCCGACCTTTAAGGCGGCTGTGGATGCCTCCGACACTGCGTTTGCTTCGACCGTCTTCGCCGGCTACGGTGACTACCGCAACGACCTGATGGACACAGTCGACAGCACACTGACCAAAGGCACCGCTGGTAAGACCGCGTTCGATGCCCTGCAGAAGAAGACGGAAGCGATTTTGAAAGAGAACAAGAACTAGTTTCTCTCAGACAGGCACCCAAGCATTCGTTCGCAATCTGCGAATATGTTGCTTGGGTGTTTTCTGGTGGGGCGAATTATTCATATTACCCGAAAAGCTTTTGGAATTTATGGTAAACACATACGTCAGTCAGACTAAGAATAACGGTGTTGTCGATATAACTATTGCTTTGTTTCTCCAGCGTAGTACACTTTTTGACCAATTTCTTGCTTGGCATCGTTCCACAAGAACACTTGTGTTTGGTGACCACTATCGTCTAATCGAACCAGCGCGTCTCCTTCTGGTGTTTTAAAAGCATACATGGTCTGATTATCATTGACTTTTTTTGAACGATAAATCTCTCTGAGAGCTCTAATATGCTGTACGGACAGCTGCCCAAACACTTTTGCGGAGGTCTTGATTTGTGCTTGCTTTATAGAGCTCGACCGTGTCACCTTTTCTTTCAACAGGCCACCAAAATTACCGGCGACAACTTTATCCTCGGTGTCAAACCGAATACTAACAGAGGGGTAAGCCCAATAATCTCCTTGATGATCTGTCGGGTTACCCAATACTTTTGTAACCTCAGATTTGGTCATTCCAGTATGAAGTGACATCTCTGCTTTGGTGGCCTTAGGGGTTCCAGCTGTCTGACTTTCTTTCAACGGTTGATTGTTATAGCCTGTATTGTCATCAGTGTAGCCAATAATTCCACGAATCATACCGGCTGCCACAAAAGCAATCGGTATAATAATGATCTTTTTTTGATACCACGGTTGGTTATATGCTTTTGTCATTTTATCCCTCACAGCCAAGGTGCCTAAAAAGCCGAGAACAAATGTGATTCGAGCTACTTCGTCCAGCTCCAGTATTAATGTGTACCATGAGTGTTGTGAATGTGCAAGCGCTGACAACAGGAGGCTCTGGCCAAATTCAAAACTTATTTTCTCTAATGAATAACATAAGGAAATAAGGACCACCTTTTTCTTTTGGATTTGTTTTTCCGCAAGTAGAGGAACGCGCCTTTTGAGACCACACAAAAATAAAATAACGAGACGATTGGATTATATGGGACGCGGACGGAGAGCTCAGTTGAAATTATTTTGACAAAGAAGGTAAAGATGCTATCATACAACCGTAAACGTTTACAAAATCCGAGAGGGTGGCTAACTAAGAAACTCGTCGTCAAGATAAACAAGGTGAATATCTTGCTAATTTCACAAGTACTGAATAACAATGTCATACTCGTTGAAGATGGGCAAGATCAACAGAAGATTATTTGGGGTCGTGGGATAGGGTTTAAAGCACACGCTGGCAATCACTATGAGCTTCAGAAAACTGATCGTGTTTTTTCCGCCGTGCCATCTGATGACGAGCAATGGATCGGACAGTTTAAAGAGTTATCTGAAAAGATCCCGCGTGAATATTTTGAACTCACAGAGAAAATCATTCATCTGGCTCAAAGCCAGATAGATGCCGATTTTGATGAACATTTGTTGATTCCCCTAACTGATCACATCTATTTCGCGGTCGAGCGGGTTAAGATGGGGTTGAATCTTGCCAATCCAATGCTTTACGATTTGAAACGCTTTTTCTCCAAAGAATTTGCGGTTGGAAAACAGGCGCAGGAGATGATTCAGCAGCTTTCCGGTGAACCTATCTCTGATGATGAAGCAGGTTTTATCACCATTCATTTGGTCGAACATGAGATTCAGAATTCGAAAAGTTCGGTTGATACTTTTGCCAGTTTTTTTGGAGATCACGACCGACGTGAACAACATCATTGAAGCGGCGTTCGGACGTAAGTTTTCAGACGATAGTATTGCAGTTAATCGTTTGATGACTCACTTACATTATCTGATACTACGCAGTGGGTCAAAACACGTGACCACTACGTCGCCTGATGATTCAGCATTACTTGAGGCATTAAAGCGCGGGCATCCGCGCGCGGGGAATTGCCTAGATCAGGTTGTAAGCTATCTAGCTCAAAAGCTGGATTATAAGTTTACTGATTCCGATAGACTTTACCTTTTGATTCATATCGTTCATATAACTGAATAAGGGCTTGTAACTTTGAGTAGGCAATACCCGACGATCACAGCACATATCATTGATATAGATGCTGTAGTCGTTGGGCATTTTACATATTTGAGCTAATTTTCTGAGAGGAGCATCAATTATGGACAACGCAGCGGCGAAAGAAAGCCGAAAGACCAGATTTTATGCGTTTATGCAGAACTTGGGTAAGTCGTTTATGTTCCCAATCGCAACTCTGTCCGCCATGGGAATCTTGGTCGGACTCGGGAGTGCGTTTACCGCGCCATCAATGATGGATCGGTTGCCATTTTTACAGATTCATTGGGTCAATATTGTCTTTTCATTTATGAACACCGTCGGCAGTTTTGGGTTCACTTATCTACCAGCAATGTTTGCGATGTCGCTTCCGTTCGGTTTAGCTAAGCGGAATAAAGGTGTTGGCACTATCGCGGCTTTCGCTGGATACATTTCCCTAAACTTGGGCATCAACTTTATGCTTCAGTTGCAGTAAGCTGGTCTCCGCAGCAAAGATGCAAGCTGCGGGACAGTCAATGGTTCTTGGTATTCAATCACTTGAAATGGGGGTTTTAGGCGGTATCTTAGTTGGCCTGATCACCTATTTCCTTTTGGAACGGTATCAGGAAATTAAGCTTCCCGATGCCTTCTCATTCTTTGGCGGGATTCGTTTTATCCCAATCATTTCTGTGATTGTCGAATCATTTGTCGGCTTGCTGATGCCATTCATCTGGCCAATCTTCCAGAGCGGCATCGTGGCCTTGGGTCATCTGATTCAAGGGGCGGGTATCTTCGGGCCATTCCTGTATGGGATTGCACTATCCATCTTGAAGTTGATGGGTCTTCACCACATTCTCCTAGCAATGATTCGCTTTACTGATGCTGGTGGGACTGCGGTCGTTGCCGGGAAGACCGTCAATGGGGCATTAAACATCTTCTACGCACAGCTTAACGCTGGTGTTCCCGTTTCTGGTAAAGCCACAGCCTTCCTTTCTCAAGGCTTCATGCCGACCTTCATGTTTGGGTTGCCAGCTATCTGCCTTGCAATTTACCTGACAGCACGGCCAGAGAATCGTGATCGGATTAAAGGCTTGCTGATTTCAGCGACACTGGTTGCGTTTGTTTCCGGTATTTCTGAGCCAACTGAATACCTGTTCCTGTTTATCGCGCCAATGCTGTATGTTTTCCACACAGTCATGGAAGGCTTCTCCCTTTCGATTATGGCACTGCTTGGTGCACGAATGGGGAACACCGATGGTGGTGTGCTTGACTGGATTCTCTTCGGTTGGTTGCAACCCGGTTCCAGATGGTGGTTACTGATTCCAGTTGGTGCTGCTTGGTTTGCAATTTACTTCTTCTTCTTCCGTTGGTACATTTTGAAAAAGGACGTCAAGACGCCTGGACGTGAAGCTGAGGGTGCAGCTGTGATGACTAAAGGTGCTGGTATTTACGATCCTAGCGTTATCCTTGGCGCACTTGGCGGTGCCGCTAACATTGTGTCACTCGATAATTGCGTGACCCGTCTGCGTTTGGAAGTTAAGGATCCTAGCAAGTTGGATGAAGATAAATTGAAGCAGTCTGGTGCGCTTGCAATTATGAAGGCGGAAAAGTCAGTTCAAATTGTGTATGGCGCGCAGGTTCAAAGTGTTAAAGACGGCGTTGAAAAGTTAATGTCTAACGGGGGCGCCTCACCTGCTTAGAAGGGATGCAAAATAATGACACAGTATGATTTTGATACACTGGCTGATCGATCAATTGATAATGCGCGGAAGTGGGACTCTGGAATTGTTCATAGTAAGTTTCCGAAAGTTCGGGATGATTTTATTCCACTTTGGATTGCTGACATGGATTTCCAGGCAGCGCCTGAAATCGCGAGGCATTGGCTAAGATGTCGGAGAACGGTGCATATGGGTATACATACCCTACTGACCGTTGGTACCAGAGTGTGATTAACTGGCAAAAGACTCGTCACGGTAATGACGTGAAGAAGGATTGGATTACATTGGGTTATGGGACGGTGCCTAATATGCACGTCCTGATTCAAGCTCTGCTCCAGCCTGGAGACAGTATTCTGATCAATACGCCAGTGTATGGTCCGTTTGCTTATGCAGCTGAGCATAATAATCGTGGTGTAGTCACGGTTCCTTTAATCAAGAACGGGACACGCTATGACATGGATTGGGATGGAATTGAGGAGGCGATGGCGACTAAGAAGCCAAAGCTGACCTTCTTCTGCAACCCGCACAATCCGTCTGGCCGGATGTGGGCAAGAGATGAGATCATTAGGTACGCCGATCTGTGCGAGAAGTATCATGTGCTGTTGGTTTCGGATGAAGTTCACTCTGAGCACATCATGCATGGGACCTTCGTCTCTGCGCTGCAGTTACCCACGAAATATTTGGATAATCTTGTCATGTTTACTTCTCCGAATAAAGCATTTAACTTAGGCGGCCTGAAGTTGTCGTATTCGATCATTCCTAACGATAACCTGCGGGCAATCTTCCGTAAGCGTTACGCCGCGAACTCCGTGACTTCTCCTAATGTGCCAGGCCAGATTGCAATGACAGTAGCATATGAAGAATGTGCCGACTGGTGTGATCAGTGTGAAGCCTACATCAGAGAGAACCTTCGGATTACTGCAGACTTTATCAAGCATGATTTCCCCGGCTGGCAGCTGATGGATATGGATACGTCCTACCTGCCTTGGGTTGATGTGGCCGAATTTGGTATTGATATGCACACTATTGCCAAGACTATGGCCGAGGAGGCGGGTGTGGTCGTTGGTATTGGTGATGACTATGTCGCAAACGCAGATGACTTTCTTCGCTTCCCCAGTTTACAATTCAAGTGCAACACCCTGACGACTAGACCAGAAAGGCCATGAAGACCTATTCTTGTTAGTGCTAGCTAAACAAGAAAGCAGGGA
>NZ_BBAJ01000034.1 GCF_001311195.1 Lacticaseibacillus camelliae DSM 22697 = JCM 13995
CGACTCGCCGCGCGCGATCGGCAACGCCGTGGGGCATAACCCGATTAGTATCGTCGTCCCGTGCCACCGCGTCGTCGGCAAGCACGGCGAACTGGTGGGGTACGCCGGCGGCATGGACCGCAAAATGATGCTGCTCGGGCTGGAAGGGCACACCATCGATGTGGATAAGGCCTGTTTGATGTCCGCAAAGGCCTGATGATTTTAGCCCCCTTGAATTAGGCGCGGTAAATCGCGATAATTAGTAGTTATATAAGACCATTAGGGGGAGCAAGATTGACGCGGTTATATTTTGTCCGGCACGGAAAAACTGAGTGGAACTTGGAAGGGCGCTACCAAGGCGCAAACGGGGATTCGCCACTGCTCAAGGAAAGCTACGAGGAAATCGGTCAGCTGGCCAATTATCTGACAGTGCGCGGGGTGAAGTTTGCCCACGCGTACATCAGTCCCTTGCCGCGCGCGCAAAAAAACGGCGCAGTACCTGATCAAGCAGCTGGGTCAGGACATTCCGACCACGACGACCGTGGGGATGCGCGAATTCAACCTGGGCCGCATGGAAGGCATGCGCTTTACCGACGTGGAGAAAAAGTACCCCACGGAACTGCACGCGTTCCGCTATGCGCCTGGTGACTACGACCCGACCAAGATTCAGGGCGAGTCGTTTCCCGAGTTGATCCAGCGGATGCAGCCGGTGGTGCTCGATGCCGTTAAAAAGGCCGAGCCTACCGATAACCTGCTGTTTGTCAGCCACGGGGCAGCCCTGGTGGCGCTGATCCAAAGCCTGCTGGGCACGCCCATTAAAGACATGCGCAAGGACGGCGGTTTGACTAACAGCAGCGTCACGATTCTTGACGCGACTGGACCGAAGCTGCCGTTCAAACTGGTCCGCTGGAATGACACAGACTACATCACCAAGAAACTCGATCCAACCGACACGATTTAGGAGGCACTTGCCATGGCGTCATTGACTGACCAATTCAATAATGGGGACCACGACGCGGCGATTCAGGCCGCGGTCAAACGCATCGATGAAAAGCCGACGGACCCAAAGCGGTATTCCGTGTTGGCCACGATGCTGATCGGCATCCACGCCTACGATGAGGCCAGCCAGCTGATCGTCAAGGCGCTGGGGCTGTTCCCAGGCGATGACGAGCTGACCTATGATGCCGGCCTGTTGGCATTTAGCAGGGCAATTCGACGCTGGCTATTAAGTACTTCGCGCAGCTTGCAAACGCCAAAAAGGGGAGCCTCAAGCAGGACGCGCAGTACATGCTGGCGCTGAGCTACCAGCAGGCGGGGCAGGTGCAAAAGGCGCTGGCGTTTGCCCTGACGGCGCATGAGGCGGCCCCGGAAAAGGTGGACGCCGCGCTGCTTTCGGCTGAGCTTTTGCTGGGGCTCGGTGCGTTCAAAGAGGCCGCCAAGCTGTTGGCACCATTTTTGCAGATCAACAACGCGCGGGTGCTGTTTACCTATGGGATGGCGCTGACCGGCCAAAACCTTGATGGCGGCAAGTACCTGGACGAGGCGAAGAAGCTGGATCCGCAGGGCTATGACCAGCAGGCGGGCAAAGTCCGCGACATTGCTGGGTTCCTCAAGGCGCAGGGTGACGCCGATGAATGAAGACGGGCAGCAAAGTGTCAGTGGCCGGGTCAAAAGCATCATTTTCCAAAGCCCGACGACCTTCTTCAAAATCGTCGCGGTGACGATCACTAAAACAAATATTCAGTGGCCCGATGACGAAATTACCGTCACCGGGAATTTTGGTGACATCAAAGAAGACGAGACCTATACGTTCGTCGGTAAAGTGGTCAACCATCCGCGCTACGGCCTGCAGTTCGCGGCAGACAATTATCAGGTCGACAAGCCGACGTCGAAGCAGGGCCTCATCAATTACCTGGCGTCCGACCGCTTTCCCGGCATTGGGAGCATCACCGCCAAAAAAATCGTCGACGCCTTGGGCACCGGTGCCATCGACAAGATCCTCAAGGACGAGAATGTGCTGAAGCCGCTGGGCCTGAACGCGGAAAAAACGCGCGACCTTGGTCGACAACCTCCAGCTGAACCTGGGTATGGAGCAGGTCATCATCGGCCTGAACGACTTTGGCTTCACGTCTAACATGGCGGCCAAAATCTACCAGAAATACAAAACCGACGCGCTGGACGTGATCAAGGAGAATCCGTACCAACTGATCGCCGACATCGACGGCATCGGGTTCAAACGTGCCGACGCCATTGCGGCCAACCTTCACATCGCGCCTGATTCCCAGATTCGGCTGGGTGGGGCGGTGTTGTCCGAGCTGCAGCGGTTGACCGACGGGGAAGGCGACACCTACGTGATGCTGCCCCAACTGGTCAGCTCGGCGGTCGGGGGTGCTGGAAAGCGCCCGCAACGTCGAGGTCGATCCCAACCGCGTGGGCCAGGCGATTTTGACGCTGACGAAAAAGGGTGAGTTGTACGCCGATGACCAGCGCATTTTCCCCAAGCGCTTGTACGACGCGGAAGGCGAGATTGCCACACGGCTGGCCGGCCTGAAGGAGCCGGTCGAGGATCCGCCCACCGATAAAGCCGTCGTCAAGGTGATCAAAACCGTTGAAAAAAAAGCGCTGGCATTCACTACGACGAGACGCAAACCGCCGCTATTAAGCAGGCCCTGAAAAACGAGATTTTTCTTTTGACCGGCGGCCCCGGCACCGGAAAGACCACCGTGGTCAACGGCATCGTGCGCGCCTACGCGGAGCTGAAGGGCCTGAGCCTGGATATTAACTTGTACAAGGACGAGCCGTTTCCGCTGATGCTGGCCGCGCCGACGGGCCGGGCGGCCAAGCGCATCATGGAGACCACCGGCCTGCCGGCGTCGACGATCCATCGGCTGCTCGGGCTGGCCATCGATGCCCAGGAGTACGAACCCAAGGACCTGCCGGACGGACTTTTGGTCGTCGACGAAATGTCGATGGTCGACACCTACCTGTTCCGCACGCTGCTGGCGGCGCTGCACCCCGGCATCAAAGTCATCCTGGTCGGGGATAAGGACCAGCTGCCGTCAGTCGGGCCCGGCCAAGTGTTTGCGGATCTGCTGCGCAGCCGGACGCTGCCGGCGATGGAGCTGCGGCACATTCACCGCCAGGATGAGGACTCGTCCATCATTCCGCTGGCCCACGCGATCAATGCTGGCCGGCTGCCGGCGGACTGGCGCGAAAGCAAAAAGGACCGCTCGTTCATTCTGTGCCCACCGGATCAACTGGCGCGTGTGGTCGGGCAGGTCGTTGGCAAGGCCGCGACCCAGTTCGATAAGGCCGATGTGCAGGTGCTGGCGCCAATGTACCGCGGCGCCGCCGGTATCGACCAGCTCAACCCGCTGATCCAGGACATTTTGAATCCCAAAAAGTCCAACCGCACTAAGGAAGTCGAGTTTGGCCCGGTGAAATACCGCATCGGCGACAAGGTGCTGCAGCTGGTCAACAACCCAGACGCCAATGTCTTTAACGGCGAGCTGGGCATCATCACCGGCATCACGGCGGCCAAGGACGCCGACAGTAAAACCGACGAGCTCACCATTGATTTTGACGGCAACGAGCTGCAATACCAGCGCAGTGACTGGAGCAAGATCACGCTGGCCTACGCGACCTCGATCCACAAGGCGCAGGGCTCGGAGTTTCCGGTGGTGATCCTGCCGCTGACGCTGGGGGCGCGGCGCATGCTGCGGCGAAACCTGCTGTACACGGCGGTGACGCGGGCCCGCGATTTTCTCATTTTAATGGGGGACCCACGGGCGTCGAAACGGCGGTCGAAGCCGTGGCCGACAACCGCCAAACCGCGCTGGTCGACCGGTTGACCAAGGTCATGAAGCAGGACCAGCCGGATATTTTCGCGCCAACTGCGCCGACTGACACGGTGCCTCAAGCACCGGCCACCCGGGTGGTTGACAGTGCGCCGGTTGCTTCGGATAATAATGATAGTGAAGCGATTGATCAAAATAAAGAATACCGCCTGACCAAAGCATTGATCCAGGCTCAGACCATCGACCCGCGCATCGGGCTGAACGGGCTGACGCCGGCCAAGCTGTTGGCAGCGCAGGAGGCTGAGTAAGCCACTAAGGAGTTTTTATGGCAGACGACATCCGCGATTCGCTTGAGATCAGACCGGTCACTCCGGCCAACCTTGAGCAGTTCAACGATTTATTAGCCTACGTGTTTCAAGTCACGGCCAAGGAAGTTGAGGAGTCTGGCTACGAAGACGGTGAGCTCGAGCGGGCTAAGCGGCCGGTGCTCGAAAAGTCCGACGTCATCGGCTGGTGGCAGGGCGACGAGCTGATTTCGCAGCTGGCCATTTACCCGTGCCGCGTCAACATCCACGGTAAGCTGTACGACATGGCCGGGCTGACCGGCGTCGGGACGTACCCCGAGTATGCCGGTCACGGGCTCATGCACGATCTGGTCAAAATTGGCCTTTCGCACATGCGGGACCACCACCAGTGGATCTCGTATCTGTACCCGTACAGCATTCCGTTTTACCGGAAAAAGCTGGGAGATCATGTCCGACCACCTGACGTTCGACGTGAAGGACACCCAACTGCCCAAGGTCGACAATTCGTTGCCCGGTCACGTGGAGCGGCTGGAAATCGATGACCCGGACGTGATCGAGATTTACAACCGGTTTGCCCTGCACAATCACGGGGCAATGATCCGCAACCAGCTCAACTGGGACGAGTACTGGCGCTGGGAGGACGAGGACGAGCGTATCGCCGGGGTTTACTACGACGACAACGATATTCCTCAGGGTTACGTCCTCTACTGGATCGCCGATGAGGTGTTCCACATCAAGGAAATGGTGTACAACACTCAGGAAGCGCGCATCGGCCTGTGGAACTTTGTCGCGGCGCACTTTTCCATGGTCGAGCACGTCAAAGGCGACATTTATAAAAACGAGCCGCTGCACTTCCTGCTCGATGACGGCGACATCATGCAAACCATTCACCCGTACTTCATGGCCCGCATTGTCGATGTGGCCCAGTTCCTCAAGGTTTACCCGTTTGAGGAAGCGGAAAAGCCGTTGCACTTCATCGTGTCCGACCCGCTGGCGGATTGGAACAACGGTGTCTTCGGCCTGTGGTGGGACGAAGGTGGCCACTTGCAGGTGACCGACCGACCAGTCGGGGACCCGGTTAAGCTGGACATTCAGACCCTGACGACGATGCTGATGAGTTACCGCCGGCCGTCGTACTTGGCGAAAATCGAGCGCATCGAAGCCAGCAAGGCCGCCATCAAGCAGCTGGAGCGCATTATTCCCAACGATGAACCGTACTTCTCCGATTACTTCTAACCGAATAGGAGTCAAAAACAAACGTGTCATTGCCTAACGAAAGGGCAGTGACACGTTTGTTTTTGGTCCAGGTTAGTAATTAATTTTTTGTTGGCAGGTTAAACCAGAAGTTCTGCTTGGCCACAGTGAATTCCAGCTCAAACGGGCGGGTCCCCATTTCCTCACCGTCCATTTGGCCCTGTTCCAGTTCTGCTGTTTCCAGGCGCAAGTGGGTGCCCTTGAAGTAGTGCACGCGCTCGTACTTATGCGCCTTGCCGCGGATCATCTGAATCAGGTAAAAAAGGAACGCGACCCAGTTGGGGTGTTCGGCCACGACCAGATCCAGCAGCCCATCGGTGGGCACCGCACCAGGCATGAAGCGAATCCCCCCGCCAAAGTACGGGTGTTGGTGGCATCCACTAGGAAGGCGTTTTGAATGATCTCCATCCGGCCTTGCTGATCGTAGACGATCACCGTGAACGGCTTTTGCGCGAAGAACACGATCACCGCGGTGACAAAATAGGAGAGCTTACCCAGATGGAACCGGTTGAGAAAGGTCTTGATCTGACTGTGCGAACTGTGGGCGATGGTGTTGCCGTCATAGCCGATGCCGACGTTGTTGACAAAATAGCCGCTTTCTTGGTGGGTTTGCTCAGTGTACTGCCCGACGTCCAGGACCAGCGGCTTTTCAGCGCTCAGGACGCATTCAAGCGCCTGCATGGGGTCGTCCGGCAGTCCGATCCCGCGCGCGAAATCGTTGCCGGAACCGGCGGGGATGTAGCCAACTGGGAGGTCAGCTTGCCGCGTCATTTTCAATCCGGTAATCGTTTGGTTAAGTGTCCCATCGCCGCCGATCACCAGCACCACCGCACCGGGATGGTCGTTGAAGCTGCCGATTTGCTTGGCAAGCTGCACCGTGTGGCCGGAGTACCGGCTGACTCGCACCTCATACTCGATTGCGCGGTCGTTCATGACCTTGCGGACTGCCTTTAGCGTGTCCACGCGTTGCCAGAGCCTGCTGCCGGATTGAAAATAATGTAGTAAAATGCCGCCGCCATGCGTTCGCCTCCTCCAAAAATCACTAATACTGATTATACCGGCCAGGCATGAATAACACAATAAATTCAGTGGTACACGATGAATATTTATACGTTTAAATTAAGCTCGCAGCAGTGCGACAGCCTGTGCAGGCGGGATTGGTATCGTCGACGACCTTGCATCCCGCCTTCATAATGAGTTCCGGCGCCATTGGAAGGGAGGACAACCATGTCAAATTTGATTTTCGCATGACGGTGCTGCTGCTCTTGAGAGGCGCCGTTTTTCGCCATCAGCAACAGCGCTCGCGCTTTGATTGGTGCTGCTGGGTCTGGTGCTGCTGGTCGGCGTCAGCGGTTGGGGGATCAGGCTGTTTGACGTGACTGACCTGGTACTTAATTACTCATGGTGGTTTGATCGGGGATGGATTTGTCACTGTGGTTTTGAAAATACAAAAAAATGATTCTCAGCGGTGAGCCGAGAATCATTTTTGCTTTTTACAGCGTGATCAGCATTGGCAGGATCACAGGGTGGCGCTCCGTCTTATCAAACAGGAATTCCTGCAGGTTGGACGTGATCGCATCCTTAAGCATGCCTTCAGTGACTTTTTCGTTGTCCTTGAAGGTGTTCTTAATCGTGCGGTAAACCCGGTGCTGAGCTTGGTTGATCAGCTCACCGGATTCGCGCATGTAGATGAACCCACGCGATAGCAGGTCGGGGCCGGCAAACACGGCCTGTTTCTGCATGTTGATCGTGGCCACGACCACGACCAGGCCTTCTTCGGAAAGCATGCGGCGATCGCGGATGACCGCGTTGCCGATGTCACCGACGCCATTGCCGTCAACGTAGACGTCGCCAGCCGGGAAGTGGCCGGCACGGTGGGCCGTATCGGCAGTCAGTGCCAACACATCACCGTTGTCCATGATGAAGCAGTGGTCGGCTGGGACGTGGCATTCCTGCGCCAGCTCGGTGTGGATCTTCAGCATCCGGTACTCACCGTGAATTGGCATGAAGAACTTCGGCTTCATCAGCCGCAGCATCAACTTCTGCTCCTCCTGGCCGCCGTGACCAGAAGTGTGGACGTTGTTGACCTTGCCGTGAATGACGGTTGCGCCAGCTTCTTCCAGCTCGTTGATCACGTGGTTCACGGAAACCGTGTTGCCAGGGATCGGGTTGGAAGAGAAGACGACGGTGTCGCCAGGCTGAATCGTGATCTGCCGGTGCGTGCCGTTGGCGATCCGAGATAAGGCCGCCATCGGTTCGCCTTGCGAGCCGGTGCAGAGGATCATGACTTTTTCCGCCGGCATCTTGTTGAGTTCGTGCGGATCGATCAGCTCGTCATCTGTGACGTCGAGGTAGCCGAGTTCGCGGCCGTTGACCAGCGCGGTTTCCATCGACCGGCCGAAGACGGCGATTTTGCGCCCGTGCTCACGGGCAGCCTGAATCGCTTGCTCCATCCGGGAGATGTTCGACGCGAAGGTGGCAAAAATGATGCGACCCTTGATGTCGTCGAAAATGTGGCGGATTGAGCGGCCAACGAAGCGCTCAGACTTCGTGAAGTTCGGGATCTCGGCGTTGGTCGAGTCGCTCATTAAGAGCAGCACGCCTTCCTCGCCAAGCTTGGCCATGCGCTGCAGGTTCGGCGCCGGCTGATCGCCGACTGGGGTCAAGTCAAACTTATAGTCCCCAGTTTCCACGATGGCACCGTACGGGGTATGAACCGCGACCCCGAGGGTATCGGGAATACTGTGAGTGGTGCGGAAGAAGTCGACCCAGAGGTTTTTAAACTTCAGGACGTCTTCTTCCTTGATTTCGTGCAGCTCGGTGGAACGCAGCAGTCCGTGTTCCTCCAGCTTGCCGCGAATCAGCGCAGCGGCAAGCGGTGGGGCGTAAACCGGGACATTCGGGACTTCGCGCAGGAAGTACGGAATGCCGCCGATGTGATCTTCGTGCCCGTGGGTGATCACGAGGGCATCGATCATGTCCTTGTGATCCACCAGGTACGAGTAATCAGAAATCACGTAGTCAATGCCCAGCAGGTCATCTTCGGGGAATTTGATCCCGTTATCGATAATGACGATTTCATCCTTGTACTGGACGCCATACATGTTCTTACCGATCTCACCGAGACCGCCGATGGCAAAGACTGCGACTTCATCTTTCTTTATGTTCAAATCCATGATCAGAACTCCGTCAACTTATAGTTTGGGGACTTCTGCTCGTATTCCAAGAAGTTGCCATTGAGCTCCTGCACAAGCTCAATGTTGTAGTCCGTGTGTTCTTCGACAGCAGCGCGCGCAGCGGCCGCGGATTCGGCCTCCATGTAAAGGGTCTGGGTGGTTTCCCGCCGCGGATTGCGGATCTTGTCTGGTTGGTACAATACTTTGTAGATCATTGATAAAAACTCCTTTGCACGCGAAAATGGCCTCAGCGTGAGGATCTTCGCAAATTTTGCCGGTCAAATGTTGAAAACTCAACAGTTATAGATAGTTTAGCATATAAGGAGGGCCGACGCCACCAGCTACCAGCGGCATCGCCGGCCCGAAAGCGGTATAATGAGTAAAAAGGAGGCGAGGCCATGTACTGGTTGCTTGCTGTGATTGCGTCGGTGTGGTCTTCGCCATCGTGATTTGGTTGCGGATCGCCCGCAGGCGTCGCGCGCTGCGCCTGTTTGTCTGGCACAGTCAGCAGCTGACGGACCAAGTCGTTGAAGAGGTCCTGACCGTGCTGCATTGGCCGTATGACAAGCCGCTGCACTCCGCCGCGGTCGCCGATGTCTGGGGCCACGGCATCATGGGCTTTGAGTACGAGACAGAGACACCGAAAATCAAGATCACGCGTGACCGGCTGCAAAATCAGCTGCGTGACACGGCGGAAGATCAGCACATCGCCAGTTCAGATCCGCGTTATCCGGCGTTTGTGATTACCGATTTTTGGGAGCGGGACGGCAAGACGCACTTTGACGTTGCGTTTGTCACGAACGCGCCGACCATTGCCTACCTGCAGGATATCCAGCGCGTCTAGGCGAGAAAAAGCGTCCCTGATGGTTTTGCAAGGGTTTGCCTTGCAGAGTCATCGGGGACGCTTTTGAATCAGTCGATCAAGATGCCTTCAGGGTCCATCTTGAATGGCGTCTTCTTGTTGATGTGATCATAGAATAAAATGCCGTTGAGGTGATCGATTTCGTGCTGGCAGACGATCGCCGGGTAGTTCTTTAGGCGCACCTTCTTGGTTTCGCCCTCGAGGTTTTGATAACGGATGGTGACGCGATCGTGCCGGACCACATAGCCCTCGACATCGTTATCGACCGACAGGCAGCCTTCCCCTTCAGACAACGCGGCGTCCTGCACAGAGTTGGAGATGATCACGGGGTTGACCAGGACTTCCTTAAACAGGATCGTGTCGTCCGGACCTGGGACCAGGACGGCCGCCATGCACTCGGACACACCGACTTGCGGGGCGGCAAGGCCAACGCCTGGCCGAAGGTGATACTTTTTGTTTTCCTCTTCATCCTGACTGACCACAAGGTATTCCATCAGGTCATGGGCCAGCTGTTTGTCTTTATCAGACAAGGGAAATGCCACTTTCTTGGCCCGTGCGCGCAGGATCGGATCACCATCTCTGGTGATATCTTTCATTAAGTACAAGAGAACCCCTCCACTTCGAATCGTTTCCATATTACTGTAGCACAACTGGCAGTCAAGAAAAACCGCGTATCTCGCGGCTGGTGCGCGGTTCCGCTAGATTTTGCGTGCGGTCGGTCTAAATGAGAAAATGCTCATCAGGCCCGATAGACCGGGCCTGGGTGGTTGACAGGCACGGCAAAAGTAAGTAGAATGAACTTTGTAGTGAAATATGGTGCTTTCCGTTAGGTGAGGCTCCTATACGAACAATGCTGCTGCTCAGAAACATCCAGAGATGCCAATGAGTCAACTGCGCCTGTCTATTAAGGCCCGCGCTAATGCAGCTGAGATTTTTTTTCTAGGCGTATAGTGCTAAAACTAAACGATTGGGATGCAAATCGCGCAGGCCTAATCGGTGTGCGCTTTTTTTCAATTCTAGATGAGAAAAATGCGGGTGGAAACCGTAAGCACAACGGTAAGACAACTGGAAGGTGGTGAGCGCAATGAAACAAACAGCGATTGACGGTGGCGGTAGTCCGGACAGTGCGGATCCCGGAAGGTTTGTCATTGTGCCACCACTTAGTTCTACATATAAGTAAATAGGCGCATCGCAAGCCCTCTCTGGGAAGAGAGGAGAACACGATGTTCATGCAAGAATATTCTGGCCTGAGCACGACTCAGGTCAACAAGATGCAGTTCAACTTGCGCACTGTTGCGACGCCACTTCGTTCCACGTTCCCACTGCGCCCAATTGCCATGCTCAGCGCTGGCTTGGGTCTGCTCAGCGACGTCCTGCTTGACCGGGTTTGGCTCGGGCTGGCGCTGACGGCGCTGCTGGTGATCGGTGGCTACGCGGTGCACGCAGCATTTTGCCGCTGGCTGACCAACTTCAATGGCAACCGCCAGGTCCTGGTGGTTCGCGACGGGTTGGTTCGGGGCACCACGCTTGCCGGACTTGTCGCTGGTGACATCGTCAAGATCCCAGCCGGCACGCTGCTGGCGACGGATGTGGCGACCACTGCTTCAGCAACACCAAGCCGCTGGCTTCAGGTTATCCTGAAGTTGACCGGCAAGACAATGCCGCAAGGGGTTGCTCTAGCCGGCAGTCGCGTCAACGAAGACGTTCAGGCGAAAGTGCTGGCTGTGGGCGACGAGCGGTACATTGCGAAAATGGCAAACGACATTTTTGCAGTCAAAAGCGAGCTGCCTTTAGCAATGATTGCCAAGGCCATCCTGGCTAGCATCAAGTGCGCAGTGATCCGGTTGAGCCGGGCACTCGGCGCAAGCAAGTTGATTCGGCAAGTTGAAATTAAAGTCAAGCAGGTTCACGACGACTTGGCCCTGATCCCGCAGGTTGCGGGACGGGCTTCCCTGGTTAAAAGTGACGTGAGTGCGGTCAAAGAGACCGCGTTCCGGTATAACCAGGACCCAGTCACGTCGCCCCGACCCTCAATCTAATTGAAAATGAGATGCCTACCGTCCATCATTCGATGGGCGGTATTTTTGCGTTTTCCTGCTGGGCGTGGAGAGCCGATAGCTCATCCGGCGCGCAAGTTTGGCAGCAGGCGGGTACTCAGGGGCCAACCGAGTCATCAGTTACCCCACAGAAAAAGCGCATTGGTGAGAGCCTTAAGCTCATCATCAATACGCTTTCGAGTTAGTTTTTGATTGTAGCTACCGCATGGTTTTGGCGTCCTGGCGAACCAGAATGTCGGCGATTATCTCTGCCAACGTGTGCTTGGCCATGCTGGCTTCAGTATCGCGTTGAATGGCGGCGTACACGTCATTCAGGGTGTCTTGAATATTGCCGCCAACAATGCACAATGGGTTAGTTTTATCATCGATGTGCAACAGGTTGTGATTGTCCTCAACCGCCAGATAAACGTCGAGCAGAGTGATGTTTTCAGGGGACTTAGCTAGAGTCACCGCGACCTTGCCAGGTTGGCTATTGAGCAGGCCGGCCTTGACTAGTTTAGACATCATTTGCCGCACCATGCTTTGGTTGGCTTCCACGCTTGCGGCAATCGCGGCACTCGATAGGTCGCCGCCGGCATAAATCTGGACGTACGCCAAAATGTGGAGAGCATCACTGAGTTTATGGGAAAATTTCATCGTTTATCCTGCTTTCAGAATGGCGGCGGCAGTGGCGGTGTTACCCACCCGATACTGGTGAAAGGAACCAGGTCCTACGCTTCTGGGCGGTAGCTGCGCTTCAGGAAGGCCGACATGCTTTCTGGCTTATCGCCAGTGATCTTCGCAAAATCGTGAGTGGCCTGGTCGAACAGACCCAGGGCGCCGGCGGCATACATGCTGGCGAGTTCTTCACCATCACCTTCCGCCGCGTAAATTCGGCCGAATTCTGCCGTGGTCACGGGTTTATAGCCAATTTCATGACCGGTGACTTTGGTCATGATCCGTCCTAGTTCTGGCATGGTCAGGGCTTTTTCCTGGGTCAGCGTGTATATTTGGCCAGCGTCGCGCAGTTCCGGTTTTACGGCCAGAGTGGCAATTGCCTTGGCGCTGTCGTCCTGGGTGATAAAACTCATCGCCTGATTGCCGACGGGATAGATCAAGGCCTGGCGCTCGATCAACTCCGGCAAATAAGGGACGAGCGGATCGGCGTACAGCGAGTTTTTCGCGACAGCATATTGGAGGCCGCTGGTTGCAGCTTGCGTGGGGCGTAGGCGTAGTATGGTGACATTCTAAAAGGATTATTCTCCTGGTCGGCATAAAAACTGACGAACACGACAGACGGCACCTTCGCGAGTTTGAGCGCTTTAATTGAGTTTTCAAATTCGGTGATTCGCTGTAAGACATCGTAGGTTTTGCTGGGAATGTAGATGACGACGTCTTGACCAGAGAAAGCCTGACGCATGGTCTCGACGTTGAGGTAATCCAGAGCGACCGTGTTGATCCCTCGCTCGCTCAGGGCAGTGGCTTTTGCTGGGGTGTGCACAGCCGCGGTTAACGCGGACGCGCCGACCAGAGCGACCAACTGATCGATGACTTTGCGACCGAGATGTCCGGTAGCGCCAGTGATGAGATATCTCATGAATTGGGCCTCCTAGTAGAATGATGGACTGACATGACCTGGTGTTTTTCTGTGATTAACCTGTTGCTTTAATAATAACAGCTAATAAACATTATGCAAGAATTTTTCCGAAACATTTATATGTACAGTGGCATTTCGGTGGGGAAAGTGCGATAGTCCACTAGTTCAGGGACCGGCATCTCCCCTGAAAACTGCGCGTGTTCCCTAGTTAGACACGCCCGCCACTGTCCACGATCCAGTGTCCACGTTTTGACATGAAACTGTATCCTCTTCTCGCGCAGCAATTGTTTAATATGGCATTAAGAGAGTTGGAGGGTAAGCATGCAAAAAGTAGTGGTTTGTGGGGACACTGCGGCGACGGAAGACATCGCCGCCAAACTGATCCAGAGTCGGTTGCCGCTGACGGTCCTGCTTGACGCGCCGGATGCTGATAAGGTGGGCATGGATGGTCTGATCGCACTGGCGGCGGTGAGTGAAAATCCGCTTCAAAAGGCGACGCCGAAGCAGTTGGCCGACACGGATGTGCTTGTCATCACCGATTTTGCCGACGGGGCGGCGGAAATGGTGCAGGCGGCCAATCTGGCCGGCATGCGGCGCGTACTGAAGTCGGCCATGGGGGTCGGTTTTGCCGGCAAGGTGCTGGTGGCGACACAGGAAAGTGAGCTGTGCACCTATTTTGCGCAGCGCTTTTCAGGACTGAAGGCCAACGCGGTGATGGGCATCGGGACGATGGGGCTGACCCGCTGCTTCGAGCACAGCCTGGCGCGCGAGTTTGACGTGCCGGCCGGGGCCGTGACGGCTTACGTCATCGGCACCCAGCCTGACTTCACGCTGCTGTGGAGCCGGGCGTACATCGGCGCGACGACGGTGATGAGCCTGCTTCAGGAAACCGACGACGCGGCCGGCCTCATGACGCGCGTGCAGGCGGCTTGTCAGGCATACGCTAGGGCAGCAGATGGCCACAGTTTCTGCGGCCTGATCGAGCGGCTGCTGGCGGCCAATGCTGGCAGCGCCTTGATTGCCCCAGTGGCGGTGCGCTACGATGAGGGGGACCAGCCGCTGGTGTACTCGCGGCCGGTTCAAATTGATCGACGCGGGGTGACGGCAGTCGCGAGCGTTAGTGGGTCCGAAGCCGAGCAGCAAAGCCTGGCTGAGGCGCTGACGCGGCTTTCCGCGCAAATCGCCGCGATCGAGGCAGGAGAGAATTGAATTTGAAACCCAACTATGAATACCCATTGGACTTGGATTGGTCCAAGGCGACATGATCAAGGTCACCACTCTGTACAGCTTGGTAGAAGACGCTTATGAAAAAGGGGTCGACCGCGCCAACTTGCAGGCCGCCTACGCCGCGTTCAAAACGGTCGTGCCGACAAGGGGACTGAGCGGCAGCTGGACCGGGAGTTCGAGCAAGCCTCGGGCTACTCAATTTACCGCGTGATGAAGGCGGCGCAAGGGACCAGCTCAGGCCGCGTGCGCATGAAGGAGGCAACCCGCAATGCTGAAAGCACTCGCAGCAAACATTGAAGCCTGGCTGACTGAAAGCCGCACGCGCATCCTGACGGCGATGCAAACGCCGGTCAGCGTGGCCACAAAAACGGGTCGCAACGACCTCGTGACCAACGTCGACGCCGACAATCAGGCCTTTCTGGTGGGCAAGATTCGCACCGCCTATCCGCAGGCCAAAATTGAGGCCGAGGAAGGCACCGCCGCCAAGGTCACTGACTTAGACGGCCTGGTTTTTTTTGTCGACCCCATTGACGGCACGATGAATTTTGTCAAGCAGCGGGCCAACTTTGCCGTGATGATCGGCGTTTATCAGGACGGGCCCCGCTATACGGCGCCATCATGGACGTGATGCGCAATGAGCTGGTCACCGGTGGGCCGAGCCTGCCCCCGGCGCTGAACGGCCAGCCGGTGAGCCTGCCACTTGACCGCTTGCTGAAAGATGGCCTGCTGGGTGCCAGCGGGCCGATGACTATTCACAACTACCTGAACTTGGGTGACATCGCTTTGGCTAGCTCCGGTGCGCGGATCTCCGGGTCTGCGGGCATGGAGTTCAAGGCCATTACGTTGGGGCAGCTGGTGGGCTACGTCTCCTACCTGCAGCCTTGGGACATTGCGGCGGGGATGGCGATCGGCGCCGGGTTTGGTCTGCAATGCAGCCGCCCGGACGGTCAGCCTGTTGACCTGCTTCAAGCCGGCGTGGTAGTTGCCGCCATGCCGCAGGCACACGCCGAGATCCTGCACCGGATGCAAGCAAAGTAGTTTTCAAGGATTCCTCGCACGACTTTTCAGAAAAGCTATCCGAGGAGGCCCGTTTGTGCTATACTCTTATTTCGAAGACTGTCTCAGAAGAGGCATGTTTTTTTATGCCAGAACCAGCGCCGAGTTGGTTGGCATTCTGCAGCCACACAAGGCCATTCTGAAAGGAAGTTAATTAATTTGAAGACTCGCGACGATATTCGCAATATTGCGATCATTGCCCACGTTGACCACGGTAAGACCACTTTGGTCAACGAAATGTTAAAGCAGTCCGACACGTTGCCGGAACATATGCAGATCGGGGACCGCGCGCTTGATTCCAACGCGATCGAAAAGGAACGCGGGATCACCATCCTGTCGAAGAACACTGCCGTTAAGTACGGTGACACGACCATCAACATCGTGGACACGCCAGGGCATGCTGACTTCGGTGGGGAAGTTGAACGCATCATGAAGATGGTCGATGGCGTGCTGTTGGTCGTTGACGCGTTTGAAGGCACGATGCCCCAGACCCGCTTCGTTTTGAAAAAGGCCTTGGAACAACACCTGACCCCAATCGTCGTGATCAACAAGATCGACCGTCCCGGTGCCCGTCCGGCAGAAGTCGTCGACGAAGTCCTCGAATTATTCATCGAACTGGGTGCTGACGAAGACCAGCTCGAGTTCCCAATCGTGTACACGTCCGCCATTAACGGCACGTCCAGCTACTCGGACAAGCCGGAAGACCAGACGCACACGATGAAGCCGCTGTTTGACACCATCTTGAAGACCATTCCGGCGCCGGAAGATACATCCGACCAGCCGCTGCAGTTCCAGGTTTCCATGCTGGACTACAACGACTACGTAGGCCGGATTGGGATCGGCCGGGTGTTCCGCGGTTCAATCTCCGTTGGTGACAACGTGACCTTGATGAAGCTGGACGGCTCGACTAAGAACTTCCGCGTCACCAAGATGTTCGGGTTCTTCGGTCTGAAGCGGATCGAGATTCAGCACGCCGAATCCGGCGATCTGATCGCCGTTTCCGGGATGGAAGACATTTACGTCGGTGAAACCGTCGCCGCTGCCGATCACCCAGAAGCACTGCCGATTCTCCGCATCGATCCGCCGACTCTGCAGATGATGTTCATGCAAAATGACTCACCGTTTGCCGGCCGTGAAGGCGACAAGGTCACCGCGCGTAAGCTGGAAGACCGCCTGAAGGCCCAGCTGCAGACCGATGTCTCACTGCGCGTTGACGACACCGACAAGGCTGGCGCCTGGATGGTTTCCGGTCGTGGTGAACTTCACCTTTCGATTTTGGTCGAAGAAATGCGCCGTGACGGCTTTGAGCTTCAGCTCGGCCGGCCGGAAGTCATCTATCGCGAAATCGATGGCCAGATCATGGAGCCGTTTGAAGAGGTCCAGATCGACATTCCTAGCAAGTACACCGGCACCGTTATCGATGCGATGTCCCAGCGCAAGGGTGAGATGCAGGACATGTCCGATGAGGGCAACGGCCAGACGCGTTTGGTCTTCCTGACCCCGTCGCGTGGCCTGATTGGTTACTCGACTGAATTTCTTTCCTCGACCGGTGGTTACGGCATCATGAACCACACCTTTGAAAAGTACATGCCAGTGGTTCGCAACTGGACGCCTGGCCGTGTCAATGGTGCGCTGGTTTCCATCAACGCAGGCGTGGCCACGACTTACTCTCTGCAGAGCATTGAGGAACGCGGGCAGCTGTTTGTTGACGCCGGCACTGAAGTTTACGAAGGCATGATCGTCGGCATGAACAACCGTGAAACCGATATCGCCGTTAACGCGACGAAGGGCAAGAACTTGACTAACACCCGTGCGGCCGGGAAAGACCACGCGGCGGCCATCAAGACTCCGAAGAACATGAGCCTTGAAGAGTCGATCGAGTTCCTGAACGACGACGAGCTTTGCGAAGTCACCCCGAAGAGCGTGCGGCTGCGCAAGAAGATCTTAAACACTGGCGAGCGTCAAAAGGTCGCTAAGCGTAAGAAGATCGCCACCACAGACAAGAAGTAATTTTGTTAAGACGCTGAGAACCGTTACCACAACTATGTGGTGGCGGTTTTTGCGTTGGCCCGCAAAAAGTCCTGACCCGGGCAAATTAGGGGCTTTCGGGAAGGCTAAAATATCGCTATACTTACATATGAAGTTTTATCATATACCTAGAGCATATTTGGGGAATCATGAGAAGGGGAGGTGGCGTGATGGCAAAGTCATCCCGAAAAGAGCACCAAGTCATGTTCGCTGAAGAGGAGGCCGGCTCGAAAAGCCTGGACGAAATCAACGGCAGCATTAAGGTCCCGAAGAACGCCGGATTCTGGAAAACCCTGCTGACCTACACGGGACCCGGGATCCTGATCGCGGTCGGCTACATGGATCCCGGCAACTGGATCACCTCGATCGCCGGGGGCGCGCAGTTCAAGTACACGCTGTTGACAGTGGTCCTGATTTCCAGTTTGACTGCGATGCTGCTGCAGGCGATGGCCGCCCGGTTGGGCATTGTGACCGGGAAGGACTTGGCGCAGCTCACCCGTGAGCGCACGGGTAAAGCCACTGGCATTATTTTGTGGATCATCACCGAGTTGGCGATTATGGCGACCGATGTCGCGGAAATCATCGGGTCGGCGATTGCGCTGGAGCTGCTGTTCAAGATCCCGCTAATCGTCGGCATCATCATTACTTCTGCCGATGTGTTGATTCTGTTGTTGCTGATGAAGTTAGGCTTCCGCAAAATTGAGGCCATCGTCGCGGTGCTGGTTGCCGTGATCCTGCTGGTCTTCACATACGAAGTTTTACTTTCTAAGCCAGATGTCGGGCAGATGCTGCAGGGCTACATTCCGTCCCCGCGCATTCTGACGAACCGCTCTGAGCTGTACTTGGCCCTGGGGATCGTCGGCGCGACCGTTATGCCGCATGACCTTTACCTGGGCTCGTCGATTTCGCAGACCCGCGCGGTCGATCGCTCGGACCACAAAGCCGTTAAGCGGGCGATCCGTTTCAGCACCATCGATTCCAACATTCAGCTGAGCATCGCGTTCATCGTGAACTCGCTGCTGCTGATCTTAGGGGCGGCGCTGTTCTTTGGCACCAACTCCGACCTGGGCCGCTTCGTCGACCTGTTCAACGCCTTGCAGGACAGCAAGGTCGTCGGCGCCATCGCTAGCCCGGTCCTGTCGATGCTGTTCGCCGTGGCGCTGCTGGCGTCCGGCCAAAGCTCGACCATCACCGGCACCCTGGCCGGCCAGATCATCATGGAAGGGTTCATCCGGCTGAAGATGCCGCTGTGGGCCCAGCGCTTGCTGACCCGGTTGCTGTCGGTCACCCCAGTTTTGATTTTTGCCATTATTTACAAAGGTAACGAGGCCAAAATTGAAGGCCTGCTGACGTTCTCTCAGGTGTTCCTGTCGGTGGCCTTGCCGTTCGCAGTGGTGCCGCTCGTCCAGTACACCTCCAGCGAGGAGTTAATGGGCGAGTTCAAGAACCGAGCGTGGGTCAAGTACGCGGCGTGGTTTGTCACAATCGTGCTGGTCATCCTGAACGTCTGGCTGATTCTCCAGACCCTCGGCATTAATATTTAAATCAAAAGTCGTCCAGATATTTGGACGACTTTTTTTGTTGACGTCCTTTCGTTAAGGGGGTATCTTGACAGCGTAGGTTAGTTACTCAACTAATTAACTAAACAACTGGAAGGAGGCGGCCCATGAAATTCGATGCTAGCAGCGTCGTGCCGCTGTATCAGCAAATCGCCGACCAGTTCACGGCGGGGATTCTGAGCGGCGCGTTCGCTGAGGACACGCAAATTCCGTCGACGACTGAAGTGGCGAAGACCTACGCCATTAATCCGGCCACCGTGCTAAAGGGGATGAACGTTTTGGTCGATTTGGGGTTGATCGAGAAGCGGCGCGGCATCGGGATGTTCGTGGTGCCTGGGGCGCAGGCTAAGATCAAGGCGAAGCGCAAGCATGATTTTTACGCCGAGCGCATCGCGAACTTGATTGCGGCCGCCAAGGCGTTGGACATCAGTCAGGCGGAACTGATCGCCGCGATAGAAGAGGGGTATGGGGCATGAGCAAGTTAGAGTTCAAGCAAGTGACACGCAACTTCGGCGCCAACAAGGTGCTGCGCGGCGTCAACATGACATGGGAGCCGGCCAGCTGTACGGCTTGCTCGGCCGCAACGGCGCCGGCAAAAGCACGCTGATGAAAATCGTCAACAACCGCCTTTTCCCGACGGCCGGCAAGGTGCTGCTGGACGGCAAAAGCGTTACCGAAAATGCTGACGCCCAAAATCGCATTTTCCTGATGAGCGCGGCGATGCTGTACCCAGGCGATAGCCGGATCGAGCAGCTGTTTACGCTGACGCGGGAGATGTACGGGAGTTTCGATGACGAACTGGCCGCTCACCTGGCCAAGGCGTTTGGGCTGGATCCGCACCAGCGGTTCCGCAAGCTGTCGACCGGGTATCGCACCATCGCCAAGCTGATCATCGCGTTGTGCGTACCGTGCGAGTTCGTGATGCTGGATGAGCCGGTGCTGGGGCTGGACGCGAATAACCGGGAGATTTTCTACCAGGAGTTGGCCAATACTTTTGCCAGCAAGCCGCGGACGTTCATCATCGCGTCCCACCTGATCGAGGAAATCGAGAATCTGGTCACGCATGTGTTCGTGCTGGACGGCGGGACCATCACCTTGGACGAGGACGTGGCCGACCTAACCGCCAAGGGCCGCGTGGTTACGGGTCCGACGGCACTGGTTCACGAGTGGCTCGGCGGCACCTGCACGCTGCGCGAAGTGGCGCTGGGCGGCATGTTGACGGCATACACGTTGGATGCGCCACTGGAAAAGCCGGTGCCGGCAGGCGTCACAGTCGGCGGCATGGATCTGCAACAGATGTATCTGGAGCTGACCCGCAACGGGGGTGAAGTCGATGAGGCGTAAATTTCAGGCGATGCTGAAAGTGCAGCTGCAGATGATGAGTATCGTCATGATTGGCGGCCTGGTTGGCTGGGGCGTGCTGGTGGGGATGAGTGTGTTCGGCGGCGCGTCTGATGCCAACGGCTGGTCTGGCGAGTTTATTGGCCTGTACATCGCTGCAATTTTGGGCTATTTTGCCATGCCCTGGGCGCTAGGGTCGGCGTTTCAAAACGGGGTCAGTCGCAAGCTTTATCTGCAAACCGCAGCGGTCGGGCTGGTAGCTTGTTCCGCGCTGCTGGCGGTGTTCGTCACCATGGTCAGTCTCATTCCCCTGGTTCGCGGTACGGGCAGTTTTCTCGCTTCTGTTTATCACCTAACTGGGCCAACTGGGGTGCTGATGGGTGCTGTGCTGCGGCTGGTGGCATACTTAGCTTTCGCAGCCATCGGGGCAGCCCTCGGTTTTGCCACCCTGCCACTCAGCGGAAAGATCAGGTTTGCGCTGGTGTTTGGTGTGTATGGGCTGATGGTGCTGCCGGGGCTGGCACTGGTGCTGATTATGCTGGCATTGCCGAGTCTGGCCACCGATTCGGGCGTGCTCCAGTTCCTGCTGGCGCTGATTGGACTGCCGCTGCACGGGGCGCCTCAGCCGCTGATCCTGCTTTTGGTCTTCGCAGTGGTGACGGTCGGGTTTGGCTTTCTGGCGGCGCGCTTAGGTGGCCGCGCCGAACTCAACGACCGGGTTTAGGAGGGAAAAGTCATGAAAAAAACAGGTCATGTTAAAAACTCAGCTTCTGGACCTGGCGAAACCGTTTCTCATCTTTGCGGTGGTGATGCTTGGACTTAGTTTTGTCTTTGTCGTCGGTATCAACTCGATGATCGGCGCCAAGATGGACTGGAACCAGCCCTTCGGCAACACTATGATTGTGCCGACCGGCATTTTCACCCTTGCAGCAGGCATGATCCTGACCCCCAAATGGCTGCGTCTGGCCGCTCAGTTCGGGATCCCGCGCTGGCAGCAGTTTTGGACGCAGCTGACCGGCTGGCTGTGCTATGGCTTGGTCGGGTTTGCCCTTGACTGGCTGATCATGACCATCTTCGGCGTACCGATGCTGTTCATCAAGGAGCTTGGGTACTCGGGGACGTACACATCAGTTGCGTGGGTCGCCAACGCGCTGTTCATTGTGCTGGTGTTCGCCTCACTCGGCGGCATTGGAATGTTCTTCAACGTGCTGATGCAGCGGGTGGACCGGGTGGCAGCAGCCTTGACGCTTTGCGGGGTGATCATTGCCGTTGCGTTGGCCTGGTTCCCGGTCGGCCGGCTGATTGCGCCTTCCGACAGTGATGCGGCGGCGCTGACTCGGCACTTGGCCAGCGGCTCGCTGACCCAGACGCTGCCGGCAGCTCAGGCGAACCCGTTTTTGATCGTGGCAGCAGCGCTGTTGGTCTTCGCTGTAATCTTTGGGTTGACCGCGCTGGGGATGCGGCGCATGACCGTGGCCGAGCAGTAGGCGAGGCGAATTGCTTGCCTCTGCGCTGACCCGCGCGTAAAGTGAGCGCGAAAGGGGCGGTTTAGATGTTAGACGTGAAGAACAGTATCGATAACCTGGAATGGACCACCACCCATCACTTGGCGCACATTCAGAATCAGCATCCGTTCATGCGCCGGTGGGCGGTGCAATTTGAGCTCGCATACACCGATTTCCGCGTGATTCAGATGGCGTTGCAGATGGACGCCAGCACCACGAACTGCTGGCCGATTTCAGTCAGACGTACGAGGCCATTCACAACTACGAGTTTGCCTTTGCCGGCGACGGGCTGGAAGGCTTTAACCAACAATACGGTGGCGAGTTGGACGAATACGCAAACCAGGTCGACCATTTTGAAGATCTGATTGATCAAATTCGGGACCTAGAGCCATGATTTTTGCGGCGTGGAAGCGGTGGACTTTGCACAATCTGCGAACACAGTTTAAAGTCCCAACGGACATGTATAAGTCGTGCTGATTAATGATCATCCTAATCAAGATCGTCTGGTATCACGGTTTTCAATCGCGAGCACTGTTAGAAATGAAGGACTGACCCGAATACATTCGGGCCAGCCTTTTTAGGATTAGATATTCGTCTTTCAGATGCAGTCACTCAATAATTTCAGTTTCGATGCACTTGGCAATCTCCGCGGTGCGCTCCGCCGTCATTACTGTCTTTGGCATGTGTTCATAATAGTTTCTAAAACTGGCTAAGCTAGAGAAGCCGTCCGGTTCAGAGACATTGCGTCCGGTGAATTCTTCGGCATCGGCGTTCTTAGAGTCGTCATCGTCGTCAAGCCGGCCATTTAAATCGACAATCGTGTTGGCATTCGACTGGGGGGTACACGTACAGCACAAAGCCATGAACGAACGGGGGGATCTGTAAGTGGCCCTTCAAAAATCTGTGCAGTTTGGCCATTGTCGTTTTCACTTGTTGTGCAGGGTCGTGCCAGTTTGCATAGCCTTCGAGTGCCTCGTCAGTCTTGGCAACCAGCGTGAAGAACTCTGAAGGATTCAGGTTGCGGATAGTACCAGGCAGTGAATCTTTGATGATCGGCCAAAATGCGGCGCACTCTTGCCTGAGCTGGGTGAGGGTGATCTCGTGATAAATGGTGCCGCTCCAGTACTTGGTCTCGAGAACAAACAGGCCGCGGTGACTCAACAAGAGATGATCAATCTGCCGATTCGGCTCGCCGTCATTGAGGCTGAGGAACAAGTTGGCGTATATTTTAATACCGTCTTCGGGATACTGCTCCTGCAGGGCTCGTGCCATCTTGTAGGTTTCGTATTCTCCGCGGTTGGTGTATTGACGTTCTTGCATCTGAATAACCTTCTTCCCGTTCCGTGAGACTCCATCACTCTACATTCAACTAATTGTCATTTATATTATTTGAAAGGCCCGATTCTGGTACCTCGTAAATTGTCGTATAGGTTGCTTTTTCCATATCAATGGACGTTTGTTGATTATAATCCACGACAGTCACATCTTTTTCACGGGGAATCTTGTGGTGATCAATCAGATCCTTCATGAAATCTTTGGTTTCATCCGTATCAAAATTGTAGGATAACTCAATCTTTTGATTATCGCTAGAGACCTTGGGTCCTTGTGTCGGGTCATCAGTTTCTTTTAGACCAAATGTGACTTTAACGTGTTCGTGCAGAACTGTGTCAAATTCAATCACAATCTTGTCAGTTAACAGTTTATTTACTACTTGTTCACGGGGCACTGCGCTGTCATAGAGGCCATACTTGTCGTTGGCATTTATGCCTTTCTGTTGTTCAAATGTGTCCATTTTTTTTAAACATGTCCCCGGTAAGAATAATATTGTTCTTCCCAGGTTCTAGGAAAGGAATGTATAGCTTTCGGTTTGCCCCCGTGCCTTTATTGAAACATATACAAACGTGGTGGATAGCTCGCCATACAGTAGTCTAAGTTCGAAAAGTTCAATACTATCTTTCCGTGTTTTATTTAAGTAATCGACATACGAGCTGATATTTGTTGTGTCAATCTCGCTGTTATCTTGCTTAACTTGTTGTAATCCCGTCGAGCTAATGAACAGCCTATCACCTGGTTGTATTCTGGGTGTCGAATCATTTCGTCTGTATGTTTTCGGGAAGAAATATAGCATCGGTCTGACTCGGTTGTATTCTCTTGCCTGCTGTATTTCATTTTCGCTTTGTTCTTGATCTCTTTGTCTCTTTCGTTCCTCCTCAAACTGTTTCTTTTGTCTCTCTTCTTCATCCTTCATTTGTT
>NZ_BBAJ01000035.1 GCF_001311195.1 Lacticaseibacillus camelliae DSM 22697 = JCM 13995
TTCATTTTGACGGGTGTTTTTTTGATTGGGGGAAGGCCGGTGGAGGTGAGGTTGATTTGGAGACCTTGCATCGCGAACAGTGCCGGCTCAGCGTGCTACACTTTTAGGTGAGGCCTCTGTGTGCGGCTGGGTTTTCGTGAGCAGCACCCGAGGCGATAGACGGGAGTGAAGTTATGAAGGATTTATCCAAAATGATGACGCTAGCCGATGTGTCTTCCCAAAAGCCGGCGTATTTAGCGACCATTTTTGCGCAAGGCAACGGGCACTTCGGCATGCGGGCGAGCGCCCCGACCGACGCCGAAAGCGGCGGGACGATCGTGAACGGATTTTACGAAAGCTCGCCGATCCAGTACGGTGAAAAGGCCTTCGGTACGCGGAGAATAACCAAACGGCGGTGCTCCTGCCGGATCTGCGGCGGATGAGCATTCGCAACGCCGAAGAGCAGCCATTTTTGGCCGAGGCGCCGAGCAGCCTGAAATTCGACTTGGCCAGTGGTGAGCTGCGCGGGGTATGGCCGCTGCGCGATCCTTCAGGCAGCCGCCTGGAACTGACCGTGGTCAGCGTGTTGGGACAAACGCTCGACCAGTTTGCTTTGATCACGTATCAACTTAGATCGGTCGATTATCGCGGCCTGCTGACGGTGTCGAATCACCTGACAATGCCGGTGTTTGGCGCCGCCACTGATGACCCGCGGCAGCCGCGACCGATTCATACGCTGCAAGTCAGCGCGACGCAAAAGGATGCCGTCAGTGAAACCATGCGGATCAAGGCGCCAACCAGCGGCCAGCAGATCACACTGAAGCTGGCCTGCCAGGACGGGTTGGACCGCGTGCAGCCAATCGTGCCAGAGCAGGTGCTGACGCGGGCAGTGATTGCGTCCGTGTCGCGGATCAATCGCCAGGCGTCGCGCAAGCGCGTCACGCCAGACGCCTTGCAGGCCGATGCCAAGCAGTTTTGGACCGACTTCTGGGCCAAGGCCGACGTGCAGATCGAAGGCGCCCCGGCGCTGAACCGCGCACTGCACTTCAACCTGTTTCAGCTGGTCAGCTCGGCGGGCCGCGGGGGCTTGACCAACGTTGCCGCCAAGGGCGTGTCCGGCGTCGGCTACGAGGGCCACTACTTCTGGGACACCGAGATGTACATGCTGCCGTTTTACACCTACGCGACGCCGGACATTGCCAAAGCACTGCTGACGTACCGGTATCACGTCCTGCCGCAGGCCAAAAAGCAGGCGCGGATTGTCGGTGTCAAGGATGGCGCGCTGTTTTCCTGGCGGACGATCAACGGTGAAGAAGCCAGCGCGTACTTTCCCGCCAGCACCGCGCAGTTCCACATCGATGCCGACATTGCGTACGCGGTGGACCGTTACGTGCAAGTCACCGGGGACGAGACGTTTCTGCATGCGTGTGGGCTCGAGATCATTGCCGAAACCGCGAAGTTTTGGCTGCATTTTGGCGCGTGGAGTCCGGTCGACGGCAAGCAGCGGTTCTGCTTCTTTGACGTGACCGGCCCCGATGAGTATTCCGCGATGGTCAACAACAATTACTACACCAACCGCATGGCGAAGCACAATCTGAGCTTAGCGGTCGACTGGGGCCGGCGCTTTCCTGAAGAAGCCCAACAATTCGGCCTGGATGACGCAACGCTGACGGCGATGGCGAAGGCGGCCGCGGCAGTTGAGCTGCCCTTTGACGCGCAGCTTGGCATCAATGCGCAGGATGACGAGGCGTTCAAGAAACCGATTTGGCCGTTTGCCGACACGCCCAAGGATAAGTATCCGCTGCTGTTGCACTATCACCCGCTGACGTTATACCGTTACCAGGTCAACAAGCAGGCCGACACGCTGCTGGCGGATTACCTGTTCGATGACGTTCCGGCGGTCAGCTGAGGCGCGAGTACGCGTATTACGAAAAATCACGACGCACGACTCGTCGCTGTCTCGCTCGATTTTCAGTGCGCTGGCGGCGCGCATGGGCGACGAAAAGCGCGCCTACGATTACTTCATGGACACGGTGCGAATGGATCTCATCGACTTGCAGGGCAACGCCACCGACGGGCTGCACGTCGCCAACTTGGGCGGCAGCTGGCTCAGCGTCGTCACCGGGTTCGCCGGCGTTCGGCGCCGCAGCGGTCAGCTGGTGATCGAAAATCACCTGCCGAAAGCCTGGCGCAAGCTGGTGATCAACCTGCAGTACCAGGGCCGACACTTGCGGCTGACACTGACGCACAACAAAACGGTCGTTGACCTGGTCGAAGGGACGCCGCTGACAGTGCGCGTCGATGGCCAAGAGCGGCCGCTAAAAAAACTAAAATAGTCCGGTTGCCAACGCGGTGATACCTGAATGCAGGCGTCAGTGCGAGGGAACCGGACTATTTTCATGATGTCGTGAAAGTTTCATGTGAAACATGGGGGCGGGCTGACTAATTTTCAATCTTGGCTTTTCACTCAGTTTTACTGGTTGCGGGGCGCTTTTTGTTGCTCGTGCGGCGACTCGTTTTTTTTCATTGGGAACGGTGCAATTTTGATCTCGGCGCTGACCCGGGTCGTCTCATACGGAAAATGGACCTCAGAGTAGTCGAAGGGCTTACCCTCATCGGTGTAATTGACCTGCTTAATGGCCAGGACCGGATCGTGCAGCTTGGCGCCCAGCGCGTCAACGTCCTTGGCAGTGGCTTTAATGGCAAAGACCTTGCGGTGCGAGCCGGCGATCCGCACACCGTGGGCCTTGAGCGCCGCGTAGATCGACCCCTCCAGGATCTTTTCCGTGAGCGTCATGATTGCGACGGGCATGATGGTGTGTTCATAAGAGTACGTGCGGCCATCGACATAGCGGACCCGCTCGATGACGTACACGGGGTCGGCGGCGCCAATCATCAGCGCGCGCTGCTCGTCCTTGTTGGCTAGCCGCGCGGAGAAGCTCAGGACCTTACTGGTCACCTTGTGGCCCTTCATGGTCTCGGTGGTGCCGACCGGTCGGGTCAGCGGTGTCACAGCGGACTGCTCAGGCCGAAAATCCTTCCGCAAAAAGGTCCCCGCACCGCGCTTCGAATAAACAACGCCGTCCATCATCAGCGACTGGAGCGCCTTGTGGATCGTTTGCCGCGTCGTGTGAAAGTGCTGGGCCAGCCATTCCTGACTGGGCAGAGGATCGCCTGGGGCGTAGGTGCCATCGGTGAACATTTTCTTTAATGATTCAGTGATTTCCTGATATCTGTACATGATTTCAGCTTCTGTTCCGCTATTGGCGTGGTGTGGCGCGTGTTCGCAATCCTAAATCCAGCCAGCAAGTCAGATTACGATAAATTGAGCAGCAGGGCCACCGCAATGGCCAACAGAAATACGGTGAGGCTGGCCCGGAGCCCAATGCCCATCATCCGGATCAAGGCCCCGTCGTTCTGCTTGAGGTCGGGCTTAACGCGCCGGTAGTAGTACATGGTGTGACGGCCGGCCCAGACGCTTAGCAGGATCATCACGACGCGATGCCAATATTTAAAATTCTCATGTTGGGGCTTCTTTCTTTGTTTGTCGGTTACCGCATTTCAACGGTGTGGAAGGTGTGCTTGTCGGAGCGATACCGGGAAATCGTGTATTCAAAGACCTGACCGGTGTCGAGGAACACTTGAGATTCGATTTGCAGCAGCGGCAGCGTCTGGGGGATCTGGAGCTGCTTGGCTTCTTCCTCGGTCGGCATGACCGCGGAGATATTTTCGTGTGCGCTTTGGATCTTGACCCCGCCGCTTTCCTCTGCAAAGGTGTACAGCGAGTCGACCACATTATCGAATCGCAGGCCCATCAGCAGACTAATGGGGATGAAGGTGCGTTGAAACGTCACCGGCGCTTTATTCACTTTGCGCACGCGCACCAAGTGGTAGACAAACTCACGCGGCTTGATATTCAGCTTGGTGGCGATGTCTTCGTCTGCTTGCTCGATGTTGAAATAAAGCACGTCGCTGGATACCGCCTGGTCGGGGTGCTTTTCGGTAAAGCCGCGGTACTGAATGGGACTCGTGGCTTCGTCGCCAAGGTCATCCATGTTGAATTCCTTAACGAAGGTGCCGGCGCCGCGCCGCTTGACCACGTAGCCCTCTTGGACCAGCATGTCGATGGCTTTCTTGATGGTCGTCCGGCTGACGTCGTACTGAATCTCCATATCGCGTTCCAAAGGGAGCTGCTGGTTTTTCTTGTACAAGCCACTCAATATTTTCTTGCGGACATCATAGGCAATCTGCTCATATTTGGTTAGATCGTCAGCCATCGAATGCACACCACGCTTTCTTTTTATCCATTGAATGCTCTGCTCAATTCATTATAGTTTAAGTTTGACATGACGGCACCAAAAAAAGCAAAAGACACGTCTTTTTAAAAAAAAGGTCTTTACGTTTAAAAGAAAGCGCTCTACAATGTACCTGTTGAAAGCGGAAACAGACAGGAGGAAATTAACATGAAGATTTCATTGTTTTGCAATGCCGGGATGTCTACCAGCCTTGTCGCAGCCAAGATGAAGAAGTATTACGAAGCTCAAGGCAAGGACTACGACGTTGAAGCGTATGATTTTTCCCAGTTGCTTGACGAAGGTGACGAAAGCGACGTGATCGTGCTCGCACCGCAAGTCGGCTGGCTTATGACGATACCGTCAAGGATTATCCGAACGCCAAAGTCATGGCGTTGACCCTGGATCAGTTTGGGTCAATGAATGGTGAAGTAGTTGGTAAGGCGGTTCAACAGTTTATTGATAGTGGTAAGTAATATAATTTAGCAATTTTTCGAAAGTAGGCGAACAGCATGGATAATAAGAAGCAGCAAACAGGACTGCAAAAAGCCCAGCAGATCCTTACCAAATACATGGGTAAGATTGCCGGCAACAAGTTCCTGTTAACTCTTCGTGATACCTTCATCATGGCCTCCACGCCACTGATGATCGCTGGTTTCGCCATCATGATCAGTTCCGTTATTCTGGATCCAGCCAATGGGTTGATTTTTGGGGCTCAGGGGTTGCACTTAGGACAACTGATCGCTGGTGGTAGTAATAAAGCTTGGCTGGCTTCTGGCTTTGCCAAAGAGTTAGTTAAGCTGCAAGGGGTGTTCGGGCTGGTTTCAAACGGGACCATGAACCTGAACGCTGTCCTGATCGTTGCCGGGTTTGCGTTCTTCGGGACGCGGCGGTTCTTCCGTAGCAATAAGGAACCAATCATGGTCAGTCTCTACGCATTGGCCGATTTCTTCATTGTTCTGCCATACAACTACACCGGTACCACAGCTTCAGGCAAAACCGCTACTTTGATCAACACCCTGAACCCGACCTTCTTGGGCCAGGATGGGATCTTCACCGGCTTAATTATGGCCGGCTTGACGTTCTGGATCTTCAACGTGCTGCAGGAACACCACATCGTGATTACGATGCCAGATTCAGTGCCACCAGCGGTTGCCCACAGTTTTGAATCCTTGATTCCTGGCGCCGCGGCAATCGGCATGTCGATCGTGATCGCTTCGATTTTTGGGGCCTTCCACACGACCTTACCAGAAGCAATTATCGCCGGCCTGCAAAAGCCAGCGCTGGCTGCGGCTTCAACGCCATTCTTTGCTGAAATTCAAATTTTAACGCAGCCATTGCTTCAGTGGTTCGGGATTCACGGCACTTCTGTTTGGGGCCCAATCGATGGCCTGACCTGGAACATCAACGATAATGAAAACATTCTTGGCAAGGCGCACCACATTTACACCACCCTGTTCATGAACTTCAGTGTTGTTTCTTCAGGGACTTTGACCCTTGGCCCGATTCTCGCCGTTCTGATCTTTGGGAAGCGAAGGACCAGCGCGCGGTTGCCAAAGTTGCGATTGCGCCAGGGATCTTCAACATTAGTGAGCCAACGACTTATGGCCTGCCAATTATCCTGAACCCGATTTACTTCATTCCTTACATGCTGTCCTGGCAGACCAACTTCTGGATCGCATACTGGTTGACTAAAGCGGGGTTGATTCCAATCATTGTCAACAATGTTCCTTGGACGGTGCCGCCGGTTCTTTCCGGGCTGCTGTATTCTGGCAGTTGGACCGGTGCCGCTTACCAGATCTTAGCAACGGCAATGACCATTGCGCTTTATATGCCATTTGTTAAGATCAACGATTCGATCAACGAGGAGCGGGCGGCCAAAATCGCTGCCGGCGAGGACGTTGGTCCAAGCATGAAGGTCAAGGCACAATAATCATTTGGTTTAATTGAGAGGAGCTCACACTCTTGGAAGAAAAGATCATCAACAAGCCCATCAATAACTGGGACTATCAAGATGACGACAGAATCTTTTATAAGCACGGGATGGATTACGATTTTGCTGAAACTGCTGGTGAACCGACAGTCGATCCGCGGAATGTCGTTCACGTTCCGGTGACGTTGGTTTCAGGCAAGGAATGTGTTCTCAGTATCGCTTTTGTGAACGCAAAGGTGGTCAAGATTCATTTCGATACGGCTGTGGCTAACGCTGAGTTGCCTGATAGCAATTACATCGAACCTGCCTTTGAGCGCTTCATTGCGCCCACTGTTGACGCCGATGCGAAGACGATTACGCTAACGTGCAAGATGACACATGTTGAGATCGCGCGGCAGGACTTTTGCCTGCAGGCGTTTGTCGGTGCCAAGCGCGTTTTCAAGACATCGACTAAAAAGATTTCCCGTCAGTTTGTTACCCCAGCTGGGCCAGCGCGTCCACGAAAACGGGGACCGCGATGCTTTTCTTTCATGGGATATCGATAACGGCGACGCGTTCTACGGCTTGGGTGAGAAATTCGGCCGGGTCGAAAAAAAGCCAGACCAGAAGTGTTTCCTGGGCCATGGACGCGGATGGGTCAAACAGCACAGACCTTGCGTATAAGGATTATCCTGTACTGCTTTCAACGGCAGGGTTTGGCTGATGCTGGCGACCGCTCGGCGCAACAAGTGGATATCGGAAACTTCTGCTACTCATCGGCAACGGTGATGTCAGAAAGCCCGATTCTGAATGCTTACCTGTTCTTTGGGAAAACGCTGAAGGACCTGATTGGCACTGAAAGTCAGATCGTTGGCCGGCCGGGGATGCCAGCGCCGTGGACACTTGGCGTTTGGTACAGCCGCTGTGCTTACCAGAACCGCAACGAGTTCCTACAAGTTGCCAAGGACTTAAAGGCCCACGACTTGCCGTTCGATATGCTGCACAACGATGTGGCCTGGGGCAAGAACTACTGGTACCCCAAGTACTGGGTTGATTGCTGCGATTTCGAATGGGACGACAAGGACTGGCCAGAGCCCAAGCAAATGTATCAGGAGCTGTGGGACGAAGGCATCGGGACCAGCATTTGGTTGAACCCGTACCTGCCGCCGAACACGGATGCGTACCGCGAAGCCGAGCAAAAAGGCTACCTAGTCAAAACGACTAGCGGCGGGGTGGCACATGTCACTCGCCGACTGGTCAGCGATGTTGGGATTCCTGATTTGACTAATCCGAATGCGTATAACTGGTGGAAAGAGCACGTTAAAGGGCTTTTGAAGCTAGGCATTCGGGTGGTCAAGCCAGACTACACCGACCGCATTCCGGATAATGCGCTGTTTGCCAATGGCTATACCGGGGTCGACATGCACAATATGTACATCAATTTGTACATCAAAGCCTGCTATGAGGCGACTGAGGAAGTGCAGGGTACTGGCCTGGTTTGGAAGCGGCCTGGTTTTCTGGGTACGACGAAGTATCCCGGGACTTGGTCCGGAGATGTGGAGTCCACCTTTGAAGGCATGCGCTTTACGTTGCGTGGTGCGCTGTCCGTTGGGTTTGCCGGCGAAGTGCTCTGGAGCTCCGATATTTCGGGGTTCAAGGGCAAGGACCCGGATCCCGAGCTGTACATCCGCTGGTCGCAGATGGGGCTGCTTTGCTCCCTGGCGCGGTATCACGGCGTCAGCCCGCGTGAACCTTGGTACTTTGGCGACAAGGCCGTCGACGTGGTTCGTCGCTATAGCAAACTGCGCTACCACCTCGCGCCATACTATCTGCAAACCTTGTACGAAGCCACCCAGACTGGTTTGCCCGTGATGCGGCATTTGGGGCTTGAATACCCCGATGATCGGGTCGCCCGGCAGACGGATGACGAATTCTTGATCGGCAGTGACTTGCTGGTCGCGCCTGTCCTTGAAAAAGGGGCAACGCGGCGCCAGGTTTACCTGCCGGCCGGCGATTGGTATGAGCTGCACAGCGGCCGTTGGTACACAGGCCGCACAGTCGTGGACCTGCCGGTGACGCTTGATGATATTCCCGTGTTTGTCAAGGCTGGGTCAGCCATACCCACATTCAAACACGATCTCCCTAATCTCAAGCACATCGACGGTGAACCAATCGAATTTGTCGAGTTTGGTGAAGTGACTGGCCAGCCTGAAAACTTCCTGGTTGACGACGCGCGCAAGGCGCATCGCTACACCATTCAAGACAATCAGGTAACCAGCGACTATCCGGCGAGCTTCACGGTTCGCAAGATCACTGCTAGGAGGCATGCAGAATGAACGAAGAAGACGCACAAGTGGCAATGAAGATCATCTACTACGCAGGCAATGCGAAGTCGTCAGCGCTGCTGGCGATCGATGCCGCTTTTGCCGGCGATCAGGCGAAGGCCCAGACCAAGCTTGACGAGGCGAAAAAGCAGTTGAATGACGCCCACAATATCCAAACTGGGCTCATGACGGATGAAATGAACGGCAAAATGATCGAGAAATCGATCATCCTGATTCATGCGCAGGACCAATTCATGGCGGCCAATACCGAAATTGAACTGGGTGAGCGCCTGATGAAGTTTGCCGCCAAAGTATTAAAGGACTAATTGATGCGCGCTCTGTATTCACTCAACGAATAGGAGCAAGCAGCGTTAGCAACGCGATGAGGCTCCCAAAGATGACATCTCTGGGGGCCTTGTCTGCTTTAAGGACATATAACGAAGGAGAATTGCACATGACAAAAGCATTTCCGAAAGATTTTCTGTGGGGCAACTCGGTTTCCAGCATGCAAACAGAAGGCGGCTGGGACGCGACGGCAAGGGCAAGTCAGTGTACGACATCAAGACGGCCGGCGAGCACCGCTCGGACTGGAAAGTTGCCATCGATGACTATCATCGCTACCAGGAAGATTTTGACTACATGCAGCAGCTGGGCATGAACTGCTACCGGTTCCAGATTTCCTGGAGCCGCGTTCAGCCGGATGGCCAGGGGGCCTTCAATGAGGCCGGGATCGCCTACTACGATAAGTTTATCGATGAATTGTTAAAGCGCGGCATCCAGCCGATGGTATGCCTCTACCACTTTGACATGCCGCTGGCGTTGGCCAAAAAGTACGACGGTTTTGTCAGTCGCGAGGTCACCGATGCGTTTGTGAAGTACGGCATCGAAATGGTCAAGCGGTTCGGCGACAAGGTCAAGTACTGGCTGACCTTTAATGAACAAAACCTGTACAACACGCCTGGTGCCTCGACGTTTGCCGGTAACCTGAAGACCCCGGAAACCGAGTCTCTGATTTACACGATCGGCCACCACGTCATGCTGGCGCACGCGCAAATTGCCAACTACATTCACGAACACACCAACGATCAGATCGGTGGGATGCTGGCTTACCAGGAAGTTTATCCAGCCAGTTGCAAGCCGGAAGACATTTTGGCGGCGCGCAAGATCGACGAGTTCTACAACAACAACTTGCTTGATGTCTTCACGCGCGGCGAGTATTCTCCCGAAGTCATGACCTTCCTCAAGGACCACAAGATCGACTTTGACTTCCGCGATGGCGACGCCGAGCTTCTCGCGCCGACGCGCAGCGATTTTCTCCCGTTCAGCTACTACCGGACGACCACCGTCAACGCGTCCAAGATCCCTGCTGGGACGACACCGACCTACTTCCTCGAAAAAGGCGGGCAGGACAATCCGAACCTGAAGACCACGGCGGAGTGGAACTGGCAGATCGATCCGCTTGGTTTCCGCGACATTATCGACAAGATGTACGCCCGGTATCGGGTACCGATCTTCCCAATCGAAAACGGGATCGGTGTGATCGAGCACTGGGACGGTGAACACGAAATTCAAGACGATTACCGGATCCAGTACCATCAGCAGCACTTGCAGGCCATGCGAGACGCGATGTTCGAAGACGGTGTGCCGGTGGTCGGCTACCTCGGCTGGGGTCTGATCGACATTCTGAGCTCACAGGGTGACATGCGCAAGCGGTACGGCGTGGTTTACGTCAACCGGACAAACCACGATCTGCGCGACTTGAAGCGGATGCCGAAGAAGAGTTTCCACTGGCTGCAGCGCGTGATCAAGACCAACGGTGCAGCGCTGGATGAGGAGGCAAAATAATGAGTGTATCAATCGAAGATTTTGGGGCCAAGGAGACTGCCGATAACAATGCGGTGGCCATTCAAAAGGCCATCGACTCGCTGACTAATGGCGGCACCGTCGAGATTCCTGCCGGCACCTGGGTGTCCGGGACACTGCAGCTTAAGCCTAACGTGCGGCTGCACCTGGACCATGGCGCGGTTTTGAAGGGCTCGCCGCGCATGGCGGATTACCCGGATACTGGGTTGTACACAACGAACTTGGCAAGGTCAAAGGCTGATTTACGCCAAAGATGCTGAGAATATTACCATCGATGGGGATGGCTTGATCGATTACAACGGTCTGGGCTTCTTTGATTTCACCCGGCCGAATAATCCGGTGTTGGACTACAGCAACTACAGTGATGACCAGAAAAAGCAGTTTGCCGTCAAATTCACCGAGCGGCCGACTAGCATGATGTTCCTGCAGCACTGCCCAGGCCTCAACATCAAGGATGTTCACGTCAAGGATGCGGCTTCCTGGGATATTGTGCTGACGGCCTGTGACCACGTCAAGATCGTCAACCTCACGATTTCCAGCAATCAGCGCATTCCGAATGACGATGGGATCCATCTTTGCGGCTGCCGCGACGTGGTCATTGCTAACTGTGACCTGCAAACCGGGGACGATTGCATCGCCATCACCAACATCACCGACTGGGAGCGCGAGACGCGCAATATCACGGTCACTAACTGTGTGCTGTCCTCGTCTTCCACAGGGATCCGCATTGGGTACTGGCGCAGCAAGATCGATCACGTTCAGATCAGCAACTGCACCATCAGCGATTCCAGCCGCGGCGTTTTGATCAACGCCAACAATGCCGGATACGTGCGCAACGTCATGATCAACCAGCTCAGCTACGTTGGTCGGCCGCATGCCGGCGCTTGGTGGGGCAACGGTGAAGCAATTTATGTCAACGCCGTGCCTTACAAGCTGGACAGCCAGACTGACCACCAGTTTGACCAGGCTGATGTCTTCCCGAACGTTCAAAATGTCCGCGTGACCCACCTGAACGCGATCAGTAACATTGGGATCGTGATGGTTGGCGACAAGAAGAACATCCAGGACTTCACCATTGCCGATGCTGACATCACCATGATCAACAGCGTCAACCGCGATGTGCTGGGGGATGACATCTCGCTCAGCCCGATTCAGCGTGACATCAAGGTGCCAGAAGGAGCCGAATACTGCTCTACGCCGAGGAAGTCAAGGACAGTCAGGTCACCGGCGTGAAGGTTCACAATCGCCTCCAGCAGCCGCTGACACAGGTCGAACAAAAAGTGGTCAAGTGCGATCACCTGCGCGTTGACGCGACTTATTGTGACTAAGGAGGGAAGACCCAGCATGGAGCGGATTCCCTCGGTACCGCTGGTGGTCAATGATCCGTACTTTTCGATCTGGTCACCGGCCGACCGGCTGACGGATGTCAACACGGTCAGCTGGACGGGTAAAAAAATGCCCATTAAGGCGACGCTGGTGATCGACGGCCAGCCGCTGCGGGTGATTGGGACTGATGAACACCTGCCGGCTATGCGCCAAAGTGACTTGGTCATTGAGCCCACGCAAACCATTGCGGCTTTTGAAGCGGCAGGGGTCGCGCTTGAGCTACGGTTTGCGCAGCGTTTTGACCTGAGCAAACTTGAAACCATTGCCGAACCGATCACTTACTTTTCCGCCAAGGCGACGGTCCTTGACGGGCAGGCCCACGACCTGAAATTAAGCGTCAGCCTGGACGCCTGCATCACCTATGAACACTTGGAGCCAGGCCGGCTGGCCGCGAGGCATTTCGACATGTCAAACAGCCAAAGTGTCTGTGTTGGCAAGTCTCGCCAGACGCCGCTGAACGGGTCTGGTGATTTGACAGACATTGACTGGGGTTACCTGTATCTCGCGTGCCCGGCGGATGGGCGTAGTCAGGTCAATGCCGTCAGCGACTGGCAGGACCATGCGCTGCGCGGCGATCTGGATCTGTCCACCACGGCGGAAGCGGTCGGGCACCTGCTGATTGCTTACGACGATGTGCAGTCGATCAACTATTTCGGTCACATTCAGTCTGCGTACTGGAAGCAGGAGTGGCCGTCGATGCCGGCACTACTGGATCGACGTACGGTTGAATTGCCAGAAATCTTGGCCGATTGCCAGCGACTGGATCGGGATTTGGATCAACAGGCCGAGACGGTGGGCGGCGATGCTTACCGGCTGGTTTGCGCAACCGCTTACCGGCAAGCCATTGCGGACCACAAACTGATCCGGGATGAAACCGGGCAGCCGATCCTGCTCGGCAAGGAGTGCACCTCCAACGGGTGTCTTGGCACCGTCGATGTCAGCTTCCCAGTTTCACCGCTGTTTTTGGCCTACAACCCAGCCTTAGTTCAGGCCTTGTTGCGGCCGGTGTTCCGGTTCGCAGCGCTACCGGCCTGGCCGTATCAGTACGCGCCGCATGATGTCGGCCGGTACCCGTATGCGACCGGGCAGGTTTACGGGCTGAGTCATCCGCGGACGCCAAACGACGGCATTCACCTGGAAGGTTTTGATACCGTGCCGATGCTTTATCAGTACCCGGCCAATGCGGATCTGTACCGCGAGTACTACCAGATGCCGCTTGAAGAATCCGCAGACATGGTGCTGCTGGCCTGTGCCAGCGACGCTAAGCTGCACAACGGGTTCGTGGCTCAGCATCGCGCGCAGCTGCTGAGTTGGGCGGATTATCTGATTCAAAATGGTCAGGATCCGGCCGATCAGCTGTGCACGGATGACTTTTCCGGTCATTTGGCCCATAACGTTAATTTGGCCTTGAAGGCCGTGCTCGCAATCGGCGCGCTTGGGCAAAGCTTGACCGAAGCGGGGTTAACTGCTGAGGCGGGGGAAACTCATTGATGCCGCTAAACGCATGGCGGCTCAGTGGGAACAAGAAGCGGCCAGTACAACTGATACCCGCCTCGCGTTTGATAAGCCTGAGACGTGGTCGACCAAGTACAACCTCATCTGGGACGACTTGCTTGACTTGCATTTGATTTCGCCAGAAGTGAAGCAGCGAGAGTTGAACCGTTATCAGGCTGAGCTTAAGCCTTATGGCGTGCCACTAGATGGCCGAGATACCGTCGTTAAGGCGGACTGGCTGATGTGGGCGGCTTCTGAGGCGGTGGGGACTGCGGACCTTACGCAGTTTGTCACCCCACTGGCGAAATTTTTGCACGAAACGCCTGACCGCGTGCCGTTCTCCGACCGGTTTGATGCTGTTTCTGGGCGTGACATTGAGTGGTATAACCGCAGTGTCATTGGCGGGGTCTTTATGCCGATTCTCCGGCAGCAACAACTAGCTGAGAAAGCGGCTAAATAGTGGAGGCTGAAGTAATGGATGTGGAAAAAAATCGATACGCGGCAGGGAACGAAGAACTCCTTTGCACTGTCTCACGGTAATTGTCTGCCGCTGACCGGCCTGCCATTCGGCGCAAATTATTTTGCGGTTGAGACCGGTAGCGGTGCTTGGTGGTTCGACCCCGACGCGGAGCACTACCACGGGTTTCGGCTGACCCACCAGGCGACGGTCTGGGGTGGCCCGGAAGGGGATTATTGCAGCCTGGGTTTGCTGCCATTTTCAACGCCGAACCGTGGGATTATTGACGTGCCATTTGAGCCTGCTGAGTCGGCCTTTCATCCCGACCGACTGACGATCAGGCAGGCCAACGCAGATCTGACCACGACCTTGGTGCCGACCATGTATGGCGCGGCACTAGAGACGACCTCTGGGTTTGCGGACCTTGGATTGATCATCAGTTTTCCTTCGACTGGCGCGCTCACCCGCGTCGATGGGCAGGTGATCGAGGGGTATACGTTGCAGCGGCATGCCTTGGCCGGGCACACTGCTAAACAGTACTTCCATCTTGAAGCCAGTCGGTCAGTTGAGCAGCGGACCACGCTGCCAAACGGCCAAGAGATGTTGGACTTTGCACCGGCTAGCGAGGCTCTGACGCTGCGACTGGGGACTTCTTACATCAGTCCTGAGTTTGCGGTAAGGAATATGCCAACTGCCTCCTTGACGGCGCTGGCACAGGCGGCTCGAAAAGCTTGGCAAGAAAAGCTGGTCAAGGTTGAGGTGACGAGTCGCAACCAGGATCAGGTGAAGACTTTCTACCACATGATGTACCGCGCGTTTCTGTTCCCGGAGCGCATGTACGAGCTGGACGAAAACGGTCAGCCAGTGCATCGCGATCTCTATGCGAACCAAGTGCGGCCAGGTTTTCTCTACACTGGCACCGGGACTTGGGACATGGCGCGCACGACGTATCCGCTGTATTCACTGATTGAAACAGATGAGTACGAGCAGATTCTTTCTGGTTTTCTGAACAGTTATCGGGAAAGCGGCTATCTCCCGAAGTGGCTGAACCCGCAAGACAATGGGGGGATGTCAGGCAACCTGATTGAAGCCGTGATCGCAGATGCGGCCGTCAAGGCGGTCGCCAAGGATAAGATGCCGGCGTTTCTTGACGCTCTGTTGGCTGGAGCCGAGCAGCAGGATCCGCAGGGCATGCGGGGCCGGCGGTACGCAGACGATTACCGCAAGCTCGGCTACATTCCAGGCAATATCCGCGAATCCGTCAACAATACGCTGGACTACAGCTATGGCGACTTTTGCATCAGTGTCGTCGCTAAGATCGTTGGTAACAGTGAAGTCTACGACCAATACCGGCCGGGCGGCCTGAACTATCGCCAGCTCTTCTCGAAAAAGGCTGGTTTCATGGTGGCTAAGGAGCCAGACGGTCAGTTCCGCCAGGACTTCAAGGATACATCTTGGACTCGGGACTACACGGAAGGGTCTGCTTGGCAGTCGACTTTTGCGGTTCCTCACGATATCCAGGGCCTGATTAACCTGTACGGTGGCAATCAGCCGTTTCTGGCGGTGCTTTCCCGGTTGGCTAACTCACAGCCACTTACGATGCCGGTCCACGGGATCACATCACACACGAAATGACCGAAATGAGCAAGAATCAGTTTGGGCAAATCAACATTGGCGATCAGCCGAGCTTCCATTTACCATACCTGTTCCATTTTGTCGGCAAACCGTATTACGCTCAGCCGCTGCTCAAGCAGCTGATGACGCGCCTGTTTTCGGCAGGAGTGAAAGGTTATCCCGGCGATGAGGACAACGGCAGTATGTCGGCCTGGTACATTTTTAATGCCCTTGGGCTGTATCCGTTTTGCCCAGGTACCGGTGAATACCTGATCGGGATCCCCCTGTTTGATGAAGCCAAGGTCCACCTTTCAAACGGTCAAACCGTGCGAATCACCGCCTCGTCGAATCATCCGCAACAGCAGTTTGTGGACTCGCTGACGCGCGATGGGAAACCGTTCAAAACGTCCTTCATCACCCATGACCAGCTGCTGCAGACGAACCAGTTGCAGTTTGCCTTAGGGACGGTGCCCAACCCATTCTGTTTCGATGATACTAAGCGGCCCTTCAGTCTCAGTCAGCCGGAGGAATAGCACGATGATCAAACTGTTTGGTACTGATTTGGATGGCACGTTTTTAGATAATCACAGTCAAATCTCAGCGGCTAACCGCGAGGCAGTTCATGCTGCCCAGCGGTCGGGCCGCTTCTTTGCGATATGCTCGGGCTGGACGCCAGCTGATATTGCGGCGCTTTACCAAGACCGGCTGGGGACAACGGGTTATGGGGTGTGTCTTAACGGGGCGCTTGTGGTCGGGCCGGAGCAGACACGCTACTTTGATCATCCGATGCCCAAAGAGGTGGCGCGGTGGGCGTTTCGCATGGCCAAGCACTATTTGATCCACCTCCAGTTGGTGTCGGATCAAGCGAGATCGAGTATCAGCCGGACCTGGCCCGGGGTCGGTTTGAGGAGCGACATCCGCGGTTTGTTTCCGACATTGGTGAGTTAGACGAGTTGCTCGATCATTACCGGATCTATAAATTCACGCTACAGTCCCCGCCTGGCAACGGGTTAGCGTTGGAATGGTGCGCGCGCTCAATGCGTAAACTGCCGCTGCATTTTACCCGCTCGGGCCCGTACTACTACGAAGGCAATCAGCAGGGTATCACGAAATACACGGGGATCGCGCACCTTGCTGAGCACTTGGGGTTCACCCCGGCAGAATGCATGTGTTTCGGCAACGAAAAAAAATGACATCGAAATGCTGAAGAATGTTGGCTACGGCGTGGCGATGGCGAATGCGATTCCGGAGGTGAAGGCCGTTGCGCGCCTGACCACCGCCAGCAATGAGGAAGATGGGGTCGCGAAAATGATCAATCAAGTGGTTTCGGGTCAATTTATGGAGGAATAACATGAACACCGTTAATATTGCGGATTATGGTGCCAGCACTGAGGCTAAGAATAACGCCAGCTCAATTCAGAAAGCGATCGATGCCGCGGCCAAGATTGGCGGTACAGTTGTCGTGCCGGCCGGCGTGTTTCAGAGTGGCTCGCTTGAACTGAAGCCCCATGTCGGCCTTCATCTGGCGGAAAATGCCGTGCTGAAGGGTTCACCAGACTTGGCAGACTATCCTGACACCGGACTGGTCCATAACGAAATGGGGCCGGTGCGCGGGCTGTTACACGCCAAAGATGCCGCGGGTATCACCATCGACGGTACTGGCGTGATTGATTACAACGGCATGGGCTTTTTCGACTTTTCTCGGCCGAATAATCAAGGCTTTGATTATTCTCACTACTCAGCAGAACAGCTGAAGCAGTTTGCCGCACACCACGACGACCGGCCGACCAGCATGACGTTCCTGCAGGGGTGCGATGATTTGGTGATCCGTGATGTGACCCTGACCAACGCCAGCAACTGGGATGTGGTACTGACCGATTGTGACAACGTCAAGGTGGTGAACATCACAATCAAGAGCACGCAGCGGGTCCCAAATGACGACGGTATTCATCTTTGCGGCTGCCGGCAGGTGCAGATCACGGGTTGCAACATTACGACCGGCGATGATTGCATTGCCATCACCGGGATCACTGATTGGGTCCGGGAAGAGCGCGACATTGTCATTGCCAACTGCATCCTGTCCTCCAGTTCGTCAGGGATTCGGCTGGGCGGCTGGCGCAGCAAGATCAAGCGCGTGACGATCAGCAACTGCCTGATTCGTGATGCCGGCCGTGGGGTGGTCATGAGTGCGTGCCACAGTGGCTACGTGAAGGACGTGACCGTTGACGGCTTGACGTTTGTCGGCCGACCGCGAGCCGGCGCTTGGTGGGGCGGCGGCGAGGCCTTTTACCTTGAGGCAATCCCTAGCGATAATGAGGCGATGAAGGACAAGCCCTGGGACCGCGGCGACCGCTTCCCGAACATTGCTAACATTCAACTGAGCCATCTCAACCTGCGCAGCAACATTGGCATCATCATTGTAGGGGCCAAACAGAACATTACCGACGTCATGATTCAGGACGCAGAAATCACGATGATCACCAGTCAAAATCGCGGTGTCTTGGGCGACGAGATCGACCTGTCACCGGTGCCGCGCAAGTTGACTGTGCCGAAAGGAACTTGCTACTGGCTGTATGTGGAGGAAGCGGCGAATGTGAAAGTCACCGGCGTGCGGGTCCACAATGAGCTGACGACGCCGCTGAAGCAGATTGATGAGCGGCAGGTCAACGCAAGGAATCTTCAGCTTGAGTACACAATTGTGTGAGGAGCAGGGCAATGAAACTATTTTCCTCTGAAACAATGCCGAAAAACGGCGCAAACGTGACCACGCAGTTGCAAACGGCAATTGATCAAGCGGCCGCTGCATCGGCAGATCATGTCGTCGAGGTCAATTATCGGGGCCGGCTGATTATCGACAAAATTGTTCTGCGCAGCGGGTTGCATCTGGTAATTTCCCAAGGGTGCACGCTCAAAGCTTCCGGTCAGACTGATAAGTATTATTCTCGCCCGGGTCCCTTTGAACGGTTAAATGCAGCTGCTGGGCTGAAAGCAGTCATTGCGGGGGTGAATATCAAAGATGTCACGATCAGAGGCGGAGGTGTCATCGATGGCAATTATCAGGGGTTTCTTTTGCCTGAGCAGCCCACAGTGGGCAGCCTGAAAACTGGCGGTTATCCACGGCCGGAGCTTATCTACTGCCAAGAGACGCAGGGGCTTGAGATTCGTGATGTGACGCTTCTGAATGTGCCATTTTGGACAATCCACCTGGCTGGCTGCACGGCGAGTGTGATCACGCACGTCACGATCTTGAATGATCGCCGAATGCCGAACACGGATGGTATCGATATCGACCGCAGCCGCCAAACCCGGATCAGTCATTGCCTGATCAGCACAGGATGATGCGATTTGTGCCAAATGCACTGAGGAGACCAGCCAGCTGGGCAACTGTGAGGACATGCAGGTCAGTGATTGTGTGCTGTCGTCGACCAGCGCGGCAGTGAAGGTCGGCAGCAACAGCTTTGGTGATTTTAGGCGGCTGAGTTTCGACCATTTGACAGTTCTGAACAGCAACCGCGGCTTGGCAATCCAGTTGCGTGATGGTGGCCGGGCGGAGCACATTCGGTTCAGTCACTGTTTCGTCGAGACCAAGCGCTTTTCACCCAACTGGTGGGGCCGCGCGGAACCAATTTATCTCACGGTTGCCAAGCGCGAGGCTGGCAGCGCGCTGTCAACAATCGCCAACGTCACGTTTGAAAATGTGACCGCTGAAGCGGAAAACGGCATTTTCGTGTGGGCCCCAAAGCCCAGTCTGATTGCGGGCTTATCGTTTCAGCACGTGCTGTTGATGCGGCGGCCGGTAGGTGAAGGCGCTGCCGGTGAGTACGACTTGCGGCCTGCCGCGTTCCCACAGCTGGTTCAAGCCCCTAGCCAGTGGCTTGTGGGCCATGGTATTCGAGACGATACGTTGGCGGCGATTCAAGTCGAGTGAGCATCAGCGAGCCGGTGCGTGTTTCACGGGAAACAAAATAAACCCTGAGCAGTGCGTTGAACACTACTCAGGGATTTTTTTGCCGGTGCTAAGATTGGGCCTGCTGTCCCAGTTTTAGCCACTTCAGGTACTGCTCGTGGCGAATGACGGGGGTGGTGTAAAGTGCGGGGTCATGATCGAGAAATTCCTGACCGGCAATGGGTTCGACCACCTGCATGCCCTCACCAGGCGCCGGCAGGATCAAGTAGCGCTGCGTGTTAGTCGGGTCCGCTCGCATCTGCTTGAGCAGGTCGGTCCAGAGTCTCTTCTGCTCGCTCAGCTGGTGGCTGACATTGCGCGGCGTTTTGCCGTTGACCTTCGTAATCTCGCGCCACTGACTTTGATAAGAGGCAAACGTCAGCAGGCCGCCGGCGAAGCGCTTGTCCAGGCCCAGACTGATGTGCAGCAGGCTGGACGGTTGACCGGCCGTGCGCCACCACTGTGCCATGTTAAAAATCTTTTTCCGCACGTTTTCGGCTTTGTGCCGATTAGCCGGTGATAAGAGCACAAACGGTTGCGGTTCCCCCGTCACAGTGACGGATTCATCGATCCGCGCGGTCGACTCAGCAATGTCGCGGCCGAAGGGGAAATAAAACTGGTTGCGTGTTGGCGGGGCGGCCAGTCGCGCTGCACGTTCGATCTGGGCGTCGGTCGGATTGTCCAAATCTGGGTCCGCAAACTTGAGCACGTAATGGACCAAGTCGAGTTCGCCGAACCGACCGTCCTGAGTCAGGATCGTCGCCGTTTGGCCGCCTTCGATCAGCCCCTGAAAAAAAAGTAACGTGTCATGATGATCGTGCCTCCTCATAAGAGAGCCATGCCTGTTGTTTTTCTTTCAAACTGGGTGAAGCTGGCGGTAGGGCGTCAACTGGGCGCCCGGCCGCCAGCCAGTTGCGACGAAAACGGCGCAGTGAGTTTAATAATTCACGGCGTTTGGCCGGATCGAGCGTCTGCTTTTTCATCACGGTTGGCTCGCGGGCTTGGCTTTCATGATCACGTGCGCGCCCGTTTGGCCGGCCGAGTTGTGGCGCAGATAGATGAACTGTGGTGGGGCGGCGACCGTGCGTTGGACAGCGAAGGGGGCGCGCAGCAGATACGTCGTGCGACTGCCGGCCAGAAGCGCCGGCAGCGCCTGGCGCCTTATCGTCAGCTGCTTATCGTGCATCCGGGCCAAAAGCTCCAGCCAGACGCGGCCTTCGCGGGCAAAAATGCGGTTCTCTTGGTTTTGCAGGGTGTTTAGACTAATGTTTCCGCGCAAGTATTCGGCGCGCCACTTGGCGACGCGGGCCAGCTGGTTGTCTCGACGCAGGAGGCCGGTGGCGAAGGCGCGCAGAGCGTTCTGGTCAACCGTTATGATTTCTTGGCGTGTCTGTTGGATGGCCCGGTGCTGTTTGGTCTTGGTGATGTTGACGGCGGTGACCCGGCCGGTGGCCCGCAGCCGCTCACCCAGCGTCCACACGGTTTTCTGCCAGGCTACTGCGTGGTTGAATTCGACTTGGATTGGCTGGCTGGTGACGGAAAGCGGCTCACCACGGGCATTCCAAAAACTGTCTGCGTATATGACAAGCGTTGGCAGCAGGTCCAGCTCTCCGCCCGGATCGATGACATAACTTATCTGACCATCCATGACCCAGCCTTCGATTGTAAGCATGCTCGGGTCCTGAGGCATTGTGGGTTCCTCCTTTCGATATTTGAGGTCAGTGTAAGCTCGGCATTGGAGAAAATAAAATAATATGCTTGAATAATGATGGTCAAGGGACATTGGCTATAAAACGGATGAAAGTATGGTTTTAGGCACCGTATCTGTATTTATCCATGAGAATGCTGTGAACAAAACGTCAAAATCGTTTACAAAATTCACAATTTAATGTTTGACGGCGCTTTCTAAATGGCGTTATTCTATCCTTGGATGGCGAGTGGGTGAGGAAGGAACAACCTCATCAGCACCACTCGTTGACTACCGGGCAATCCGACCCAAGCCATGGGTTGACCCGGCATGCTGAGCCGCCGATCGGTTGGCTATGAAGACCACACCTGAACGTGTGGGGTCCTTTCAGGACGCATGGCAGGATGCTGCTATCACTTTCCTAACTTAATAAAGCGACCCGAAGCGGCGACGCGACGGGGATAGCAGGCGGGGGATGACCCCGCAATAAAAAGCCACCGGGAGATCCGGTGGCAGGGGACACCATTTCGAGGGGAGTGGTGCCCTTTGCGTGTCTTTGAAACTAAACTTTACTGAGAACAGGTCGCCTTTCCTGAAACTTCCAGGAAAGGCGGCCTGTATTCTTTTCCAATCATAGTTTCAGAAGCGTTTTTGGAGCATAGATGAGCGACTTAATATTTGTCTTTCGATTTTAACTCCTCATTCAAGAAGAAAAGCGGACGTAATAGTGACGGCCTGGCTGGTGGTAAAGTATCCAGATTTATAGCCGTATTTATTCTTGCGAAAAATCAACGTAATAACGGTACTGAGAGCCAATATAGTAGCACTTAGAGAATTCAAAAAAATTATGCGCCTTGTCGTTCGTTAACCGATAGCGTTTTAGGATTGGTTCAGATTCTCTAATCCTAAGCATGTTGCGCACATGCTGATCTGCTAAACCGGCTTCAATATATTCTTGACTTAAGACCGGGTGTATCGAGAACTGACTTAGGTAGTCATAAAACGACTGATAATAATCGCTTGATGCAAGTGAAAACTGTTCTGAGAAGGTAAAAGAGGTTTCAAAGTAAGCAAATGGCTCTTTTAAGGTGCCGCGTAGCCGCTTGAGCACAAGAATTTTACTTCCAGGCAAAGTATGAAGATTTGCTGCCATTGTAGGGTCTGCGTGCGAAATTTCGATCGTCGCTGAAAAAGTGCGGAAGTTTAATCCGAGTTCGCTCATTTCCTTAGTAAAGCTCTTAACCAGCGTATATTGAGGGGGTTTGCGTTCTGAAACAGAGTTCACAAAGGTCCCGACCGGCCTTTTCGTATGTACTAATCGTTCAATTGACAGCTCATTGATTGCTTTGCGAATCGTGATCCGACTGACGTGATAGAGGGTGCACAGCCCATTTTCGGTTGGCAGCTTCTCACCAGCGGGCCAATCGCCGTTATGAATCTTCTTGCGCATATCGTCTGCAATCTGTGCGTAAAGCGGTCTTGAATCCTGATAACTCAAAACAATTCCCCCATTCATTGTTATAACAATGAGCTTCAGCCAAGCTCCTGTAAGGGCTTTTTTTATAACATTGAAAGCCTTGCCTAATGCCAAGAAACGGCTTACCGTATTGTTATAACAATGAAACGAGGCAAAAGCAATTGTACGATAGTCAGCCGGCATTAGAAATTAACAATAACAAGATTTTCGGTGTACAAGGGTTTGCCCAGATTCTTGAGGCGTTGAAGCAAAACGTCAAGGAGCGGGTCGTAGCCTTTGAAACCTATCCAGGGGTGTCAACGGCGACCATCGTTTCCGCGCTGAGGCAGGGGTTTCCAAAAAGTCGAATTGTCAGTACTGAGGACCTCCTGATTCCTCAGAAGGAAATAATGAATCAAGTCGAGTCGGATATTTCAACTGATCCCACGTTCGGTCGATTCTCACACCGGAGCTTTACTGAGTTCCTTGATCCAGCTAAGCTCGCGCAGGTGAGAGATCAAGCCAGCAAATTCCCCACTTTCATTGTTGGCATTTGTGCAGCAGATATTATCCCAGGAGCAAAAATTCTTTATTGGGATATTACCCGCCGGGAAATCCTGCTCCGGATGAGTTCCGGTGATTACCACACTTGGTTAAACACGCAAAGTATGGGTGAAAGCGAAATGGTTCGTCACGCCTACTTCTTCGAATGGCCAGCCGCTGATGAGCGCAAGAAGGACCTTTTGACGCGCTGTGCGTATTACGTTGATGCTTCAGACGCCGCCCGGCCGAAGATGCTTAACCGTGCGGATATGCAGGCAATTTTCCTCAATTTT
>NZ_BBAJ01000036.1 GCF_001311195.1 Lacticaseibacillus camelliae DSM 22697 = JCM 13995
AAAATTGAGGCTCATTTTATTTTTCCTTTTTCTCGTCAACCAAAATGGTGCCGGCCGGCGGGTTTTGGTCTAGCGCACCAACACTGGGTGCGGCTGGTAAGGGGCTTCCAGTGCTTTGACGTCTTCTTCGTCCAAATCCACCTGCTGGGCTTTAACCGCCTCGCGCAGGTGGTTTTCCTTGGTGGCACCAACGATTGGAGAGGCAACCCCTTTGGCCCACAGCCAGGCCAGGGCGACTTGACTCATGGCGGCGTGGCGCTTTGCCGCTACGGCTTCGACCTGTTTGATAATGGCCAAGTCGTTTTCTTCCATGTTGTCGTACTTACCCTTAGCCACCTTATCCGTGCGGCTGCGCAGCGTGTCGGTATTCCAGCCAGGATGGCTGAGGTGTCCGGCTGCAAGTGGACTATACGGCATCAGTGAGGCACCCCATTTTTGAGTCAACGGGATCAGGGCCTTTTCGTCCTCGCGGTACAGCAGATTGTAGTGGTTCTCCATGGTCTGAAAAGTGGCCCAGCCATGTTTTTGGGCCATTTGCTGCATGGCGTCGAATTGCTCAGGGTACATCGCGCTGGCGCCGATGGCCCGGACCTTGCCGGCGACGACCAGGTCGTTGAGCGCCGACATGGTTTCTTCAATCGGCGTGTCGTAGTCGAAGCGGTGAATGATGTACAGGTCAAGGTAGTCGGTGCCCAGCCGCTTCAAGCTGCCATCGATTTCGCGATGAATGGCGGCTCTGCTGAGTCGGCCTGGGTTGAAGTAGACCTTGGACGCCAAAACGACCTGGTCGCGAGGCACGTCGTTGTCGCGCAGGGCCTGGCCAAGGTATTCCTCACCAGTTCCTTTCGAGTAGGAGTTTGCAGTATCAAAAAAGTTGAGTCCGAGATTAAGCGCAGTCTTGACCATTTTTGTGGTGGCGGTCTGATCCAGCGTCCAAGCGTGCATGGTGCCGGCTTGACCAAAGCTCATACCGCCAACGCAAAGTCGAGAGACTGAGATGCCTGTTTGACCCAGTTTAATTTGTTTCATAGTTGTGCCCCTTTTCGTAGTGGTGCGTGTCCCTATTACACCACACTGGTGATTAGTTTAATTGAGCTTCCAGTACTTATTCTAACACCGTTTACTTGACTTCTGGCCGGCGCGAGAATGCGCTTGAAATGGCGGATTAATGATTGTGGTGAACACCATTCAAGCAATGGGCGGTAAAAGGTGAAAAGTAAGATTCGATTAGATTACGATGTTGATTTTCTCATCAAAACGATGTACCGTGTATTTAACAAAATAATTCGTCCATAAACCGTTGATGTGGAGATCAAAACTGTTGTGCACGCACAGAGAGCGACCGGAGCTGGGAATGTCGTCGAACGCAGGCAGTCAAATGGACCACTGAGGGACAGGCCAAAAGAACCTGAGCGCAGGTGTCGCGCACTTAGGACTTCAGATAACCAATCACGCGCTCAAGCGAGTGATTGGTTATCCGTGAGTCCGTTGCGGCACCGGCGCTCGCCGTCAAGTCAGCCTGTACGTGAGACATACGTCAGTTGTCGGAAGAGTGTTAGCTCTTCGCTAAGTGGGACGAGGTACGTGTTTTGAGTATCCGTCCAATTAAGGTGGCACCGCGGAAGAATCCGTCCTTAAACAGTAACTAGCTGTTTATGGGCGGATTTTTTTGTGTATCTGGTCCAATGGAGGCTACTTTATGGCAATCAAGTTCGCACGTGTAGATGAACGGCTGGTTCACGGTCAGATCATGACCAGCTGGATCAAGCAGTACCCAGTGTCGCATATTTTGATTATCGATGATGCCCTGGCCGCAGACGAGTTTACTTCCTCGGTGCTGGCGATGTCCGCCCCGGCCGATATCACGATCGACATTCAGCCGGTGGCTAAGGCCGCTGAGATGCTTCAGGATGACAGTCAGCCCGACTTCTTTGTCCTGTTCAAAACGCCAGTCGCGGCCGCGGCACTGGTCAAGGCCGGCGCAGCTCTGCCCAGCCTCAACATCGGCAACATGGGCAGTGCACCAGACCGCACGCCGTTGACTCGTCGGGTTTTCGCTAACCAGACCGAACGCGCGGCCATGCATGAGCTGCAACAACTGGAACCGACGTCTATTTGCAGATGCTGCCGAGTGACCGGCGCGTTGCTTATCAGCAGGAGGTGCGCGCATGAATACCTTCTTTATTGCAGTCATCATCGCGGCCTTGTGCTGGTTGACCAGTTCGGCGCTGCCGATGTGGTCGCGCTGGGCATTTTACTTCGGCGCGCCGCTGGTGGCCGGCCTGATCGACGGTCTGCTGCTGGGGCAGCTGACATACGGCTTGCAGGTTGGCGCAACGATTCAAATGGCGTACATTGGGCTGCTTGCTGTTGGCGGCACACTGCCGAATGAAATGGCCATCGCGGGTTACCTGGGCGTTGCAATGACGATGATGTCTGGTAGTTCCGCGGCCACGGGCCTGGCGATTGCGACACCCCTTGGGCTGCTCGGTGTGCTGTGTCAGAACGCCAAAATGGCGCTGAACCCGATCTGGGTCCACCGCGCTGACACTTATGCGGCGGCTGGGGATGTGCGCGGCGTGCGGCGAATGAACCTGTTTGCGTCGCAGATTGTGCCGTTTATTACGTATTTCATCCCTGCGTTTCTGTGCGTGTACTTCGGCGGTCATTACTTTGCAGCTTTCATGGCAGCACTGCCGGTGCAGATCACCAATATCTTGATGTTGATCGGCAAAATGATGCCGGCGCTGGGCCTAGCGATGCTGATGCAGGTGTTGGCGAAAAAGTCGACCATTCCGTTCATTTTGATTGGGTTCGCGCTTGCCGCTTATTTGAAACTCGACGTGATGGCCATCGCCATTATTGGGACCGGGCTCGCGCTGCTGCACTATTACTACATGCCACAAGGAGGTCAGCACGATGGAACAAACGCCAAAAAAAGCTTAGTAAGAAAACGCTGCGGAAGACCTGGTTTGCATGGCAGTCTTGGGGCCAGATCTGCTACAACTACGAGCGGATGATGGGCCTTGGATTTGCCCACGCGATGTCTTATGTGCTGGAGGAGCTGTATCCCAATGACAAGGACAAGCTGGCGGAAGGCCTTACTCGTGAGCTGACGTATTACAATACGGAGAACACTTTTGGCTCCATGATTGCCGGCATTGTCGCGTCGCTCGAAGAGAAAAAAAAGCCAACGATGATTCCCTCAGCGGCGACATGATCAACAACCTCAAGGCCGCGTTGATGGGGCCGGTTGCCGGCATCGGCGATACCATTACGCAGTCGCTAGTCAAAGTTATCCTGCTGGGAATCGGCATTGATATGGCCAAAAACGGGAGCGCGCTGGGCCCAATTTTATTCGTCGTCCTGTTCTGCGCGTACGCGCTGATTGTCGGTCATATCTGCTTTTACTCGGGCTATCACTTGGGCCAAGCGAGTGTGACGAGTTTGCTCAAAGGCGGCAAGATTGCGCGTGTCACGGATTCGTTAGGTGCGCTGGGGATGATGGTGCTCGGGGCCTTGATTCCCACCACGATTACGGTGGGCACACCACTGAAATTTGCCGTAGGGCAGGTCAAAATCAATATTCAGTCCATTCTCAACAGTATTGTGCCGGACTTGCTGCCAGTGCTGCTGTTCTTGGGACTTTTCTACCTCCTGCGCAAAGGGCAAAAGCCTGTACGGCTGATGGGTCTCATTATTGTCGCGGCAATTGTGCTTTCACTGACCGGGATCCTGAAATAATCCGCAGATTAATGTCTCTGGAAAAAGCTTTGAACGCTCAGATTAGCTGAGGGTTTGAGGCTTTTTTTATAACAAATTTCAAAATACTATGCATGCGCATATAAAAGTGGTACACTACTTTTGCTTTAGGATTGTATTGGTAGTTTGGTCCTAACTGAGGACCTGCACCAATTAATGTGAGCTGAAAAAAGTATAAACAGAGTGAAAGGGTCAGACCATTTGAGGCTGACCACTAAGGAGACAGATAAATGACAAAAACAATCATTATTACCGGTGCTAATTCTGGGCTGGGCTTTGAAACCACTAAGCAAATTGCTGAACAGGGGAGTGATTATCACCTGATCATGGCTTGCCGCAACATGGCGAAAGCGAGTGCGGCCCGCGAAGAGATTCTCAAGACTGCGCCAGAAGCTAACCTGACATGTCTTGAATTGGACACTTCTTCGCTTGCTAAAGTTCGGGCCTTTGTCGGGGCGTTCAAGGCGCTCGGTGAGCCGCTTTACGGCCTGGTTTGCAACGCTGGCATTGCCGGTCGCACGGCGAGTGAAACTGCTGACGGGTTCAACAATATTTTCGAGACCAATTACCTCGGCCACTTTTTGCTGGTGCAGTTGCTGCTGCCGCTGATGCAAGATGACAGTCGCGTTGTGACGGTCAGCAGTGAGCGCCACGATACTCCACTCAGGGGTGTTGATTGGCCAGGTGTCGAGGCATTGGCTTACCCTGGCCGGGATGCTGCGGCGGATCAGCGGAGTTATCTATACTCCAAGCTGTGCGCGGTCCTGTTCACCTACGAGTTGGATCGCCGTCTGACTGCTGCAGGCAAACACATCGTGGTGAACACGGTTAATCCAGGTCTCATGATCGAGACGGGGTTGTCCAAGAATAAAGCACGCTTCACGCCGGAAATGATGGCGCAGGTGGCGGACTTACTCAGCACCGCGAAGGACTCGGGGACTATGATCAAAAATCTGATGGTGGATGACAAGTTCGCTGAGGGTCCGGCACGGTATTTTGACCGCAGCAGTGACAAGCCGGTGCGGTCATCGGAAATGTCTTATGATCAGCAGATTCAAGATGAGCTTTGGAATTTCAGCATGAAGGCTGTGGGTTTAGCCCAGTAGTGTCAGAACATTGCGCCAATTAAAATATCCTCCTTGCCAATGGCCTTGACGTCGCTGACGAGGAGGATATTTTTCCGTCAGCCAAAAGGTCTTGTAGTACCCACTTTGGTGCCATAGGTGCTGGTCCGAAAGTCATCTAAAATTATTTTGAAGAAACACTATGCGTGCGCATATAAATGTGCTATACTCATTTTGCGTTGAGAATTAGCTACTTTTGGTAAGTAAATTGTCAAAGCGCTAAGGCCGGGTATTAACCGGTCAAATTTTTTAGCCAATACTATGCGTACGCATATAAATCAAATCTGGCGGACTAAGCTAGATTGCCTACCATCGCGATTATTTTAGGAGGAATCAAGTTGAAACTTGTTACCGTTGAAGAGCATTATGATACAGATCGGAACATCAAGGAATTCAATCAGTACTCAGAAGTGAAGAACAACAATCCGCGCCAAGATCAGCTGCGCCCGGACCTCGTTGACTTCAGTAACAAGGTTGCTTACATGGATAAGTACGGGATCGATTTTCAGGTGATTTCCGATGCCGGCAATTCACCACAGGTCCTGCCCGATCAATACGCCGTTGATGGCGCGCACGCCCAAAACGAAACACTAGCCGAAAACATCAGCAAGTATCCGGATCGCTTTGCCGGCTTGGCAACCTTGCCAGCTAATACACCAGACGAAGCCGCTAAGGAGCTTGATTATGCGGTCACTAAATTGGGCTTGAAAGGCGGCATCATTTCCGGCAGCGTGAACGGCCAGTTCCTGGATGATCCGAAGTTTGAGCCAATCTTCGCGGCTGCTGACAAGCTGGGCACGACACTTTATCTTCACCCAGGCGTCATCAGCAACGATCAAAAGGCGATGCTGTACGACAGCAAGGCCTACAACGCATTAGGGGCCACGATGATGGCCGGGGCAATGTGGGGCTGGCACATGGAGCAGGGCATTCAGATGCTTAGGATCATCACGTCCGGCATCATGGAGAAGTACCCGCACTTCAAGATTGCTTCCGGTCACTGGGGTGAATTTGTCCCAATGTTCCCGGAACGGATCGATGGCTTCAGCCCAATTATCACTGATCTGCCGCTGAAGTTCTCGGACTACTACAAGCGTCAGGTTTACCTGTCACCATCCGGCATGTTCACTGCGCCGCAAATGCAGTTGGTCCTCACTGAGATGGGTGCCGATCACATCATGTGGTCCGAGGATTTTCCTTATGTTCAGTCCGGTAATGAAGTCCGTCAGTTCCTTGAACAAGCTGACATCACAGATGCGCAACGTGAAGCAATTGCCCACGGTACTGCTGAGACCGTCTTTGACCTTAAATAACGCAACTTCACACAATTAAAGGAGAACACACTTATGAAAATTGGAATTATCGGTGCCACTGGTCACGTTGGCCAGGCCATCATGAAAGAAGCAATTAACCGCGGCGACCAAGTCACGGCTATCGTTCGCAATGCCCAAAAGGCGAAGACCCTTTTCGATGATCAAGCGACCATTCTGGAAAAAGACGCCATGGCGCTGACACACAACGACTTATCAGACTTGGATGTGGTCGTTGACGCGTTTGCTTCGTCAACTCCTTACGAGCATGTCGACTTAGCGACGCGGTTGATCAGTTTCTTCCGCGAAGACAAAACGACCCAGTTGTTTTTTTGTGATTGGTGCTTCCACACTGATCAAAGACGATGGCAGCACCCTGCTGGCGGATACGCAAAAGCGGTTTGCCGGCGAACCTTGGCTGGATGGAATGATCGAGCAAAATCGCGAGTTTGAATTTCTGAAGTTGGTTGACGATGTGCACTGGACTGCCATCACGCCATCCACCGATTTTACGGATGGACCGAAGACGGCCTATCGAATCGGCGGCAGCCACATCATCCAGAGTGCTGCAGGAAAAGAAGAAATTTCAGTGGCAAACTTCGCCGCTGCTTTGCTGGACGAAAGCGAGCAGCCAAAGCATACACGGGAACAATTCTCCGTAGTCGACGCCTAGAGAGGCCTTTGATGATGCGTGATAAAAACGATCAGACCATCATGAAACAATTACATGTCGCGTCCAATATTGCCCTTCGCGTGCTTGAACGGCGATTAAAACCGCTTGGCGTCAATAGCAGCCAGTATTTCTTCGTGTTGAAATTGCATGATGATCCTGGTGTCACCCAAGATCAACTGGTGCGGGAAGACAGCCGGCACCAAAGTAATGTCAACCGGAAATTTCCCGGCTAGTCGACTTAGGCTTTGTCGATAAGCGTCAGTCCACAACGGATGGCCGGCGCTACCAGCTTTGGCTCACCGAAGCTGGTGAAGACTTGTATCCGAAAGTGAAGGCGGCGCTTGATGCCCAAGAGAAAGTCCTCAGTGAGTGCCTGACAGCCGCTGATGGACGCGTGACTCAGGCAGATTTCTTGGCCGTTTTACATCGAATCACACAGCTTGATTCAAAATAGACCCTTAACTTAGAAAGCAGGAATGTCATGCCAGCATTAACGCTTAATCAGCACACTTATCCAGATCTGATTATTCCAGATGGTTATCAGATCGTCGTTGAAAAATTAGTTCCACGCAACGGCAAGCAGGTTCACCTGCGTCGTTATCAGCCGGCCAGTTTGCCAAAAGAAGCGCTCAACCGTGAACACGTCACCGTGATTTATGGTGACGATGGCTACTTGTATTCCTACAACGCGTTGACTCAACCACTGACTGGTAAGTTACCCAGTGAGGATCAGGCTTTTGCCAAAGCTGAACAGATTTGGCAGGAAGTCGATCCCGCTTATCGCGAGCAGCTTGAAGAACTGCGCAGCTTGACCGGTCAGACGCGGACCTACGTTAATGCCCAAGGCCAGACGGTGACGATCCCGCTGGAATGGGCGAAGTATGCCAACATGGTCGATGACGGCAGTTACGAATGGATCGGCCTCGGCCCAAACGGGGTCGTTCTCGAGTTTGAACGCCAGAGTTACTGGGACTTCTCTGCTAATCGGCAGAAAACTGAGATGTGGAATGGCGATGACTGGATCCTTGCCCGGCGCGGGCTGGGTCCACAGCTGCCGGCGCCGCTTCCAGTGGCTTAAGACCCTAGCGCACAGAATCAAAATCCAGTCGATAAGCGGCTGGATTTTTTTGCCTGCGCTCATGATGCTCACCGGGGTTGTAAGGGCAGTCAGCCTCTGATGGTTTGATTTAAACTAAATAAACAATTAGTATTAAGAACGTTGAACCAGTTGGAAGATCTGGAAGCGATGGGGAATCAAATGAGTAAAACTAGTCAGAATTCGCACGCGATGGTTGTGCCACTAATGATTGCGGCCTTTCTATCGTCATTGGGCCAAAGCCTGATGACTGCCAGTGTGCCGCAGATTTCGCAGGCGTTTAACATTAGTGAGGCGCAAGGCGAGTGGCTGACGATGGGCTACATTTTAATTTTGGGTATCGTCTCTGCATTCACGGCTTTTTTTGATCAACCGTATCCCGACTCGCCCCTTATTCCTGACGACGATGTGTCTGTTCACAGTTGGCATTGTGATCTCGCTGGTCGCCCCGAGTTTTCCGCTGCTACTGGTTGGCCGCTTGATTCAAGGGGTTGGCGCCGGCGTGATGCTGCCGTTGACGCAGGTCGTCCTGATGAACAGCTATCCCAGCAGTCAGCAAGGCGCGGCTTTTGCGGTGATGGGCATCGTGCTGGCATTTGCGCCGGCGATTGGGCCCACGATTGCCGGAGTGCTAAGTGATCACTTTGGTTTTCGGTCAATCTTTATCCTGATGTTGGTGATTGGTCTGGTTGCGCTACTAATGGGCGTGAGAATGGTGCACAACGTCGGTAAAACGACGACTGAAAGTTTGGACGTCATCTCGGCCATCCTGTATTCAATCGGCTTTGCGGTCCTCATGATTGGGGTGTCAGAGACCCAAGTGGTTGAGATGCTGATTGGGCTAGTTCTGTTAGTCGTCTTCGGTATCCGTCAGTTTCGAGTGCCGTCGCCATTTTTACAGTTGCGAGTGTTTAAAAGTCGGCGCTTCACTGTGACCATGACATTGATTGTCGTGGGCTATGCGGTCAACATGACCGACGTGATGCTGGTGCCGCTGATGCTGCAATCGGCGCTGGGTTATTCGGCCACGATTGCCGGGCTGGCGATGTTGCCCGGGGCGTTGTGCAACTTGGTTGCGAATCCACTGGGTGGGTGGCTGCTTGATCATAAAGGCGCACGCGTGGTCGGTATTCTGGGCACTGCCAGCGTTGCGCTTGGTGCCAGCGGCTTGGCCTTCGTCCTGCATGCGAACAGTCCGCTTTGGTTAGCAGCAGTGGGTTACATTTTGCTTAGTTTTGGGATGTCCTTGATCATGACGCCACTGGTACCATACGCGGTCAGTGAGCTGTCGGTGAAGGAAATGAGTCACGGCAACGCAATCATTGTGTCTGGCCGGCAGATGCTGGGGACGATTGTTGGCACTGCCTTAGTCGCCGTCACGGCTCAGGTGTCACCGGGTAAGGAAACCACAATTGCCGGAATCAACGTGGCCTACGCTATTTTGATGGTGATCGCGCTGCTTGGACTGGCGATTGCGGTAACGCTGTTGAAAAATCAGCGGATGGATGAAGAAGCGCTTTGATTGCCGCCGAAAATGCGCTTGCTTTTGCACATGAAAGTCATCAGGATTGAGATATGCGAACAATAGACGAAGAAAAAAAAGCCCGGGTCACGCGCGCCGTGTTGGCGCTGGTGAGCAGCGAAGGCATCCAGGGGCTGACCTTCAGTAAAATTGCGGCTCAGGCTGGGGTCAGTTCCGGCACGCCGTTTGTGTATTACCGAGACAAGGCGGACATGCTGGCCAAAATCTACGTGGCGGTCAAGGATGAGATCAATGCGGGCCTGGCAGTGGCAATCACGAAAGGTCAGACCATTCAAGCTCAGCTGCGGCTCGCGGCATTGTACATGGCCAAGATGGCATTAAAGTACCCGCTGGAGTGGCAATACATTGAGGCGGTTGAATCCAACCCTGGGGCAGTGTCGGATCAAGCACGCGCGCAGTTCAGACAAGTGGTCACGCCGCTGCGGCAGCTCTATGCACAGGCGATTGCTGCGGATCTCTTAGTGACTGCTGATCCTGACGATATTCACGTCCTGCTGTTTGCCCCGATGAAGGCGCTGCTCACGCGCAAGCAGGTCAATCACCAGACTGTGACCTTGGCTGATTTGCAGACTATCATTGACCTTTCTTTAGCTGGGTTGATTAAAAGTTAGACGGATACGGCCGCTCAATCACACGAAAAATTGAGCGGGCTTTTCGTTTTTGTGTGACGGCCCAGCTGTTCCTTCGCGCGTGGCGTTATAATCGAGAAAAGCGGGGGAACGAATCCAGAGTGGTTGGAGGATTTTAGATGCAACATCAAAAACGGTGGCTGACGCTTTCTGCAGTATGCGTGGCGGTTCTTGCGGTGATTGGCTGGTACGCCTATGGGCAGCGTCAGCGCGGGTTGATCGACGGGACTAGCACCACTGCAGCATTGACCTCGCAGAAGCAATTTTACCAGCAGTTCACGAAGCAGTACCCAGCCTTAAAGCCGGCGCTTGATCACGATGCTAAACCGGATACGTATGTGATTCCAGGACTGGGGCAAACCAAGTCATTGACGACAGGTGTCAAGGGCCAAGTCGGAATCAGCAAAACGATGGATCCGCAGGGCCTCACGGTGACGCCAAAATATGTCGTGATTTCGGCGTACAGTCGCGACAATCAGTATGATTCGGTGCTGTATTTTCTAAGTAAACGGTCCGGCCGCTTTGTGAAGCAGATGGTCCTGCCCAATGCTTCTCACGTCGGCGGCTTGGCCTACGACCCAGTCAGCAAGCGGCTGTGGGTGACGACTGAAACGGCGCAGAATACTGCGTCTCTTTCGGCATATGACGCAAAGACCTGGCAGCAAGCTAACTTTGCTCACGGCCATCACGCCAGTCAGTTTGACCAAGTCGTGTCGTTAAATCGGGTCAAGCGCGCCTCGTTTCTGACTTACCACAACAACGCGCTGTACGTTGGGTTCTTCGACCAAAGCACCCAAGGCAGTTTTGTGGCGCTGCCACTGACTGAACAGGGCATGCCTGATGTTGCCAATCGCCGCCGAGTCGAGCTGCGCGGTGCCAACCACCCAGGCAGTTATACGACGAGCAAGCGACTGCAGGGCGTCACGTTCTATCACGGCGAGATTTTATTTTCGCAGTCCTTTGGTCCCAATTCGTCCAGCATTCTGGCGTTTGATAACGATGGCCAGCGGACTTGGCTGGATTTCGACGGGGATGACACGCTGAAAACAGTGAAACTGCCGCCGTATCTGGAACAGATTTACGCGGATGGCGAGGATCTTTACGTGTTGTTTGAATCCGGCTCGGCGCGCTATCGTAAGGCCAAGTTGGGCTTGCACGCGGACCGCGTGGTGAAGCTGGATCTAGGCAACTTGATGAAGTAGCATTGGTGATACGCCAAAAGCCGGCTCAATTTCAAACACATTGAGTCGGCTTTTAAAGACCTGGCGGTTATTTTGCCCAAAGGCGAGGATGAGTTGAAATATCGAATTCATTCCGAGACTGTAAGCCAATATTGTCCAGGGTTTACACAAAACAATAATGGTCACAAATTTTTTTCAGCGACATTTTGGTCAGACCGGCCAGCATGCAGAGCAGGTCGTCTGGTACAACAGGCAGGAGAATCGCAATCGTGAACATGCGGTCAAAATTGCCTCCATTTAGGTAATGCTGGGATTTGGCGAGCGTTTTGGCAGGGACCAGATCTTCAAGAAAGCTTTTTCCAAAGCGGCGGACAAGACTGAACGCGGCGATCGAACCGAGACCGATGCCAACGTAATTATAGATAAAGCCCCAAACCGGTCCGAAAATGGCGACGGCAGCGATCGTGGATAGGCCGCCGGGAATAATGGGGAAAAAGACTTGGATGATTTGTAACCCAACAAACAGAGTCGGAGCCCAGAAGCCGGCCTGCTGCACGGTAGCCTGAATCGCCGCCAGAGAAGTCAGCCGATTGGTGCGCAAAGCAATCAAGGTCAGCACCAGCATAGCCATTAAGCCCAAAGCTTGGGCCAGTCGAAGCATTTTACGCGAGCGCGCCATCTGAGCCCTCCTTTCGCGAGCTGAGTTTAGGAGAAGATGTGCTTGCTGAACACGTAGTTCAGGCCAATCACGACGACTTGATCAATGATTTTGACGATAATCGGTGAGCCGTGAAGAAGCGTCAAGCCAACAAACAAGATAGCGGTGTCGGCCAAAAGTGAGGCCCCACGCAGGCTGAAGAAGCTGACTGCCTCTTTGAACACGGTGCGTGGCGTCATGTCAGCAGAGGCAAAGACGACTTTTTTATTAGCAACAAAGGCGAACAGCACGCTGAGCACCCATGCCGCGATGTTGGCCCAGAACCAGGCGATGCCCAGATGCGTGAGCCCAAAGAACAGCACGATGTTGATCAGCGTGGTGAGGCCGCCGACGATGAGGTATCGTAAGGCCTCGCCGTACCTGACGTATAGCGTTGAAATCCGTTTATCCATGATACGACCTCCTAGAGGAATGGAGCAGACTCGTGTAGATGAGAGATGCCGTCTTGTGTTTGGTTCCGTTGATGACCAATGGTGAAGCACTCAGACGATAGCGGTAGGTGCGAACAACATCAACGGCTTGGTGCATGCGACTGCGGTTTTGCACGGTAATTTGATAGCGACCGCGGTCAAGGTTGTGATGCAGCCGATAAACCGAGCGCGCATCGGTGAGATGATAAGTTTTGCCGCTGGTTAGCTGGGTAAGTGTAACAGCGACCATTGACTGGGCGTGAATCTGGACAGAAAAATAATCCGCTGGGCCATTCAAAGTCACTTTCTCAGTCATTAGAGTCCCCGGTTTGATCTGGGTCGGCTTCGCGTGGTACTGCTCAGACAGCTGACTGCGCTGAGCTGCCACCACCGCCGTTTGCGGCTGGATGGTGCCCACAAGGTGACTCAAGCCGAGCATACTGGCTAACGTCAAGACAAGGACAGTTGGCGGTAGCCACGCCGGGCGGTTGACGGCGGATTTCGACTTGACCGGAAGGGGGACACTGGCCAAGACAAACAGGGTCAAGGGCAGAATAATTTGGCCGTAACGGGCTTCGGTTTCCCAAAGCAGCGTGTGGAAAGCGAGGTAACCCAGTGCCGTGATCAGGGCAAGCATTCCAGCAACCTCACTGCCTTTTTGCCAATCCGGCTGCCATCCGAGCAGCCGCATGATCAGGGTCAACCATAGGGTCAAGGTCGCCGCCGTGTAGCCGACTGCGGTGAGCACCTGAAGCGTCTGTGCATGTTGCTGGTACCAAGTCGGTGCGGCGCGAAAACCGCCGTTGTACCAATTCCCAATGTGCTGAACGTTCAAGAGGATACCCAGCTTGGTCACCCACAGTTTGACGAGCCCCAAGGGTCCAAGGTGAGCAACGCGCTTATTGATTGACGTGAGGTCGTGGCGCTGCCGGGCCGCTTGGCTTGGCAATTGGATAGCCACCTTTGCGTCGTGTTTAGAATACATGCCGTTACTTTTGGCGTTGACGCCCATTAACAGCCAGTTCGTGGTGGGGAAAGCAAATTCTGTCTTTGGAGTGTAATGACTGACCGCATCGATGCCCTTATTGGCTGGGACACTTAGCCCAAAACCGACTACGACGAGGACCATCGGCAGCCATAATTTCAGCGGTTTTAGCAAATGCCGATGATGCAGGATCAGGGCGATAATTGCGAGCGCCGGGATCAGCACAATGAGATTTGGTTTGATCAGTGCACCCAGTACAACGGCGACAGTCAGTCCAATGCCTGCTCGCACCTGCTGAGCAGGCGTGTTACTTGGCCATTGCCAGAAAATACGTATGATGATCAGCAGAAGCAACATCGACGGCAGATCGGAATAAAAAACCTGCAGAAAGTAGGTATAAGCGAAGGGCGTGCAGGCGAGAAAGGCAAAACTGCCCAGCAGCAGGCTGTTGCGGTGGCTGAGCTGCCACACTGTGCGTAGTGCGAGCACAATGAAACAGTCAAGCAGCAAGAGGCTTAGAAGATGCACGGCGCCGTTTGTGGTCAGTCCAATCAGATTGTTTAGCCGCAGCCACATAGATAATAGGTAGGCCAATGGCACGTTGTTGGCATAGCGCCAGAAGTATGTGATGTGCCACGTCAGGTGACCAGCCGCCAATTGATCGGCTTGCGAAAGGAGCCGGTAAGGGTCGTGGTAAACCGTGACCGGCATACTTTTGAGGACCACCAGCTGACCGATCACCATGAGCACCAGACCAATTCCGACGCCCCAGATCACCTTTTTCGCAGCAAGACGGTTGAGTTGCGGTCCAATTAAACGTGAAGAGGCAAAGAGGAGCACAGCCGTAACAAGCACCGCGAGCCCTGCGCCTGAGACCAAGTTGCTGATGAGGCCAACAAGCAAGCAGCCGATGAGAATCAAAGGCAAAACAGCCGGTTTATATTTTCGTGTCATCAGGATCACCTAATTCAGTTTGGCTTGGATCGTGTAGCGTGGCCGTTCCTTGACTTCATTCATCAGCTTGCCGATGTACTCACCAATCACGCCGAGGCTGATCATTTGCACGCCGCCGATGAACCACAGCGAAACCATCAGCGAGGACCAACCATGAACGGTGAGCCCGAGCATTTTCATGATGACTGCGTACGCCATCATGGCGATGGCCAGCAAAGTGGCGGCGGTCCCGAGAATCAGGATGAGCCGCACTGGCGCGATGGTCAGGCTGGTGATGCCATCCCAGGCAAAAGCAAGCATCTTTTTGAGCGGATACTTGGATTCACCGGCCATGCGCGGGGTGCGCTTGTAGTAAACGGCGTCGGTTTTGTACCCGAGCTTGGGAATGATACCGCGGATGAACATGTTGCGCTCCGGATAGCTGAGAAAAGTCTCCACCGCGCGCTTGGACATGAGCCGAAAATCGGCGTGGTTCGGCACTAACTCGACACCGAGTAGCTTGAGGATTTTGTAATAGCCCTGCGCCGTGGTGCGCTTAAACCAGCTGTCGGTGTCGCGATTGTTGCGAACGCCATACACAATGTCAGCGCCGTCGGCATATTTATCGACCATTTCGCTAATTTTATCCGGATCATCTTGCAAATCGGCATCGATGGTCACAATCATGTCCGCAGTTTTAATCGCCTCTGCCATGCCGCAATCAGTGCCGACTGATGGCCAAAATTGCGGGAGAAGCGCAGTCCGCGCACGCGCGAGTGCGCTTGGTGAAGCTGGTTGATGATCTCCCAGGTGCGATCAGTTGAGCCATCGTCGACAATGAGGATATCTGCCCGCTGGCCCATCACATTCCGTTCAGCGATTTTTTTCTTCGATACTGAGCAAGCGCTGAATTGAGGAGGGTAAGACTTCTTCTTCATTGTAAGCAGGAACAACGATCGTTAATTTTTGTGTGTCCATAATGTTTGAATCCTTTCTGGAATCCACCGCCGCAGCGCGTCTTGAACGGCCGCAGCAAATGGGGTGATGATCAACCAGTAGCCGGTCGCCAGCAGCACGCTGGCAACGACATCGGTGGCAAAGTGATCACGCAGGTAAACGCGTGACGCGGCGACCAGGCCGATCCAGATCATACCGGCGAGCACCGCCACTAACTTAGTCTCCTGGTCATGAAGCAGTGGCAGCCCAAGCATCAGCAGGGTGAAGACGAACAGCACGGTGCAAAAGGTGTGGCCGCTGGGGAAACTGTAGCCGGTGTCCGGAACCAGTTGGTGCAATGGTCTTGCGCGTGCAACCAACTGCTTGATGATCTCAGCAATTGCGGAGCCAAACAGCTGAATGCCGAAGGCCCACAGTGCGGTGATGAGATCCCGTTTGATCCATAAGAAGAGGCATAGCACTGCCGTCAGCCCAATCACCGTAGCAGGACTGCCAAGCGTGCCGACGAGTTTAAAAATGCCGGTGTTCAGTGGACTTTCCGCACTGGCGAAAAAGCCGCTCACTGCGCGATCAAAGCCGCGGACCCATGGCGCATGATCGGCAACGCCCCACGCGAGACCGGCAAAGAGCAGGAGTAGGAATAACCCACTGGCGACGAATGTTTTGACTTTACTATTCAATGGGTTCACCTCGGCGATTGCACAGGCCCATAATTGCAGCGGGGAGCAACGAAATGGCGATAATTGCAAGCATGATCAATTCAAAGTGGGCTTTCACGACTGCGATGTTGCCGAAAAAGTAACCACTACCCAGCGCCACCAACACCCAGCTCAGGCCACCCAGCACGTTGTAAAGGGCAAAGTCGCGGTAGCGCATTTTGCTGATGCCGGCGGTAAAGGGGATGAAGGTGCGAATGATTGGGACGAACCGACCAAGAAAAATGGCCGGCTTGCCGTGCTTTTTGAAAAAGCGTTGGGACCGCTTGATGTAATTCGGCTTGATCAGCCGGCTGAGTTTCTGACTTTGCATCAGGTAGTTGCCGAAGTGTTCCCCGATTTCAAAATTCAGCGCGTCGCCGGCGATGGCGGCGATGCTGAGCAGGCCGATCAGCAGCCAGATGTTGAGACCCTGATTGTTGAGGGCGGCCAGCGAGCCACACAGGAACAGCAGGGAGTCCCCAGGCAGGAAGGGGAGAATCACGACGCCGGTTTCGATAAAAATCAGGCCGAAGAGCCCGATGTAAATTAGGTTACCGAATTGGCTGATCCATTGCGGTAAGAGCTGACTGAGGTTGGGTATTAAGCTTAATAGTAAGACTGACATGCGGAATCCCCTTTACTTTGTCATTTGCTGATGGTTCCAGCTTATTTCACCAAGGGCGCGCTCCCACTCATGAAAACTAAAGCCAAACTCAAAATTTTCAGGTGGGGCGGCGAAACGCCTAGATTTCAGGCCCATTTTCTGAAAAAAATTAAGATAAAGCCTGTCACAGCCGAAAAAAAACGTCCTGCAAATTTTTTTGCAGGACGTTTCATGTGCTATTTAGTTGGGAAAGTAAGCGTGAAAATCGTGCCGTGTGGTTGGTTGTCGGCCACGGTCAGCACGCAGTTGGTCAGCTTTGCCATTTGCGTGGCGATTGCCAGACCTAAGCCGGTGCCAAACACGGTGCCGCGCACGTCTGCGCTGCGGTAGAACCGCTCAAAAATGTGCTGCTTATCCTCATCGCTGATGCCGCTGCCTTGGTCCTTGACTGCGATGACTGGCGCACCAGCAGACACGTTAAGCGTCACGTCGATCTGACTGTCGGCAGGTGAGTACTTGGCCGCGTTTGTGACCAGATTGCTGATGATTTGTTCCAGCGCACTTTCGTTGCCGATGACGTGGACGTCATCGGCGATGTCTGCCTTCACCTCTTGACTAATGGTGCCAGTCAGTTTTTGCATGATGGTTTGTAGCGATTCGCTCAGGTTCATTTCTGTTAGGTCAAGGGCGAGGCGGTCGGCTCGGGAAAGTTGCAGCAACTCATCAATCAGCTGCTGCATTTGCCGCGATTCCTCAGTGATGTACTTCACGGATTTGCCGACGATTTCCGGGTGTGCCTCGCCGTGGCGCTCGATCAACTGGGCGTGGCTGCGAATCGTGGCGATTGGGGTCCGCAGTTCGTGGGCCGCGTTCATCACAAACAGTTTTTGTTGCTGCTGCCGCTCGTCCAGCAGACTCAGCAGTTCGTTGAAGTTGGTGGCGAGTTCAGTCACTTCCGTCGGCTGCGCCGGCACCGGCAGCTTCATTTCACCAGGTTCCTTGGCTGAAGCGATGACTTTGGTGGTGCGTGAGAGACCCGTCAGCGGATCCGTCAGGCGCTTGGTCAGCCGCCGGATGTAAAACGGCGTGATGAGCAACGTCAGCGCCAGCAGCAAGACCGTCACCTGAATGACTCGGACCAGGACCGCCAACTGGGGGTCCATGTTTTGCCACAGCGTGTAGTAAATTCCGCGGGCATGGGCGGTCCGGTGATACAAGATCCCTAGTCCTGGCCGAAGATAGGTATTCGTCAGCAAGGGAATTTTGATTGGTGCGACTTTGAGCATTTTCTCTGTCTGAGGAGACAGGTACTGCTTTCTTTTTGCATCCTTGCGCTCATTGTGGACGACAACGTAGCTTTGACTCGTGTCGATGGTACTGTTGCGTCGCCAATTCTCCCAGTCGTCATCACCGTCGATATCAGTCTTTTTGAGACTGCTGGTAATGTGAGAAGTGGTGGCACTGACTTCTTCCAGCATCTGGTGACCCACCGCCAGCACAATCGCGACGCCTAAGAGAATTGTCACCGCGATGATCAGCTTCATCAGGCTGCGCAGCATGATGGCGGCGCTGGACTGATTGCGTTTTTTTCATGTGAGTCACTCCTTGGCGACTTGGGCCGAGAGCATGTAGCCGACGCCGCGGACCGTGTGGATCAGTTTCTCCTCGTTGGGGTTGCTGTCGATTTTACTGCGCAAGTTGCGGACATACACGTCCAAAATATTTGGCTGACCATCAAAGTCGACGCCCCAAACGGTATCTAGGAGTTTCTCACGGGAGCAGGGCTCATTTTGCTTGGAGATCAGGGCCACCAGCAGCTCGTATTCGCGCTGCGTCAGCTGAATGATTTTGTCGCCGCGGGTAACGCGCTTCGCATCGGTGTCCACGACCAGATTGCTGACCGTGTATGTGGTGGCTGAATTGACCGCGGGCTGGCTATGTCTGAGCGCAACCTCGACTCGCGCAATCAGCTCTTCCATCTCAAACGGTTTGGTGATGTAATCATCGGCGCCGCCGGTCAGCCCGGCCACCTTATCGCCAATGTAGTCCCGCGCAGTCAGCATGATGATTGGAATCTGGCTTGTCTTGCGAATGCGGCGCAGCACACTGAACCCATCCAGGTGCGGCAGCATCCAATCCAGAATGATCAGGTTCACTTGGGCCTCGTTAGCGTGAAACAGATCCAGTGCCTCGAGGCCGTCTTTGGCCCAGATCACGTTATAGTCCTCTAGTTCAAATTCAGTGGTCAAGGAATCGGCCAGGGCGGCCTCGTCTTCAACTAAAAGTATGGTTGTTTTCAAAAAGCTTTCCTCCAACCGGGGTGTTGTCTTTTTATCAATTTCCGGCGTTATATCAGCAGTTTGTATATTCTAGTTTAAGCCAGTTTATTTCAAATTACCCTGTAGGAATACTAAATCAATTCTAAAGAATCTTCAGAATACCCGACAGAGGCTATATGGGAAGAGTCGGTTTAAAGACGGTCGGCTAATCTGTGCCATTGTGAAGGACCATTGAACTAAGGTCAGGGTTAGAGATGGCGATGGCTCAAATGTATGAATATTCGTGAATATTCCGGTATCAGAATGGTAAATTTTTTGTTCACACAAATATTTTATGGAAATCGCATAAAACGTATCCATACGTAGGAATACTGTTAAATAGGCGCTTTGGTCCTTAAAGCTTTTCCAAAAATATAAAAGTTTTTTTTGCCTAATTGATTTAACCCCTGAGTATTCTAATGCTATACTCTTCACAACGTTAGGTTTGTATACCCGGCTAAGCTTTTCTTGGCTCGGTGTTTTACTTAATTTGAGGAGGAGTGTTATGAAATCACGACCAAAAAATAGTCCTTTAGTGGGACGCTCAGATCCTGTCGCAAAAGACTATAAGATGTACAAGGCCGGTAAGTTCTGGCGTTTTGCCTTCACTATGTTTGCGGGGACAGTCATCGGCGGCAGCATGATGACTTTGCCGAATTTGTTGCCGGATTCTGGCATTCATGTCGTCAAAGCAGCGGCTGGGGATCCGTTGAGTGAAACTCGAAACTCCGATGTGTACAATACGATTAATGGGAAAAAAAGTCTATGCCACAATCACCGTATCAGGGACTGATGATGGTAATGGGCATTTGGCTGTTAATAAGCCGATTGAACTGACGGTCGATGGCTTACCCAAAGCAATCTATCTTGAACCTGTCACCTTGGCAAATACCACAACTGGGACCAAGTCGGATCCAGTGGAACTTAATATTGGCCAAGTTGGGCAAACTGGCGGCTTCTTTGGGTTTGGTGCGAGCAAAACAGTTAGCGGCGCTGGTGTCTTAACCTATACGTTTGATGCAGCAACGGTTGAAAAATTGTTTGGGGAGAGCGGGGACATGTGGCAGTCTATGTTCAACCACTTTCTCCTAACGCAACTGAACTGCAAGACATTGAGATTTCCAACGATGATGGGGAAATTCTTACGCCCCCGGATAAGGGGGGGGACCGGTGGCGGTGACAATCCAAACGAAACCAATACTGCCAAGCCTTTCCCAGTGACTTACAAGTATCTTGACGAAAACGGTACGGAGATTCCCAACTCTGCCCAAACTGTCGATGTTCCAGCAGACGGCACAATTGACTTTTCTCCATTAAAGCCACCTGCTGGTTATACTTTTGATCCAACACTGACCAAGGTCGACGTTGGCTCTTCAGCCGTTGCTGATTCGCTTCAAAGCATCATCAGTGGTGCCAAAGATTTTGACAGTCTGAACTCTTCTTTAGCAACTTTGGCACACCCAAGTCAGTTTATTGATTACGGGAGTAACGAGCTGACTATCACGTATCAAGGCAAGAAAATCGACACTACCCACATGGTGTCATTTAAATTGGTTGATCAGGATGGTAATCCTGTTAAGAATACCAATAACGTATCAACTTTCCAGGTTGCCAAGTATCCTTACTCCACGGGAACCACGATTACTACCTCGGGGCTGAATTTCAATGTGCCTGGCTACACAATGCGCCTAATGATGCGACTAAGAAGTATACTGTAACAAGCACACCTGGTGACCAAGTTATCACGGTCATTTATGACAAGGACAAGACGGGCACAGTGACGGTTAACTTGGTCGATCAGGCGACCGGCGAGTTAGTCGATGCTGGCACGAAGAAGAACACCTACTCTTACCAAGGTAAAGTTGGTGAAGCGGTTGATTTTGCTAAGATGGGGATTGATAAAGACATCTCCGGCTATACGTTGGTGAGTGACGGTACAACTGCCCAGGCGACGATTGCTGAAGACAACAAACCGGTTCTGATTACCTACAAGAAGGATGAGAAGGGTACAGTGACCGTCAACCTAGTTGATCAGGCAACTGGAGAGCTGGTCAACGCCGGGACTAAGAAGAATACGTACTCGTATGAAGGAAAAGTTGGCGAAGCGGTTGATTTTTCCAAAATGGGGATTGATAAAGACATTTCTGGCTATACTCTGGTGAGTGATGGCACAACTGCCCAGACGACGATTGCGGAAGACAACAAACCGGTTCTAATCACCTACAAGAAGGATGAATATAAGGGTACGGTGACCGTTAAACTAGTTGATCAGGCAACTGGAGAGTTGGTCAACGCCGGGACTAAGAAGAATACGTACTCGTATGAAGGAAAAATTGGCGAAGCGGTTGATTTTTCCAAGATGGGGATTGATAAAGACATTTCTGGCTATACTCTGGTGAGTGATGGCACAACTGTCCAGATGACGATTGCGGAAGACAACAAGCCGGTTCTCATCACCTACAAGAAAAAGGATGAGGGGCCGAAAATCTATACGCCTGATCATCCTGGGTCACTCAACAATGGCGATCCTAACGGGAGCTTGCGAGGTATCTCAACGGGGTTATTACTGAGAAGATTGACTACACAGGTGATGTGACAGGTTTGCCTGCTGATAAAACTGTGGCCTCAGTAAAAATTTATCGTACAGCCACTGCGACTGGAAATGGTACGGTCACGTACTCTCCTTGGACAACAAACGCATCAGGGGTTGGCGGGGATGATGAACTTGTGCTAGTTGATCAGATCACTGACAATCCGCAGTTTGTTCCCGTTGTTGCAGGCGCGACCGGCAAGATTGATGAAGCGACGAATCAACTTGTTAAGTCGCCTCTATTAACCACTTCTGGGGAGCTACCTGCTAATATCAAGGACACTGCGGATCTTCAAGGGGGTACAGCTCTTACTGCTTTTGAAATTACGCGTACTGTTAACTACAGTAAGACTGAACCAAACCTACAGGAGCACCAGGCGCCGAAGGATCCAAGCCTTCCGCACTATGAAGAGACACACAAGACTCTGACTATCACGGTTCAATCGGTTCGTGATGATCAGACCCAGGAATTGTCTAAGCAAGATTTGATTTTCTCTCGGCCATACACAGTGGATGAAAATGATCCAAGCGGTAAGATTGTTAGTTTTGGTGCATGGAGCCAAGACACTGCATTCAAGACGGTCACACCACCGGTGGTCCCAGGTTACACTGCATCTCCAGCAAATGTCACTGATGCAGTAGCTGGCAAAGAAGGAATCTCCGTTCAACAGGCAGCAAAGCTTTTTATTGCTGCGGATAGCGATGACAATAGTAGTTCTACCATTACTGTTACTTATACGCTGACGCCTCCAGAAAAGGGCAGTGGCACGGTTCACTACGTTTATCAGGACGTCAATGGCGTGGAGCTACAGCCGCCAGTCACGGTTTCTGGCGATCAGGGTTACGATTACTCGAAAGACTATAGTATTCCCGATACTCTGAGTGGTGAAGGCCTCGATTTGCCTGATGCTGGCGGAACACTGGACACAAGCGTGCTTTATTACTATGCCACGGCAGATATGAACGGTGGACAAATCAATACTCTGCCGGATGACAGTACTTCAGATTCTGCTTTCGGTACGCAAGGTCAAGATATTTGGGTCATGTACGTCGCAAAACCTAAGGCTGGCGAAAAGGGACCATCCGGCGATGCTGGTACCCCGCTCACAATCAAGAGCAAGGTGCCGGATAAAGATGGGAATATCGTAGTCACCTTCTCGGATGATTCGACTATCACGATTCCCAAAGGCGATACTGGTGATCAAGGCCCGCAGGGTGAAAAAGGCGATACTGGTGCCCAAGGTCCGCAGGGTGAAAAAGGCGATACTGGTGCCCAAGGCCCACAGGGTGAAAAAGGTGACACCGGGGCAACAGGTGCTGATGGTGCCAAAGGTGACACTGGTGCGCAAGGCCCTCAGGGTGAAAAAGGCGATACTGGTGCC
>NZ_BBAJ01000037.1 GCF_001311195.1 Lacticaseibacillus camelliae DSM 22697 = JCM 13995
CGCTGTTTCAGCTGGGTCAAAGCAAGGGCACCTACACGGAAACGCACATCCGCTGGACGCACTTCGAAACCACGCCGCTGCAGCAGCTCGGCAAGTTTTTCGCCGGGTCCTTTTCATACGGCCAGATGCCATCCGGCCAGGCAAACATTTTTGTCGGCAGCGTCGCGCTGATTGGATTCCTGCTGTACTTCTTCACTAAGGAGATCCGGTGGCAGGAAAAACTTTACGCGCTCGTGTTTTCAGCCTTTCTGGCGGTGTCGCTCAGCTGGTCCCCGCTGGACCTGCTGTGGCACGGCATGCAGTACCCCGTTTGGTACCCTTACCGCTTCTCGTTTGTCGTCTGTTTTTGGCTGATGGCGCTGGCCTGGCGCGCGCTGCGGCTGCGGCCAAACGGCATCACCGTGCCTCAGCTGCTGCTCAGCGTGAGCGTCTTCGCTGCGCTGGATCTGACCGTCTTTCTGCGCCGCGCGCAGTACGCCTACCTGACGACCAATACCATTTGTTTGACTATCGTCCTTGATGCGCTGGCCCTCGTGGGCTTAGCGATGCTTTCGGAGGGCCGCCGCGCGTTTGCCATCGGTGTCGGCCTCCTGATGGTGGTCGATGCCGGCAGCAACGCCGTGCTCACCCTGAACCAGCTGTCCTACATCAGCCACTCCGATTACCACACCTACACGGAGGCGCTGCGCGACGGCATCAGCGCGACGCAGGCGCACATCGGTGAAAACGACCGCATTGGGAAAACCACCCTGCGCTCGAAAAATGACCCCATGCAGGTCGGCTACCTGGCACTGATCAGTTCACCTCGATGATGGAGCCGGCCGCGCCGCGCTTCTTTGGGGCAATTGGGCAAAGCGCAGGCGACGGCTTTGTCGCCTATACCGACGGCACCGTGATCACCGATGCGCTGCTGGACCTGAAGGGGTTCATCACGCCGCGCCTGGATGCGCCGCTGAATACCTTTTTGCCGCAAGTGTCCGCAAGACCTGACCTTTTCAACTACAACCAAATTGGCCAAACTAAAGCTTTTACGCTATATGATAATCCTTACGCGTTGGGCCTGGGCTTTGTTTCCTCCAACAAAATTCTAAACACCAAGCTGATGGCCTCAGAACCGGTGATCAATCAGGAGCGCATCATGGCCGGGCTGACTGGGGACTCAAGCGCACCGACCCTGTTTGCGGCGGCTGCGCTCAGCCCCATGGTCGTGAAGGGCGGCAGTGCGGCAGGTAATATTGTGACGAAAAAGCCGGTGGCTAAGCAGACCACGGTCACCTACACCTTCACGGCGAAAACGACAGATCCGTATTATCTGCAAATCGGTGCGAACTTCACGGATAACCTGGTCAGCCTGACGCAAAACGGCCGCAACGTGCCAATTTACGACACCTTCCGCGACCGCGAGCTACTGAATGTGACCCCAAGCGCCCCTGGAAAAAAAGCAGACCCTGACCTTCACGCTGAACAAGGATTCCGCCGACTTCGGGGAGCTTCGCCTGTTCACCCTGGACATGTCGGCCACGGCCGTCCGCCTCAACGCGCTGAAGGCCAATTCTTGGCACCTGACCAAGCGCGGTGACCGCAGCCTGACTGCAGAAGCCACAGCGACAAAGAAGCATCAGGTCCTGATGACTTCGATTCCTTACGCAGCCGGCTGGCACGCCAAAGTGGACGGCAAAGCGGTCCAGCCAAGCAAGGCCTTGGGCTTTCTGATGGCGATTCCGCTGAGCAAGGGCGAACACACCATCACCATGGCTTACACCCCGCCGTACTTCTGGCCAGGGGTGCTGATCAGCGTTTTCGCGCTTGCGCTGACGCTGCTCTGGGTCCGGTTCCCGCCTCGCGGCAAACTCGTTGACCCGGGCCGGCTGCGTTCAAGACGTTAAAAATGCGCTGCTCATTGACAACCTGAGCAACGCATTTTTCGTGTGATCGCGGGAAACAACGGATCAATTATTTTCTTCACCGTTTTGCTTGACCAATCCGTGCTTAAACGCATAAATCGCGGCCTGGGTGCGGTCCTCGACTTCCAGCTTGGCCAGAATGTTCGAGACATGCGTCTTCACCGTTTTCAGCGTGATGAACAGCTCATCTGCGATTTCCTGATTGGACTTACCCTGCGCGATCAGCATGAGCACCTCCCGCTCGCGGTTCGTCAACTCATCCGCCAGCTCCGGCTCCTGCTTCTTGGTCAGGCGGTTCATCATCTTGGTGGTCACCTGCGGGTCCAGTGCGGAATCGCCGGCCGCGGTTTTGCGGATCGCCGCGGCAATTTCTTCCGCCGTCGCCGTTTTCAGGATGTAACTGGCCGCCCCCGCCTCGATTGCCGGGTACACCTTTTCGTCGTCGATGAACGAGGTCAGGATGATGATCCGAGCCTCTGGCCAAGCGGCTAAAATCCGCTTGGTCGACTCGATGCCGTCCATGTTCGGCATGACTAGATCCATCAAAATGACATCGGGCCGCAGCGCCAACGCCTTATCCAAACCTTCTTTGCCATCAGCGGCCTCACCGACGACTTCAATGTCATCTTGCACGCCGAGGTACGTGGAGACTCCCAGGCGCACCATTTCGTGATCATCTACGATCAATACTTTAATCATGAGCTTCTTCCTTTGTTAACGGCACGCGGATCTCAACGCTGGTGCCCTGCTTGGGCACGCTGATCACCTTGGCGGTCCCCCCAATGGCGGCCGCGCGTTCCGAGATGTTCGACAGCCCGTAGCTGCCGGTCGTATTTTCTGTCTTCGGGTCGAACCCGACGCCATCATCCACCACCCGCAGCACCACAGTGGCTTCGACCTGCTTCAGGTACACTTCCAAGTGCTTGGCCTTCGCGTGCCGCAGGGTGTTCGACAGTAGCTCCTGGACAATGCGAAAAAGGTTGTCCTCACTGCCGCGAGACAAATGAATATCCTGCAGGTCCCAGGAAATAGCGATTTTGATCTTGGTTTGCAGCTCCTGAAGCAGGCTGATAATGCCCTCTTTGAGCGATTTGCCCGCCAGGTTGGTCGGCCGCAGGTGCAGCAACAAGGCCCGCATTTCGGACTGCGCCTCGTTGATCACGCCTTCGATGGTTTCGATTTGCTTGGCTTCCGGTGCGTCCGGATTATCGCGGTCCACCACGCTGCGCAGCGCCGACAGCATCATCATCGCAGCAAATAGCTGCTGAGACACGGAATCGTGCAGCTCCCGCGCCAGACGATGCCGCTCCTCAGTCAGGATCTGCTCCTTCGTTTGGCCGTCAAGGACCACCGGCGCGTTGGAATACCGTTCGATTTCCTGCTGTAAGCGTATCATTTTTTGCCGCAACGCTTCAAGCTCACCGGCAACGTCTTCGCCCAGTGCGGCTTTGGCCTGGCTTTGCCGCGCCAGGACCGGCGCATCCGTTTGCCCGGCCACCAGCTGGGTCAGCCGCCGCGTCAACTGCCGGTGCTGGTACTGATCAATGGCCGACAGCAGCGTGGTCGCAATCAAACCAATCAGCACCGCACCGGTGATGAGAAACGCCGACAGCGGCATGCCCATGGCCTGGGTGAAAAGCAGCGTCAAAAATTGCCCGCCAGCCGCCACGCTCACCAGAAAGACCAGCCCGAGCTCCAGGGCCCCAGTCGCCAGCGTGAGCGTCGCAAACGTCCAGCTCATCTGCTTCAACCTCATACTGAGAGCACCTCCAAATCACCGATCAAGACATTGGTGAGGATGTGCACCCGCCTCGTGGCCGTGTCGTAATCATCGCTGTACTGCCGCACCGTTTGGTTATGCAGGCCGCATTCTGCACCGTCAACTGACAACACCCCGGCCAACGCCGAGTGATCGACCATGACCCCGACTCCAATCGGCACCAGGATCCGCGTCTTGCCGACCCCTTTGCGCACGACAATGGTGGAATCACCCTCTGGCAGCAGTGTGTTGCCCAAGTCGATGATGGTGTCCCCAGCGGCGACCGTCAAGTTGATATCGTCCCACTCGTAGGTCGAACTCCCAATGGTCGCATCCCCAAACCAGGGATGCCGGGTCGTGGTCCCGCTTTTGGGCGTCGGCGCAACCACGTGAACGGCGGTGTAATGCTTCTGCTGCCAAGGCAGCCGACCGCCATGCTTGCCGGAAAGGGCAAACAAGGCGCCGACCAACCCCACAAACAAAATCAGCCACACCATCGGGTTGATAAAAATCCCGACCGCGAGCAGCACCCCGCCGATCACCAGCCAGAAACTGCGCCAGAAATGCCCCTTGATACCGATGAACAGCGCGACCAGCCCAGTGACAACACCGATCCAGCTGGCCGGGTTGGTCACGATTTGATAGCCCAACACCATCGTCAGTGCAATCTCAATGATCCAAAATAATTGCCAGCGTCGCTTCACGGTGCCACCTCCTCTGTTTCCCTTCAGTATACTCAATATTCTTGCCCCGGCAGTCCGCCCCGAGGCCGATTTGAGCAAAAAAAAAGTGCGTCGCCGCACTTAAAATGAGGGTTTACCCTTCAACTTTGACGATCTTGACCTTCATGGAACCGCCTGGGGTGGCAATGGAGACCTCGTCGCCGACCTTTTTGCCAATCAGGCCCTGCACAATGGGACTATCGTTTGAAATCTTGCCATTGAACGCGTCTGCTTCAGCCTCGCCAACGATTTCATAAGTCTCTTCTTCGTCGTCGCCGTCCTCCACGAACGTGACCTTCTTACCCAGGGATACCTCATCCTGTGGCACTTCGTTGGAATCGATGATCTCGGCGTAGTGAAGCATGGTCTGCACTTGAACGATTCGCGTCTCAAGCGTGGCCTGCTCGTCCTTGGCCGCACTGTATTCCGAGTTTTCGGACAGGTCGCCGAAGCCACGGGCGACCTTAATGCGCTGGACCACCTTCGGGCGTTCGACGGTCTTCAGCCGTTCCAGCTCGTCCTCAAGTTTTTTCTTGCCCTCACTGGTCATTGGATATGTTTTGTCTGCCATATTTTTTCCTCAATTCTTTTGTCTAAGCTGATAGTAACGGATTTAGCGGATTTGTCAATTCACTCGCTCAGGCCGCGCGCAGCAAGATCGCTCGGATCTTGGTGGTGAGCAAATCGATGGCCACTGCGTTGTGGCCCCCTTCTGGTACCACAATATCGGCGTAGCGCTTGGTCGGCTCGATGAACTGGTGGTAAGACGGTTTCACTGTTTTCAAGTACTGGTCGATGATGTCATCCAGCGACCGGCCGCGCTCGCGCATGTCGCGGCGAATGCGGCGAATCACGCGAATGTCATCATCCGTGTCGACGTACACCTTAATGTCCATCAACTTGCGCAGTTCTTCGTCGGCCAGGATCAGGATGCCTTCAACAATAATAACGTCCTTGGGTTCCATGTGCACAACTTCTTCGGCGCGATTGTGGATCTTATAATCGTACACCGGCCGGTCGATGGCGTGACCTTCGATCAGCGCTTCAAGCTGATCATGGAGCAGCGGCGTATCAAAGGCCAGTGGGTTGTCGTAATTGATCTTCCGGCGCTGCTCAAACGGCAGGTCGCTTTTCTTGTAATAGGCGTCCTGCGCCAGGAGCAGAAGCGAGTGGCCGGAAAATTGGTCGAAGATGGCCCGGGAGACACTGGTCTTGCCGCTCGCAGAGCCGCCGGTGACCCCAATCACAATTGGTTTTTGCTTCATCACTTGGCCCCCTGCCCGTTGTCCGCGGCAAACGCCGCCGTGTTCACATTTTGCTCCGCCAGCGTGCGGGCGTAGCGAATCTCACCAGTTTCAGATTGGCCACGAAGTACAGGTAGTCGGCCGAGCGCTGAAGCGGCGCCAAAACTGCCTTGATGGCCGACTCCGAAGGCGAGTTGACCGGCCCCGGTCCATAACCCTTGTTACGATACAGGTTATACGGCGAATCCACGCTGGTATCCTTGTTGCTCAGGTGCGTCTTGTGTGTGTTGAGTGCGTACATGACCGCGACGTCTGTTTGCAGCGGCATCCCCGCGTCAAGGCGGTTAAAGAAGACACCGGCAATTTTACCGCGGTCCGTATCGGTGACGCCTTCACGCTCGACCAGACTGGCCAGGGTGAGGACCTCCTGCACGCTGAGCTTTTGCTTTTGAATGGTGGCCATGTACGGCGTCATCACCGCATTCGTCTTGGCCACCATCTGCGCGATCAGCGCCTCCGCGGACTGGTTTTCGGTCACGGTGTAAGTCGCTGGGAAGAGGTACCCTTCCAGACGGTAGCGCACGCCTTTGGCCTTCGCGGCACTGCCCAGCAGCTGTGGGTATGCCTGCTGCAGGCGCTTGAAGAAAGCTTCGTCCTTGAGCGCCGCCATGAAGTTGGCGCGGCTCAGCTTCGGGTCCTTCTTGCGCAGTTTGGCCGCCGCAGCCGCCACGTCCTCAGCGCCTTCGCCTTCCTTGACCAGCACCGTGCCAATGCCGGTGGTGCTGCTGCCGCCGCGCAGGGTGTCCAGCATCTCCTGCATGGTGTTTGCCTTGGTGAAGCTGTACTGGCCGGCCTCATAGCTGGGCACGTTGTGGAACTTCACATAAAACTTGAACACTGTGGCCGACTTGATCAGCCTTTTTGCTGCAGCACGGCCCCGATTTCGTCTGTCGTCTCACCGCTTTTGACCGTCACCACAATGGGTGCTTTCGCGTTCACATCCGTGGGCTGCAGTGCTGAGTGCACGAACACCCCGGCCATCAAAGCGGCTAGGATCAGGAGGGTGAGCCCCACCCCGATCACCCAGCGGACCACGTGCTTGGAAGCCGCCTCGACTTGCTGATCGCGGCGCCTTCTCTGGTTGGAACTTGGCTGTTGATCCACGTTTCTCCTCCAATCCGGACGCTCGGCCAAAGCAGTCTGGCCTCACGCAACAAAAAAACAGCCCAGAACCGGGCTGCTTCATCGCAGCGGCTTACGCCCGAAAACTAAGTGAATTATACAAAAGCCCGCCGCAAAATGCGACAGGTTTTCGCCTTCACTACAAGAATGTAACCGGGATTTAACGAATGACCGCACCAAGCTCCGACTTCAGTGCCGCTTCCACCTTGTCGAAGGCCTTGTTGACCTCGTCGTCAGTGAGGGTGGCGTCCTTGCGCTGGTAAGTCAGCGTGTAGGCCAGACTCTTCAGCCCCGGCGCCAGCTTCTTGCCACTGTATACGTCGAACAGGTGGGCGTCGCGCAGGAACTTACCCCCGTTATTGGTGATCACGGCCTGAATCTCGGCGTTCGTGATGTTGCGTGTCACTTGAATCGCAATGTCGCGCGTGACCGCCGGGAACTTCGGCGCCGGCACAGCGGTCATCGTCGTGCGCGTGGCGGATAGTAGCGCGTCCAAGTTCAGTTCGAACACAAACGTTTCGTTGATCTTTTGCGTCCGTTCAAACTGTGGGTGCAACCGCCCAATCAGGCCAATCACTTCACCATCGAGCACCAGCTTGGCACTTTGCCCCGGATGCAGCGCCGGCTCATCGACCAGCGCCTGGTACTCAACGTGCCCGGCCAGCCGGTAGTCCGCAATCAGACTGTCAACGATGCCCTTCACGTAATAAAAATCAACGGGTTTGGCCTGCTGGTGCCAGCCGGCCTGAATCACATTGCCGCTCAAAGCACCGGCGATGTACTCGACTTCCTGCGGCCGAGTGTGGCCCGCACTGCGAGGGAAAATGCGGCCCTGCTCATACAGTGCGAGGTCGGTTTGCTTGCGCGCGACGTTGTAGGCCACCGCGTCCACCAAGCCGGAAACTAGGTTGCGCCGGAGCGTCTGGTGGTCTTCCGTCATTGGGAAGGCCACGTGCGTCTCTTCGCAGGTCTCCAGAGCAAATGCTTTGGCCTTGGCCGGCGTCGTCAGCGCGTACGAGATGATCTGGGTCAGCCCCAGGCCTTCCAGCAGCTTGCGACTGCGCTTGCGGCGTGCCTGGCTCGCGGTGAATTCACCCACCGTCATGGTGGTTGTCGGCAGCGTGCTTGGCAGGTTGTCAAAGCCGTACAGGCGGGCCACTTCTTCGATCAGGTCCGCCTCGATGTGAATGTCCCAGCGCCGCGTTGGCACCAGTACAGAGAACAAGCCATCCGCTTCTGAAACGCCAAAACCCAGGCGGTCGAACAGGCCAGTCACAGTGTCGGCATCCAGGTCAGTCCCAAGGATGTGGTTGATGCGGTCCAGTGAAATGTCAACCTCCACCGGTTCAGGGTCAACGTGGCTGGCGCTGATCGTCCCAGTGGCCACTTCGCCACCGCCGAGTTCGGCCATCAGCCGGGCGGCCTCATCGAGCGCCTTGTTGATGCTGCCAACGTCGATGCCCTTTTCGAAGCGGGACGATGCCTCCGAGCGAAGGTTGTAACGCAGCGCCGTCTTGCGGATCGGCGTGCGCGCAAACATCGCGGCCTCGATGGCCACCGTGGTGGTCCCACGAGTGATTTCCGAGTTCAAACCGCCCATCACCCCGGCCAAAGCGATTGGCTTCTGCCGTTAGTGATGACAATGTCGTCCGGGGTCAGCTCATGCGCATTCCCGTCCAGCGTCGTCAGTGGCTCACCCTGAGTGGCCCGCCGCACCAAGATCTGCTTGCTGCCCAGCTTGGCGTAGTCAAACGCGTGAAGAGGCTGACCGTAGCCAAGCATGATCAGGTTGGTGACGTCGACAATGTTGTTAATAGGGCGAATGCCTGCATTCCACAGGCGCCGCTGCAGCCATAGCGGGCTGTCCTTAATGGTGATGTTGTCCACAACGCGCATCTGGTAGGACGGCGCATCCTTTTCGTCGGCCACCTGAGCACTCAGATAGTCCGCGACCGGCTTGCCGGTCTCAACGACTGGCTTGTCCTCAAAGTGCGGCTTGTTGCCGTAGGTCGCGCCGACTTCCCAGGCCACGCCGCGCATGCCGAGCGCATCAGCGCGGTTAGGCGTGATTTCGAAGTCCAGCACAGCGTCTTCCATGCCCAGCGCCTTGAGCGCGTTGCTGCCTGGCTCAAGCGGCTGGTCGAAGACATAAATGCCGGCGTCGTAGGCCTTGGGCGCAATGTCGTTGGAAAAACCGAGCTCCTGCAGCGCACAGATCATGCCGTCGGATTCGACCCCGCGCATTTTGCCGCGCTTGATTTTGACGTTATCGCCGATCCGGGCACCAGGCAGCGCCACAATGACCGTTTGGCCTTGCTCAATGTTGGGGGCGCCGCAAACGATTTGCCGCGGCTCATCGTCGCCGGTGTCGACCATGGCCACACGCAGGTGGTCAGAATCCGGATGCATCTTCAAAGTGACCACGCGGCCGACCACGACCTTTTTCAGACCGTCTGCCATCCGCGAGACGGAGTCGACTTCGATCCCGGTCCGGGACACCTTGTCCATCAATTCTTCGGGAGTGGCGGGCACGTCGACCAGTTCTTTCAACCAATCATAAGAAACATTCATTGCTTAACCCTCCTCCTTGAACTGTGACAGGAACCGGACGTCGCCTTGGTAAAAGCTCCGGATGTCGTCGATGCCGTACTTGAGCATGGCAAACCGATCCGGGCCCAGGCCAAACGCAAAGCCGCCGTACACGTCGGCGTCAACGCCGGCGTTCGTCAGCACGTTCGGGTGCACCATGCCGGCGCCGAGCACCTCAATCCAGCCGCTGTACTTGCAGATCGCGCAGCCCTTGCCGTTGCACCGGAAGCAGGACACATCAACTTCAACGCTGGGTTCGGTGAACGGGAAGTAACTCGGCCGTAGCCGAATCTGCCGATCCTTACCGAAGACGTGCTGGGCCAGCGCAAGCAGCGTGCCCTTCAAGTCGGCCATGGTGATGTGCTTGTCGATCACCAAGCCCTCGATCTGGTTGAACTGGTGAGAGTGCGTCGCATCATCGTGTCGCGGCGGTAAACGCGGCCCGGGCTGATCATTTTCAGCGGACCCTTGCTAAAGTCGTGCACCTCAAGCGTGCGGGCCTGGACCGGACTGGTCTGAGACCGCATCAGCAACTGATCATCGATGTAAAAGGTGTCTTGCATGTCGCGGGCCGGATGGTCCTTGGGGATGTTCATCATTTCAAAGTTGTAGTGATCTTCTTCGACTTCGGGCCCGTCCACAACTTGGTACCCCTGGCCGATAAAGAATTCCTCAATGTCGTCCATGATTTGGTCGATAATATGCGGTGTGCCTTGGACAACCTGATCGCCTGGCAGCGTGACATCGATGGTCTCTGTTGCCAGTTTGGCCGTGAGCGCGGCCTGCTCAAGCGCGTCTTTGCGGTTTTGCAGGTTTTCCTGCAGATCCGCCTTGATCTCGTTGGCGTAAGCCCCCACCTTGGGCCGCTCTTCCGGCTTCAGGTCCTTCATGCCGCGCAAAACTTCCGTGATTGGGCCTTTCTTCCCAAGCAGGTTCACGCGGATCTGATTCAGTGCGTCCAAGTCATTGGTGTCCTTGATGCGCTTTTGGTTCTCTCTCCGAAGCTGTTCCAGCCTGGTTTTAAGATCCATGATTATCCTCCTTCAAATCGTTTCAAACACTGTCACTACTGGTTAATGGGTTGGCGGGGCCTAGTCGCGCTCGGCGAGGCCCCGCCCGATTATCTACCTGGGCATACAAAAACGCCTCGCCCCCTAAAAGGGACGAAGCGTCGCGGTACCACCCTTGTTCACGCCAAATAGGCATGCACTCAACTTCATAACGGCAGGACCGGAGCAGCCTTTCGACTGTCTACTCAAGAAGTGAAAACCAACCTTTGGCCGTTGCGGTGTCTTTCAGTCACTGAACACCTTTCCTGACTGGGCCGCCGGTTCGCGCTTCTCTCACTGTATTTGCGTCATATATGCTTCAAGTGTAGCAAAAAACTGCGATTCGTCAAGGTGCGCCGAAAACCGCGGCGTTAATTTTGGCACTCAGCGTCAGAGATCCAGGTGTCGCCCCAGGTGTGCGCTGCCGCCATGACTGGCGAAAGCGCCGCGCCTTTGGCGGTCAGCGCGTACTCGATCAGGCTGGAATCAGGATGCGTGATCCGATCGACCAGGCCCTGGCTCTCCAGTTCCTTCAGGCGCTCAACCAGGACACGGTCGGAGCACTTCTTGATGGTGCCGGCGATGACCTTGAACCGGGAAGGCCCGTGCTCAAGCAGAGTCTCCAAAATCAGCCCGTTCCATTTCTTACCCAAAATGACAAAGGTCTGAGTAAATTTCGGACACAAACTTAAGTCAGATTTACTCGGCTCTTTCACCGCTACCTGTTCTCCCATGTAATCACCTCATATGTATTTTCACGCTTACAAATTGATAGTATTAGTATAACCCATCTACCATCAATTACAAGTTTTTTTACTCGCCAGGCGCGACCACAAAAAAAGAAGCCCGGAGCGCGCCGGACTTCCCTATTCATGTGCGTGTTCTAAACGGTGAAACGGATGCGCGAGTTTGTGCAACTGGGGCATCAAGTATTCATCCACCGCGGCGTAATCATCGACTAGGGACACCACCACAGTTTCCTTGTATTTCGGCATGCCGAGGGTCGCCCCCCACATGTGCTTGATGATGATGTCTTTTTCCATTGCGGACAAGTCGGTGAGTTTCTCTGCATTGCGCAAAGCAATCCGCGGGTGCACATAGGCATGCGTGCCCAGTGAAAACTTCGTCACCCGCCAGTCGTAGTAGAACAAGTCGTGCAACAGACCGGCTCGTGCCAAGCACGAACGTTCAGATGCCATTTCTTACCCAGTAGGTAGCTGCGGTAAGAAACACTGATGCTGTGATCAAGACGCGTCGAGTGGTGATGCTGCGTGTAGTTCGCCAGCTTTTGCACCGCCGGCTGATCCAGCAGATCCTGCACGTAGCTCAAATACTCCTGATCGTCCGACCATTTTTGATGACTCATTCAGTGGCCCCTTTTCGCTCGCCATAATGGTGTTGTTGTCCAACACACTTATATTATAACAGGTCCCAAAAGGAAATTGCGCGCATTAACCCATTCTTAAGCGGTCAGGTGAAACAGGATGACCGCCGCGGCGATGGCGACGTTCAAAGATTCCGCGCGCCCTTGATTGGAATGTACAAGTTCTGGTCAGTCGCGGCAAGCAGGTCCTGGCTCATGCCGTTGCCTTCGTTGCCCACGATCAGCGCGAACTGATCACTGGGCGCGACCTCCCGATAAGGCTTGGCCGCATCGTTCAGCTCGGAACCGTAAACTGGAATGCCGGCTTTCTTCAGGTTCTCGACCAAGCGCGGCAAAGGCGTAGACACAATCTTGACATGGAACTGACTGCCCTGCATCGCACGCAGGACTTTCGGGTTAAACGGATCGGCGGTGCCGCCGCCAAACACGACGGTTTTAACGCCCGCCGCATCAGCCGTCCGCACCAGGGTGCCAACATTGCCGGGATCTTGAATCGCGTCCAGCAGCAGGTACTGGCCACTCAGCGGCTCGCTCAGTTTGTCTTCTTCCAGGGGTAGCACCGCAAAAATGCCCTGCGGCGTTTCGGTTTCCGCCAGGTGCTTGGCAACGTCCGGGGAGATTTCGGTGGTCTGGTCGTAAAACGGCTTGAGCTCCCGCTCGTTCAGGAATTTTTCGGTCGCGTAAATACGCCGCGGCTGCTGACCCGCGTTGATGGCCTCTTGCACCAAGTGCCACCCTTCCAGCAGGTAAGCCCCGGCTTGTTTTTGATATTTTTTTGACCGTCAGTTTCTTGGCGGCCTTAATGTGGTCGTTTTTTTGCAGATGAGATATATTCCATGATCATCCTCCTCGGGCTTAAGTCTAACATATCCGGCCCGCCTTTTATGCTAAACTAATAGAGATATCTTACTTTGCGGAGGGGATACTATGGTTAAAATTGCCAAAAGCATCACGGTCAACGGCCGCGTCCAAGGCGTTGGCTTCCGCTGGATGACGCAGATGGTGGCCCAGCAGCTGCACATCGTGGGCAAAGTCGAGAACAACGCGGACGGCTCGGTCTACATCGAGGCGGTCGGTACGCCGGCTGAGATGGCCCGTTTCACTGCCGCCGTCAAGGCCAGCCCGACGCCGAGCGGCAAAGTCACTTCTTATGAAGAAAAACTGCTCGACCCGATCCCGGCGTATGACAAGTTCAGAGTTACTGGTTGAAAGCCGACTAGCGGTCAAGTAAGATAGTCGGCAGTAAGTTTAGGAAGGAATTCACTCATGCACAAAACCAAACGGTGGCTCGCCCTCAGCGGTGTAGCCTGATCCCACTTTTCTTGGCCGCCTGCAAACGGCAAGCCACAACGTCACAAATGAAGCCGCCAACTGGTTTCTTCGGCGCCTTCTATAACGTGATCGGCAAACCGCTTCAGCACTTGATGGTTTGGATCGCCGGCTTCTTCGGGGGGTCAACGGCCTCGGGTTTCGGTATCGCCATCATCGTCATCACACTGGCGGTGCGGCTGATCCTGCTCCCGCTAATGCTGAACCAGCAGAAGAACATGACCGAGTCGCAGGAAAAGCAGCGTGTCCTGAAGCCGCAATTGGACATCATCCAAAAGCAGATGAAAAAGCCTGGCATCACTCAGGAAGAAACGCTGCGGCTCAACGCGATGATGCAGGAAGTCTACAAGAAGAACGGCACGTCAATGATCCCGTCAATGGGCTGTTTGACGATGCTGATCCAGCTGCCGATCTTTTCTGGCCTGTACCAGGCGGTCGCCTACTCGCCTGAAATCTCCAGCTCCAAGTTCTTCGGCATCGCCCTGGGCCAGTCGAGCATGGTGATCACCATTGCCGCGACGCTACTCTACTTTGCCCAAAGCATGATCATGCTGCAAGCGTATCCGAAAGCGCAGCGCAAGCAGATGCAGACCTCGGCCATGCTGAACCCGATCATGACGTTCTTCTTCTGTATGTTTTACAACGCCGGCCTGGGGCTGTACTTCCTTGCCGGTGGGATCATTGTCCTGATCCAGCAGGCAATCGTGACTTACATCATCACGCCGAACATCCGCAAGCGGATGGATGCTGAAATTGCCGAAAATCCACCAGTCATCGTGGTTGACGAGCACACCTTCGATGAACAAGCCCCGGAAACCGAAACGACAACGACCGTGGCTGAACTGACCGGCGACGACCAACCGGCGCCAGCGTCAACGGCGAAACAGAACCGAAACGCCGGTAAGCAGCGGCACCACCGCGATGATCATTAAGTGACAGACTCCCCCAGCTTTGGCTGGGGGATTTTTTTGCGCTTGCGGACACCCATCTGGGGCCTCGAGACGCAAAACGTCCCGGGGCAGGTACGCTGCACCGGGACGTCATTGATTGCTGACTCAGTCTGAGGACCGGTCGTTTTTTGATCACTTCATCGCTCACGCGGCGCATGATGCGCAGCAGCTCGCGCGCATCCTTTTCGCCAATCACCTGGACCCAGCCATAAAAGCGCTTGTGGATCGCCTGGTTGATTTTCAGCGTCACCTGTTCGCCGCTAGCGGTCAGGTCAAGGTACAGACGACGCCGGTCTTTCGGGTCCGGGGTCTGGATGATGTACGGCCTCCAGCAGGGACTTGAGCTGACGAGAAATTGCCGCGCGGGTCACGTGCCGGTGCTTAGCCACCTCGGACAGTGACAGCCGTTTGCCTGCCGCCACGTCGCGCATGATCAAGAACTGTTCAAAGGACAAGTGATAGGTCATGGTCGGCACCGAGACAAGTTCGCTGACGTACTTGAACCCGGAAAGGTACACATCGATGTAATCATCCAACAAGTCTCGCTCCGCCACAAAAAGCCCTCCTCAAAATGTTGTTAACTTTACTCTACCACATCTGAGGGTGTCTTGGCGTGACGCGGTGCCCAAAGCAGCGCACCAAAGAGGACAGCGAAGAGCACAAGCGCGAGAACATCCAGCACACTGCCGGTCTGAAGTCCATTCAGGCTTTGGTTCAGCAGATCAATCAGATAGGTGCCTGGCACCAGGTGCGCGACTACCTGATAGAAGCCAGAGAGCATCGCGTTGGGCAGCAGCCCACCGGAGACAATCAGCTGAACGAACAGAATCGCGAGGGTTGCAAGCACGCCCAGGGTGCCCAGGAACCGATCGAAAGCAAAAATGATCATGGTGAAGATCGCCCCTGAAGACAGCAGCGTCAGGAACAAGGTAAACGGGTGCGTGATCGAAACGCCCAGCCCCGTGGCCACGAGTGCAATGCCAACGGCCTGCAGGGCCACCGTGAGGCCAACGACCCCAATCCGGGTGATCAATTTTTGCGCCGCGAAGCTCTTGGAGTATCGGCCGAAGCCCAGCTCTGTCAGCAAGGAGGCAATGAAGCTGACCATCAGCAGCACCAGCGGCGCCAGAACGTTGGCCAACGGCATTGCCAGCGGATCGCTGGCGGTCTGCGTCGCGACCGGGGTGACAAACTGCGCCACGTTGGCCTTGCCGGTGCTCAGGTTGACGACTTGGCCGGCGCCACTGCCCAGCTTCACGTTCAGCTTGCTCATGCCATCGGCACCTGCTGATTCCCATCGGCCAGCTTGGCGGTTCCATCTGTGTACTGGGTGAGCCCAGCAATCAGGCCAGGATTTTGAGCCGTGCCGGCTAGGCCGGTGTACACCTGTTGCAACCCGGAATGCACCTGATCAAGCCCGCTTTGCACCTGTCCAGAACCGTTTGCCAGCTGGCCGGCGCCTTGAACTGCGCCCATCGTGCTAGGCGTGTTGCCGGTGCGGGTAAGACCAGCTTGGACCGTCTTCAGACCGCCTTGCAGCGTGCCAATGGCCTGGCGAACGCCAACAGCCAAGGCCGGTGCGCCTTGCTTTTTGTTTGCAAGCTGGTTGACCCCGTTTTTCAGGTCAGTCATCTTGCCGCTGAGCGTCGTCAGGTCGTTACCCAGTTTCGGCAGCGTGGCGCCAGTGTCAGTCAGCGCCACCTTTAACTTCGTCGCAGACGCCCCACCTTGGGCCAGCGAATCGCCGGCGCCCTGCAGCGCTGCGCCGCCTGCCGTCATGGTTTTTTTGAATCGTCAGCAGTTCCTGCAGGAGTGCCGGATTCTTCGCCGCCAGCGCCAGCACGGCGGGTTCTTTCATCAGCTGGCTTTGCAACTGCTTTAACGTGTCGCCCGCGGTGGTGAAGTTCGCGCCGGCGCTTGCCAACTGAGCCGCGGTGGATTTGCTGTTGGTCTTATCAAACAGCTGACCGTTCATCGCGACCAGCGCCGACTGCATCGCAGACGCATCGGTTCCCAGCTTTTTCGCATTGGTCGAAATATTGGTGTTCAAGGTCACCATTGCCGGCGCGTTGACGCCAGCGGCTAGCGCATTGACCCCATTGGTCAGGGTCGTCAGGGCCTGGTCCAGCCGCGCCAGGTCCGGTGCGCCGGCGCTCAGCTGCTGCTGGATCTCCGCGGCCGCCTGTTGCAGGCTATTGGCAAGCGTCGTGGCACCGCTTGTCACCTGCCGATTGCCGGCCAGCAGTTGCGCGTTGCCAGCGACCAGCTTGCCGATGGCGCCTTGAACCTGCGTTGCCCCACTGGTCAGTTTCTGGTTGTTGGCGGTGAGTTGAACCAGCCGTCCTGGACTTGGCCGGAGCCGTCAGCCAGTTGCGCTGTGGCGGCGTGGGCCTGACTGACCCCGTCGCCCAGCGAGTTCAGTGCCGTCAGCGCCGCCCCGTCATACGCTTGCTGCACATTCTGCACGACCTGCGACTGCAACTTTGTCACCACCGTCGTGTTGATGAGGTGAGAGGCAAAATTGTTGTGCGGCGACAGCGCCACTTTCAGTGTGCTGTGCTTTGGTGCGGGACTGAGCGCGGTCGTCACATTCGCAGAAAAGTCTTGCGGCAGGGTCACCGCCATGAGATAGGTGCCCTTGGCCAGCCCACTGCGCGCCGTTTTAGCGGAAACAAACTGCCAGTCCACGTCGTGATTTTCCCGCAGCTTCTGCGTGACGTCCCGGCCGGCGTGAACCGCTACGCCTTGAAATTTGGCCGGCTGATCTTGATCAACGACCGCGACCTTGATGTGCCGCGTGGTGTTCGCCTGCTCGTAATTGACAAAATGCAGTGCAATAAAGAGCAACAACAGCGGGATCGCCACGACGAGCCCGATCAAAGTGATAAATCGTGCATGTTTTTTTGACTGATAGCACAAATAGCCACTTCCCCAAAAAATAGTTTTGTTAACAGCCATGAATGTCAATGCCATTAACATAATGGCCATTTTGCCCGACTTGCCTCAGGATGTCAACCAATTTGCCTGAAAAAAAACAGCCGCCGCGAACTGCTCGCGACGGCTAACCTCAAAGATTGCTGTTGATTTCGGTGCTGCTTTGCGCATCCTGGGTGCGCGCGGCTTCTTGCGCCTGAAGCCGGGTCGCAGCCTCAGCCGTGATGGTCGGCAGCTGAATGCGAAACACCGAGCCTGAGCCCAGCGCCGAGTCCACCGAAATGGTCCCGTGATAATTCTCAATCAGCTGTTGGGCAATCGACAGCCCCAGACCGTTGCCCCCTTTTTCTCGGCTACGGGCCTTATCGACCCGGTAGAAGCGGTTGAAGACCCGCTCCCGGTCCTTGGGGGCGATGCCTTCACCGAAGTCTTGGACCGCCAGCGCCACGCCATCAGAATCCAGCGCAGCAGAAACGTGCAGCTCCTTGCGCTTGGTCGAGTACTTGACCCCGTTATCCAGCAAAATGATCAGGATCTGCTCCAAGTGGTTCCGGTACATGCGCACGTAGACTGGCCCTTCCAGGTCGTTATCGAGCGTGATGGCAAAGTCGGGATGGATCATCCGCATGTCGTTGACAACTTGCTCAATCACTTCGCAGATATCCACGGTCGCATTGGGAAACTGGACATCAACGGCATCCGCACGGGTCAGCTCCAGCATTTCCTGGATCAAGCTCTTCATCCGCTGCACTTCCTGCAGGCTCGCCGCCAGTGACTCATTGAGCACCTCGGGTCATCCTTACCCCACCGGTTCAGCAGCTGCAGGTGACCTTCGAGCACGGCAACCGGCGTCCGCAGCTCATGCGACACGTCCTGGGTGAACTCGCCCTGCTGGTCGATGAACCGCTGGATGCGATCCAACATGTCGTTAAATTCGTCCACCAAGTCGGACAGTTCATCATTACGGTGCAGCGAAGGAATGCGCGCACTGCTTTGCGGCTCTTCATTGATCTGGTTAATGGTCTTGGTAATCGAGCGAATCGCTTGAGGAACCGCGACGCCAAGAAGAAGCCCAGCGCCATGGAGACCAGCAAGGCGGCCGCCGCCAGCGCACCGACCAGCTCCCAAATGCGCTGCATGGTCGCGTAAAAGGCGGTCATGTGGTCCGTGATCTGCACGTAGCCGATCCGCTTGCCATTTTGACTCGACGTGATCGGCGCGCGGGCAATCATGCCCTCAAAGCGCCCGTTACTGGTCATCTTAATGACACTGGCTGACACGCGCGTCAGCGGCTCGTCGCTATCACGCGACGTGTACAGCTTATGGCCATCGCGGTCGTAAACCGCCAGCGACATGTCATCGCGCGCGATCCGCTGGACGACGGAATCGTTGAAGACACTGGTTTGGGCCTGACCGGTGCCACCGCCGGCCGGGGGCACCGGCCGATTATCGGCTTCAATGCGCGGCAAGACCGTCTCTGTCGTCAAATTTTGTGCGGCTGGGGCCAGTCGCTGTTCGACGGCACTCAGGGTCTCCTTCACCTCGCCCTGCTCTTGGCTGATCAGCACCTGACGCATGAGCGCCACGAGAATCAGCGAAAGAACAATGAACGTGGAGAAAATGCCGGCTGCAACAACGGCTGTCCACTTGAATCCAAGGGGCAGCCGCCGTTTCGATTTAGGAGTAGCTGGCGCAGACATTACGACCGCATCACGTAGCCGGTGCCCCGAACCGTCTGAATGTAACTCGGCTCGCCCGGCCGATCGATCTTGTTGCGGATGTAACGAACGTACACGTCAACGACGTTTGTTTCCACGTCCGAGTTGTAGCCCCAGACCTTGGACAACAGCACGTCGCGCGCGAGCACCACGTTAATGTTCTCCATCAGGGTGAGCAGCAACTCGTATTCGCGCTTGGTCAGTTCGATGATATCATCCCCGCGGCGCACGACCCGGTTTTCCTTTTCAATCGTCAGGTCGCGGTACGTGATGGTCGTCTGCTTGGCCGCGTTGTGCTCGCCTTCAATGGAGATCCGGCGCAAAAGCGCGCGCAACCGCGCAAGTAATTCCTCAATCGCAAAAGGCTTAACGATGTAATCATCGGCACCGTGGTCAAGTCCGGAAACACGGTCGATCACGGAATCACGAGCGGTCATCATGATGATCGGGGTGTTCTTGACCTGGCGCACGCGCCGGCAGACTTCCAGCCCGTTCAACTCTGGCAGCATCAGGTCCAGCAGGATCGCATCCCAGTCCTCGTTCAGGGCCGCTTCCAGCCCCGTGCGGCCGTTAAAATGCACCGCCGTCTCATAACCTTCGTGCTTCAGCTCCAGCTCAACAAACCGCGCGAGGTTTTTCTCATCTTCAATAATTAAAATTCGGCTCATTATTCTGCTCCTTATTCGATTCGTGCCAACCAAGCAGACTCTCATCTTACCTGGTGCCCATCGCCAATTTTCTCATTTCAAATTCTATGCTGTGATTGTAGCATATCGGCACATGAAAAACTATCACATAAGGTTTTAACATTCATAAATCTGAGAAACTTCTAAAACTGGTTAGCGCTCTCATTGGGCTATACCATAGTGATGCTGCATATTATATTTTTAATGAATGCAATTTGGGTCTATGCCAATTTTTCGGCCACAAAAAAACCCCGCCAAGGCGGGGTCAGTAAATCTGTTACTGTTCGGTGTACCACGTGTAATGGAAGACCCCGGGACGGTCGGTCCGCTCATAGGTGTGTGCGCCAAAGTAGTCGCGCTGCGCCTGGATGATGTTGGCCGGCAGTACCGCACTGCGGTACGAATCGTAGTAAGAAATCGCGGCCATGAACCCAGGAACCGGCACCCCAGCCTTGGTGGCAAAGCCGACCAAGTCACGGACGGACTCCTGATAGTTCTTGGCGATGTCCTTGAAGTAATCGTCGAGCAGCAGGTTCTTCAGGTCTGGCTGCTTGGTGAAGGCATCGGTGATGTTCTGCAGGAACTTGGCCCGGATGATGCAGCCGGCGCGCCAGATCTGTGCCAGTTCGCCGTACTGCAGGTTCCAGTCGTAGTGCTCGGAGGCCACGCGCATCTGCTCGAAGCCCTGCGCGTAACTCATCAGCTTGGAGAAGTAGAGCGCCTTGCGAATCAACTCGATGGTCTCTTCGCGGTTGGCAAACTTCACGTTGCGACCGGCTTGGGCAGGACCTTGCTGGCCTCGACCCGCTCGTCCTTCATCGCACTGATGTAGCGTGCGTACAGGGACTCGGTGATCACACTCTGCGGCACGCCCAGTTCAGCGGCACTTTGTGATGACCACTTGCCAGTGCCTTATTGCCGGCAGCGTCGAGGATCACGTCAACGATCGGCTTGCCGGAGTCCAGATCATCCTTGCGGGTCAAGATATCCGCAGTGATGTCGATCAGGTAGGAAGAAAGCTCGCCTTCGCTCCACTTTTTGAAGACGCCGGCGATTTCATCAACGGACATCCCCAGCATGTTGCGCATGACGTTGTAGGATTCGGCAATCAGCTCCATGTCGCCGTACTCGATGCCATTGTGAACCATCTTGACATAGTGACCGGCACCGTTAGGCCCAAGGTAAGTGACGCAAGGCTTGCCGTCTTCGTCCGCCTTGGCTGCGATCTGTTCGAGAATCGGCGCAACCAGGTCGTAGGCCTCTTTTTGACCGCCCGGCATCAGGGACGGGCCGCGCAGTGCGCCCAGCTCGCCGCCGGAAACGCCCATGCCGATGAAGTTGATGCCAGACTTGTCGAGCTCCGCACTGCGGCGCATCGTGTCCTCAAAGAAGGTGTTGCCCCCGTCGATCAGGACGTCGCCCTTGTCCAGCAGCGGCAGCAGCTGCTTGATCACAGCGTCGGTGCCGGCACCGGCCTTGACCATCATCAAGATCCGGCGCGGCTTTTCCAGGGACTTCACAAAGTCCTCAATTGTGTAACTTGGCACCAGTTTCTTATCCGGGTGGTCCTCAACGACTTTCTTCGTCTTTGAGCCAGTCCGGTTGTAAATGGCGACGGTGTAACCGCGGCTTTCAATGTTCAAAGCCAGGTTCTTGCCCATGACGGCCATGCCGATCACGCCAATTGTTGGTGTTTCCATGTTTTTGCCTCCCAAACGAACGGGTCACCCCGCCGCTTATTTATATCGCAAACCAATACAGCCTAATATTAGCAAAAAAAAGGCCCGGCAATTAAAGCCGGACCGGATGTCAGTGCTTATCCGAGTCATCGGGAAAGAGCCCCTTCAGCTTCTCAAAGGCCGGGTTAGGTTGCTCGTCCGCCGTCTTGGTCTGGACGTAATCATCCTCACCCATCACAGTCCAGTCCTCGCCTTTCGGCATTTCACCAGCCTCTTCTTCCTCTGGGGTCAGGACCTGCATCGGGATCGACAACAAGATGTGGTCCTCGATCGCAGCTTGAATGTCCAACGTGTCGCCGTCCAGTTCAAGGACCAACTGCCCCTCCTCGTACTTTTCCTCGTGCGTGGGGTCAGTGATGTAAACCTCGCTGAAGGTAAAATTCAGCGGCCAGTCGACCGGCTTCAGGCTGCGAGTCGACGGAATCACCATGGCGCCCTTTAGCGTCACTGAAGCCAGCAAGTCGCCGTCATCGAAGCTGATGTAACCATCAACTGCGATCGGTGTGACGTCTTGGATCTCCGGATCGCGCTCGACCAAGTGCTGCTTCAGGTCCAAGGTCTCCTGAAAATGCAGCGGGGTGCTGCGATACTTCGCTAGTTCACTGAGTGTCCATTTTAGCATGCGTCATTCTCCTTTCGCATTACCGGCACGCGGCCGTAATTCTGCGCCGTTTGGGTCACCGTTTCGATCAGCTGATCGCAGCGGTGCTGCCACTGCATGATGCCGCCAGGCGCCAGCATCGCCGCCGACACTTTGGTGATTAGTGGCAGCGGCAGCGTTTTTTTCACTTGGTGCAGGTACTTTCGCCCGGCTGCAGTGAAGCCAAGCACGTGCAGGAAGCGGTGCTGCCGGGCATCCGCCATCGCCTCAGCGGTCAGGTTTAGGACCACATACAGGCAAAGCCGCCGCATTCGCGCATAGGTGTAACGCTTAGATTTGATCTGGTGCAGGAACGCGTGAAAATCCGGGGCCGCCGCCAGCTGCTCAGTCAGCCGAAACTCGAGGCCCTCGGACATCGTGTAGATGCCGCGCAACGCGGCTAGGTCGGCGGTCTGCAGCCGGTAGCGAAGCAGCGGAAACAGATCCGCCCAGCTCTGATGACGGGCGGCGAT
>NZ_BBAJ01000038.1 GCF_001311195.1 Lacticaseibacillus camelliae DSM 22697 = JCM 13995
CCGAGCACGCCCATGTCGATCATCGACCGGCCCCGATCTTGGCGCCGATGTTGATGATGGCGCCCATCATGATCACGGCGTTGTCGTCGATGGTGACGTGCTCGCGAATGATGGCGCCGGGCTCGATGCGGGCGTTTACCTTGCTGATGTCGAGCATCGGCACGCCGGTGTTGCGGCCGAGCGTTTCGACGCGCAGCTGCGAGATGGCACCGCGATTTTCATCGAGCCACGGCGAAAGCCTGGCGGCATCCCCGTACAGCTGGCCAGTTTTGACGTCGAGAAACGCCTGGACGCCGGCCGGCACCGCCGTGAGCTTTTCAATGTTGCCTGCCAAAGTCACGTGCATCGGCGTGGTTTTCGGGGCGCTGGCGATGTAATCGATAATTTGTTCCGCGTTAAATTCAGCCATGTTTTTTTCCTCCTAGAAAATGAAAAAGTCCATCCGGCAACGCTCGCCAGATGGACAGCAAATAGTCCAATTAATTGACGATAGCGCCCCGCATTACTGCGACAGTCCGCCGGATCTTCTCCAGCGGCCCAACCGCTCACCGTTCACACGCCGGTGAGGATTTCGGCGGTGTTCCCTTTCGCCTGCCTTCAGCGCATGTGCTTTGCTCGGGCAGGTTACTGATGGCGACCGCAACCTCTATCTTTTTCGTATGTAATTGACATTAGCTTACGATTAAAACTCACCCTCGTCAACCCTTGACACGGACCGACCGCTTTGGTTATGTTGGAGCCAATTGATTAGAGGACGGGGAGACAAACATGAAAGTCATCAAATTTGGGGGGTCATCACTGGCCACCGGCGCACAACTGGCCAAAGTGGTTAAAATCGTGCAGGCCGATGCGACGCGCCAGGTCGTGGTCGTGTCCGCGCCGGGCAAGCGCAGCAAAACCGACGTGAAAGTCACCGACCTGCTGGGCCAGCTGGCCGACCAGGTGCTTGCGGGCAAGAATCCCGAAGCGCTGATCGAAACCATTCTGGCGCGCTACACCGAGATCCAGCAGCACTTTGCCCTGACCGATGACGTGGTGGCCCGGCTGCGACAGCACCTGCAGCGACTCGCCAAGCCACCTACCCCGGCGTGGACTACCTCCGCTCGGCCTTCATGGCGCAGGGGGAGCACATGAACGCGCAGCTGGTGGCGGCCGTGATGGCGCACCTAGCATGAACGCACGGTTCGTCAGCCCCAAGGAACTCGGCATCACCCTGACCGGCAAGCCCGGCGCCGCCCTAGTGGACGAGGAAAGCTACGGCCGCCTCGCCCAGTTTGTCTTGCAGCCCGGTGAGATCATTGTCGTGCCCGGCTTTTACGCCTATGACGAGGCTGGCAACATACTGACCTTTGCCCGCGGAGGGTCGGATATCACGGGCTCGATCCTCGCCAAGGGCCTGGCCGCCGACTTGTACGAAAACTTCACCGACGTGTCCTGGGTCTACGCCGCCGATCCCGGCATTGTCGACCACCCGCGCGCCATCAACACCCTGACCTACCGGGAAATGCGGGAACTCGCCTACGCCGGTTTCTCCGTCTTCAACGACGAGGCGCTGATCCCCGTGATCGAGGCGGGCATCCGCGTCAACATCAAAAACACCAACCAGCCGGACGCGCCTGGCACAATCATTGCGCCGACCAAAAACGTCCAGCATCACCACCACATCACCGGCGTGGCGGCCAAAAAAGGCTTCACCGCGCTTTACCTGCACCACTACCTGATCAACCAGGAAGTCGGCTTCACCTTGAAGCTGCTGCAGATCCTCGCCAAGTACGGCGTCTCCTATGAGCACATGCCGTCTGGGATCGACGACCTGACCATCATCATCGACGAAAATCAGCTCACGCCGCAGATCAAGGACCAAATTGCCGCCGAGGTGCGCGCCCAGATTCACCCCGACGAGCTCGAATGGCTGCCCGACTTCGCCATTGTGATGGTGGTCGGCGAAGGTCTGTACGCGCGGCCGGACCTGGTCGCCCGCATCATGGTGGCGCTGGCCGACGCCGGCATCGAGCCTTCTGTCATCAACCAAGGTGCATCGAAAATCGGGCTGATGCTGACGGTGCCAACGGCCAAGGCGGCAGCCGCAGTGTCGGCGATTTACGCGCTCAGCTGCCACAAACAAGAGGCCGCCGCGACCAAGTAACCGAAGTAACAGGAAAACCGACGAGGCTGAGACACAAAGCGGTTTTAGCCCAAAACGCAGGCGTCCCTGCATCACGATTCGCACTTCGAATCGTGATGCAGGGGCGTTTGCGTGTCTGGGCGTTGCTTTGTGGAACGCGACTTCGGGAATTATGTCTCAGCCTGATCGGTTTTTAGTTTGACCAGGTAAAAATCCCCCAGCGTTTCGTGGTCTTCGGCGGCTTCAACGTCTCAAAGCGCTTGACCGCGATGCCTGACGTCGCCTCAGCGCGAAAGTCGACCGCCAGCAGGAAGTCCAGCAGCTGCGCCGTGAGTTCGTCGGTGTGGCCCGGCGATTGCACCAACCGCGCGTCGAGCCAGGCGCTGGGGATTTTATAGTCATCATACCAGCGCCGCACCCCATCGGCCGGTTCGTCATCAAAGCGCAACACGCCGTCGATTTGCCGGGCGACCTTCGCGATGTCAATTGTTCTGACTTGCGGACCGAACAGCCAGCGCACCTCGAAGTCGTGCGCTGGCTCAAAATCGTAAAGCCCCGCCAGCGAGTACTTGTCCTGCAGGCTGCGAATGCCCATTTTCTCGAGGCTAGCGGCTGCGGCCTGCCAGCCCTTGTCCGTTCGTGAGGCGCCGTAGACAAGGATCTCCAGGTCCTTGTCCGCCGCCTTGGTGGCAAAGGCGCCCGCCTGCGAACCGCGCATCAAATCCAGCGTGATCAGAATCCCGGTGAGCATTTTGCCGCCTTGAACCGGATCCATCATGCCAAACAGGCGCATCGGGATGTCCTGCACAATTGTGGGGTAGTTGGCCAGGTAACGCTTCAGGTAAGGGGTACGGAAACGGACCTGCGGCGCCACCAGCACGGCGTCGATGTGCGTCCCAATGTCATAGGCCGTGTCGGGCCGGACCGCATCCACGCTGCCATAGGTGAACACTAGGTCGGTGGAGGAAACCCGCTCATATTGCAGAAAGCTCCTAATGTCGTCCATGCGCGCGGTCAGGCTGGGTTCATTCGCGTTGATGCCCTTGACCATTCGGGCGCAGAACAGGCTGGATGAGCCGCCGCCTGCACAACAGAATAAAATGTTCAACTGGCCGCCTCCCCGTATTCGTTGCCTTCTATTTTATCACAGCAAAAAAGCAGCAGACCGCTTGAATCGGTCCGCTGCTAGGCTTTTGGAAACGGCGTTAGAACTTGTAGTTCCAAGCCGGCACTTCAGTACTCTTGTAAGTCTTCTTGATGACATTGGCCACGGCCTTAGTCTGGTAGGCCTTCACGATTTTCTTGTACGTCTTGTTGTTGCGATCCTGCTTGCGGGCCACAATGATGTTGATCCAAGGCTGAGACTTCTTGGTGATCTTCTCGCGGTAAATCGCCTTTTCCGGATTCAGCTTAGCGTCAACCGCAATGCCGGAGTTGATGACCGACGCGTCAACGTCCGCCAGTGTCCGCGGCAGCTGCGCGGCGTCCAGCGGCTTGACCTTGAGATCCAGCTTGTTGGTCTTGATGTCGGCAGGAGTTGGCAGCTCAGTGTTCTTCAGCGTGATAAAGCCGGCGGTTTCCAGCAGCTCAAGCGCCCGGCCTTCGTTGGTCGGGTCGTTTGGAATCGACACGGTGTCGCCCTTCTTCAAGTCGTTCAGGCTGGAGATTTTCTTGGAGTACACAGCCAGCGGCGCCAGGACGGTTTTGCCGATGCTGACCAGATTGCCCTTGTTGGACTTGTTCCAGTTATCCAGGAAGAACTGGTGCTGGAACGCGTTCAGGTCAATGTCCCCAGCCTCGACCGAGGAGTTGGCTGGTTGTAGTCGCCAAACTCTTTGATTTTCAAGTTGATGTGCGCATTTTCCTTATCCAGCTGCTTCTGGACGGCCTTCCACACCGTCTTATCCGCGCCGACGATGCCGACCGAGACGTTCTGGGTCTTCGGGGCCGCGGATGCACTCTTGCCACACCCGGCCAGCAGTGTTCCCAATGCAACAGCTGCAACTGCCAAAACCTTAAAGCGTAATTTCATGATTGATCCTCCTCAAATTTTTTCCTGCGGGTGAAACGATGTTCAGTGGGCGATGGTGCGAGGTGGCTGCTCTAGCCAATCGTGCAGGCACGATTGCCATCGAGTGGCAGGCTGTAGACGGCAAAGCGCTAACAGGCGCTGCTTCTCTAGCAGGTCGCGCAAGCGCGACCCGCGTCGAGTGGCAGTCCGTAAGTGGTAAACCACTAACGGACTGCGCAAAAAAGTCCGCCCACTTCTAACTTGGTTAGTTAGAAGTGAGCGGACCCACGGTACCATTCTAATTCGGCTGGCGAACCAGCCCTCAGCAACAGACAATCATCTGTGTGCGAGATAATGGTCGCCGTCCATCACAGCCTTGCTTACGCTCGGTGTGCCTATTCTGTCAAGCCATCTTCGCGCTGCCTCACTACCCCGCTCTCATCAACTCGGGTTTTCTGGTCAGTCCCAGCTGCGCTACTCACTTAACGTCGTTTCAGTAATTTTTAACTTAACGTCAGAATAGCACAGCAAATTTTAATGTCAACCGTTGCATTTTAAAAAGTTTACGCCTATCTTTTGGTGCGAAGGAGTGATCACACCATGGACGAAGCAACAGCATTTTTGCAGCAATTAGTACAAATTGATACCAGCACGAATGCGACCAACGAATCGCAGGTCGCGCACGTGATTCAAAAGAAACTGGCCGATGCCGGAATCGACAGCAAGCTGATTCCTTACGCCAAAAATCGCGACAACCTGGTCGCCGAGTTCGGAACCGGCAAGCCGATTTTTGCCTTCACCGGGCACCAGGACGTCGTCAACACCGGCGACCTCAGCAAGTGGACGTATCCGCCGTTTGAGGGCCACATCGGAGACGGCAAGCTGTACGGCCGCGGCGCCTCGGACATGAAGTCCGGCCTAGCCGCCGAGGTCCTGGCCTTCATCGCGCTCAAGCAAAGCGGCTTTGACCACCACGTCCGCCTGATTCTCACCATCGGCGAGGAGTACGGCGCGATGGGCGCCCAGCAGCTGACCGACGCCGGCTATGCCGACGACATTGACGCGCTGCTGGTCGGCGAGCCGACCGCCGGAAAAATCGAGTTTGGCCACGCCGGTTCATACAACTACAAGGTCAAGAGCTACGGCAAGTCCGCTCACTCCTCACTGCCGGCGCTGGGCACCAACGCCATCGTGAAGCTAACTGACTTCATCGTCGCCGAACGCCACCTGTTCGACGACGTCCCGGTCGATCCGGTCATCGGGCCGCTGGTGCACAGCGTCACCGTGCTGAAGGCCGGCGATCAGGTCAACACCATCCCCGACTACGCCGAACTGGCCGGCAACATCCGGCCGACGCCGAGCTTCATCAACGAAAAAGTCACGGCGCGCCTCAAGGACGCCGTGGCCAAAATCGATGCGGCAGGTGCCGGCTCGCTCAAGTTCGAGCTGACTCACACCTTCTACCCCGTTTTGACGCCGACCGACAGCAAGCTGGTCACCCGCGCCAATGAGGCCATCGAGTCCGTTTCCGGCAAGAAGCTGGCCCTGACGATTTCCCACGGCGCCACCGACGCCTCCGACTTCACCAAGTCCAAGAACAAGTTTGAGACCATCATTTACGGTCCTGGCGACGAGGACAAAAACCTCAGCCACCAGATCAACGAGTACGTCTCCCTGGACCGCTACCACACCGTGATCAAGGAGTACGAGGCCATCGTGCGGCACTACTTCGACTGATCAAAACGAGTGAGTCGTCAAACAGGGCAGGAATCCGTCACAGATTCCTGCCCTGTTTTTTACTGATTTGGTGGGCCGCTCAGCGCCTGGTCCAGTGCTCGATTTTTGATTCGGTGGCGATCAGGACTTCATCGGTCATGCCGAGAAACAGGCCGTGCTCGACCACGCCCACCGTGCTGTCCAGCATGGCCGCCAGCCCGGCCGGAATCGGGAGCGGGTCGACATGCAAGTCGATGATGTAGTTGCCGTAGTGCGTGACGTACCGGCTGCCATCAGCCTTGAGGCGGTAAGCGGGCTGCAGGCCCTGCGCTTCAAAGCGGCGGAAGTTTTGCTCACACGATACCGGCAGGACCTCGACCGGCAGCGGAAAGCCGCCGAGGCGGTCGACCACTTTGCTTTGATCGACGATCCAGACGTTGTGCTTGGCGTTGATCGCGACATTTTTCTCCAGCGTCAGCGCCCCGCCGCCGCCTTTGATGCCGTCGAGGTGGTGATCGACGCGGTCGGCGCCGTCGATGCACAGGTCCACCTGGTCAATGTCCGCAAGCTCGCTGACCGTGAACCCGTTTTGTTCAAGCTGCTCTTTGGAGCGGTTCGACGTCGTGACGATGGCCTTCAAATTCAGCGGGGTCTGCTGGTTGCGCGCCCCTAGCAGGTCGATGAAAAAGGCCACCGTCGAGCCGGTCCCAACGCCGAGCACCGTATTCGGCCGCACCATTGCGACGGCTTGCGCGGCCGCCTGCTTCTTCAGTTCATCCTGAGTTGCCATGATTGCCTCCTGAGCGAATTGTTTTTCCTTTCTCAGTGTATCGAGGCGCCAGGCCCGGCGCAAACTTTTTTGGCTGGGTGCTGAAACAAAATTTCACTGCCAGGCCCGATGCGCTATCATAAGAACAAAAGGAGGCCGCGTTTATGTTAGCAGTCGGATTAATGTCAGGCACTTCCCTGGATGGGGTGGACGCCGCTCTAGTCGAGATCACCGGTGTCAGTGAAGAGACCAAGGTTCAGCTGAAGCAGTTCACGACTGTCCCCTTCAGCGCCGCGCAAAAGGCCCAGATTGCGGCCCAGCTGGCCAACGCCACGTCCAGTGTGGAAGTGCTGTGCAGCCTCGACTTCGCCTTGGGCCACGCGTTCGGCAACGCAGTGCTGGCGGTTTGCCAAGCGGCCGGCGTGCCGAGCGCCAGCCTGGGCTTTGTGGCCAGCCACGGGCAGACATTGTATCACCTGCCGGACCCACCCACAGGCGAAACGCGCAGTACCCTGCAGCTGGGCAATGCGGCCATCATCGCGGAGCTGACGCACACCACCGTGGTCTCCGACTTTCGCTCCCGGGACATGGCCGTCGGCGGTCAAGGGGCGCCCATTGTTCCCTACTCCGAATACGTCCTGTACCGCAGCCCCGCGCACACGCGCATTTTGCAAAACATCGGCGGGATCGGCAACGCGACGATCATCAAGCAAAACGCCCAACTGGAAGACCTGTTTGCCTTCGACACCGGCCCCGGCAACATGGTCATCGACGAGCTCTGCCGCCACTTTTTCCACACGGAGTACGATGACGGCGGCAAGCACGGCGCAGCGGGCACGGTCAACCAGGCGGTGCTGCAGGAACTGCTGAAGCACCCTTACTTCGCCGAGCAGCCGCCCAAAACCACCGGCCGCGAAGTGTTTGGTCAGCAATATACTGAAGGGTTACTTGCTCGGTACCACTTGGCGCCAAACGACTGGATCGCCACGGCCACCGCACTCACTGCCCAGACCATCGCCGATGCGATCAAGCCGTTTGCGCCAGCGGGCACGCAGCTGATCGTCGGTGGCGGCGGCAGTTACAATCCCACCCTGCTTGCCATGCTGGCACAGGCGGCCCCTGGCGTTGAGGTCCTGACCCAGGAACAGTTGCTTCCGCTCCGACGCCAAGGAGGCCATTGCCATGACGATTCTCGGCAACCAAACCCTGCATCACTTGCCCAGCAACGTCCCCAGCGCCACCGGAGCCAGCCGACCGGTGATTTTGGGCAGTATCACTTATTACGCATAGCCTTTTGGGTCTACCGCTGCCGTGGTAGGCCCTTTTGCGTGCTCAACAGGCACACAAAAGGGCCGCCGACAACATTGCCGGCGGCCTTGGTGCCAATTTTACATGTGACCCTTCTTCAGGAAGTAGCTGTGCTCTTCGGTCATGAAGATCACCGCGAAGAGCGCGCAGAACCCGTAAAAGAACGCCGACGCCACACTGTTCATGTGCGGCCAGATCAGATACGGGATGATCATCACCAGAAACGCCGACAGCGCCCAAATCCAGCGGTTAATGTTGATGTTCCGCGCTTTGAGCCCGGCGATCGCCCACTGACTCAGAGCGAGCACAACCAGAAAGCCGGCGAAGACGAGTAACCAGTAAAACATATCAGCACCTCAAATCCTGTTAGTTAGTGGCAGCCTCAGCGTCACGCTTAGCCTGAGATTCAGAATCCTGGCCGTTGCCGCTGATTTCATCAGAGTACATCTTGTTATCGTAGGCCTTAACGAATGGGAAGTAAATCACCGTCGCCACGACCAGGTTGAACAAGATCAGCACAACCATGCGCCAGTCGTTCCCAGCGGACAGGTAACCACCAATTGGGGCTGGCAGCGTCCAAGCAGGGATCGTGGTGAAGCCGTTGACCAAGCCGAACTTAACGGCAAAGTACGAAATCGTCGTCAAGACCAGTGGGACCAGGTTGAACGGAATGAACATGTACGGGTTGAGCATCATTGGCGCGCCGAAGATCATCGGCTCGTTGATGTTGAAAATGGCAGGCACGATGGAGAACCGGCCGACTTCCTTCAAAAACTTAGACTTGCAGATCGTCAGGAACATCATCGCAACGACCAGGGTCGCCCCGGCACCACCAATGGTAACGGTCCACTGGTAGAACTGTTCAGGGGCAATGTATGGCAGTTTGGTTGCCGCGGTGCCCTTCGCCAGCGCATCGGCGTTGGCGTTCAGCATGATCAGCCACATCGGCCGAACAACGGAACCAACAATGGACATCCCGTGGATCCCGAAACTCCAGAGCAGGTGGATCAGGAACATTGGCAGCAAAGCCCCGAGCAGGTTGTTGCCCAGTATGTTAGTCAACGGCTGGAACAGCGCCAGCAGCGCGGCGTTAACGTCAAAGCCGAGCACATCGCGGATCACCCACACGAAGGTGAGAATCACGGCGCCTGGGATCAGCGCTTCAAACGAACGGGCAACCGCTGGTGGCACCTGCTCGGGCATTTTGATCGTCACGTTGTGCGTCTTGAAGAAGCGATAAACCTCAACCGCGAAAATCATGGCCAAGATGCCGCCGAACATGCCGGAAGCACCCAGGTTAGCCATCGGAATGACAAAACCAAGCGGCTTTGCCTTCGGGGTCAGCACGTTAATTGGCTGCTGCAGCATGAAGAACGCACCCAGTGACAAGATCCCACCGGTGACGCCATCCAAGTTGTAGGACTTGGCCAAATCTTGACCCATGACGAACGTGGCGTAAATCGCCATCAGGCCCATGGTCATCCGGTACGGGATCACGATGGTCGCTGAGTACGGTGCCAAGGCATCAGCCCACGCCTTAATTGGCAGGTTGATGAAAACCATGAAGAACGTCCCGATCAAAACCAGGGACAGTGAGGACACAACCCCGTTACGAATGGCTAACAGATGGCGCTGAGTCCCAATCTTCGCCATTGGTGGGACGAGTCTTTTCTCGACCCACTTCATCATCTTATCCAAACTACTCACTCCTAACCTAACTTGAGAATAATTGCATCTGGGCGGTTTTGAAAGCGCCTTCACCCTGAAGTTTACCAGCCTGAAATTAAATTTCAACTGATTTGGCTAAAAAATCTGAAATTCTGTCATTTCATTTTACGGTAAAAATTGGTCTAGGCAATTACAACAACCGCTTCTTGTAATCACGAATGACCTGGTGCGAATCCGCCAAGGCCTTGGAGGTCTGCTTGAAGTTGCGGCTGACAAAATCATAGAAAATAATGTCGACGATCATGAACTGAGCCAGCAGGGAGTTGGTCGCCGCGATGCGGTTGGCCGCCTCCTTGGGCTGCGAGGTGTGCACCGCAATGTCCGACTGCTTGGCCAGGCTGTTGTTGCCAAAGCGGGTCAATGAGACCAGCTTCACGCCAATTTTCTTGGCAAACTGCGCGGCCACCAACACTTCAGGCGTCTCCCCCGAGTTGGAGATTAACCACAGCACATCCCCGGGACGCGCATTGACCAGCTTGGGCAAAAGCGAGTTCAGGTCATTATCAGCGACGGCCGGGGTGCCGATGCGATTCCACTTCTGACAAATGTTTTCGGCGGTCAGATTCGAAGCGCCGATACCAAACACAAACAGTTGCTTGGCCTTGCTCACGGTTTTGACCAACGCCGCGACCTCGTCTTGGTTGACCTGGTCCGTGGTTTCGCGAATCGACTGCAAGGCACTGGACAAAAGCTTACTTTTGATCGATGGCAGCGGCTCATTGGGCGTGATGTCCGCGAAGTTCTGCGGATCATCGGGCGTCTTGGTCAAGTCAGATGACAGCAGGATCTTCAGCGTGGTGAAGCCATCGATGTCCAGACTCTTCGTGAGCCGGATCACCGAGGCGGGAGAAGACCCTGCCGCCTTCGCCAAGCTGGCTGCGGTCATGCCGATCACTTGCTCCGGGTGAGCGAGAATGAATTTCGCCACCTTATCCTCCGCCTCGGACAATTCTGCCCGCGCGTTCAGGATCCATCCCCGTACTGACATTGGTATACCTCCTTCAAAAACAAGAATACGTGCCCACCAATAACCTGACAAGCGATTTTGTCAGTTTTCCTCACATTTCATGAAAAACTATTTCAGGATTTTCAGGGCTTTGGCGATAAACCCGTCGCTTTGCTTCAGGGCCGCCTTCGCGTTGGCTAAATCTGTGTCCGCGTCAATCATGACAATGGCCACTTTCGGCTCGTGCTCAGCCGCTTCGTAGTACTTTGCCGCCGTGGCAAAATCAACGCCCGTGGCCGCCATGATAATGCGCTTGGCCCGGTCGACCAGCTTGATGTTGGTCGGCTTCACGTCGACCATCAAGTTGCCGTAGACCTTGCCCAACTTGATCATGCAGTCGTGGAGAGCATGTTCAGCAGCAGTTTCTCCACGGTGCCGGCCTTCATGCGCGTGGACCCGGTGACGACTTCCGGGCCGACAACCGCTTCGATCACCAGGTCGGCATGGGCCGAAATGGCGGCGCCGTGGTTGCAGGACAAGGCGGCCGTGCCGGCACCGACACTTTTGGCGTAATCGAGCCCGCCAATCACGTACGGCGTGCGGCCCGAGGCGGCCAGGCCAACAACAAAGTCCTTGGCGCTTAACGCATGCGCCTTGAGGTCGGCCGCGCCGCCTTCTTGACTGTCCTCAGCGCCTTCCACGGCCTCGGTCATGGCCCGCTTGCCGCCGGCGATCAGCCCCTGCACCATCTCGGGGGAAACCCCGAACGTCGGCACACACTCCGCCGCGTCGAGTACCCCCAGCCGGCCGGAAGTCCCGGCCCCGATGTAAAACAGGCGCCCCCCCTGGCGAAAACTGGCCACGACCTGGTCGACGATTTGCGTCAACGGGGTCATCACCTCAGGGGCGGCAATGACCTTGGGCACCTGCTGGTCCTGCTGGTTGATGGTTTTCAAAATGTCTGCCGTGCTCATGACGTCAATGTGCGTGGTCGCGGGATTACGCGCCTCAGTTGTGTTTTCCATTGTTAAGCTCCTTACTCGAATCAAATAGCCAGGTCCAGGCCTGCACCAGTGCCCGGGTCCAGAAGAACCAGTCATGCTCACCCGGCCCAGTCTGGTACGTGACCGGCAGGCTCAGGTCCTGCGTCAAAAAGTCGTTGAAGTCATCGTTGACCTGCTTCATGAAGTCGGCATCCCCGATGGTGTGGTACCACCGCAGCCGCCCAAGCGCTTGCTGATCTGCGGCCTTCAGCGTCTGCCGCAGCAGATCCGTCGGCACCTTTTCGCCAAAGACGCGCCGGTAGTCCGGCATGATGCTCGGCACCACGGCGAGATCGACCACCGGGGAGATCGCGGCCACCGCACTGAACCAGTCCGGGTGCGCTGCGGCCAGCATCATGGCACCGAAACCACCCATGGAATTCCCGGCCACGTAATTGTTAGCGGCGGTGGCGTCCAGCGGCAAGAGCTGCCGCATGGTCGGGATCAGCTCCTTCGTGAGATAATCGAAGTACGGCGCCCCGGCCGCCTCGTTTTGATAGAAGCTGCGGTCCATTTCCGGCATGATAACCGCCACGTTATCGCGCACTGCCAGCGGTTCAATGGCCGTTTTGCGCTGCCAGCCGGAGCCGTCATCGCCCAGGCCGTGAAACAGCCACAGTGTGCGCAGCGGCTGGCTTGGCAACTGATCCGGCAGCACCACGGTGGTCCGCATCTGGTTTTGCAGGCGCTGCGACGCCCGCGTTAATGTGATCAAGGCCATTTTGATCAGGTCCTTTCTTCTTTACTCGTTCCCTTTATAAAACAAAAAAACCAAATAATTCAATAAAACCTTGAAAAAATATTTCACGTTGCTAAGATGTAAGGGTAATCAACCCGCACAATTCCAGACAGGGAGGCAGCACCATGACGTATCAAATCGGTATCGACAGCGGCGGCACGCACATTGTCGCCACCGCCTGGGATGACAGTGGCAACCAGCTGGCCCAAACCACCGCCGGGCCTGGCAACATCCTGCTGGACGGTCCAGGCACGATGCGCAACTTGCAGCGCGTGATCAAACACCTGGCCGCAGATCTATCCGACCAGCACTGCACGCAGATCCTGGCAGGAATCGCCGGGGTCGCAACCACAGGCAACGGCGCCAGCGTGGCGGCTCAGCTGGAAAAGGACCTCGGCATCCCCACCGCCGTGATCAACGACGCTGAACTGGCGCTGCTGAATGGGCTGGAAGGCGCTGATGGCACGCTGGTGATTGCCGGCACCGGCTCAATCACGTACGGCCGGCAAAACGGCCAGTTCCTGCGCGTTGGCGGCTGGGGGCAGCTGCTTGGCGACACCGGTTCGGCCTACCAGATCTTCGCTTTGGCGATGAAAAAAAAGCGCTGGCGGCCCATGACCGCGGCGAGGGCAGTCCCCTGATCACGCTTTGCGAGGCGCTGCTTGAGGCCAACTCGATGCCGTCCGCCGTGCGCCGCTTTTACCAGCTGGATCGCGCGCACCTTGCCGCCTTTGCGGCCAAGGTGGCAGCCGCGGCTGATGATGGTAACGAAGCAGCCCAGCGCGTGATCACGGAATCGGCCCGGGCGCTCGCCCAGGAAGTCTTAGTCCTGCTGAACCGCTACGCTGAGCCGACCCCGCTCAAGCTGGCACTGTCCGGATCGGTGCTGGTTCATAATGAAAGCTTCCGGCACACCCTGATCGAAACCATCCGCGCGCGCTACCCAATTCAAGCCCGGGTGGTCACGACCAACAACTCGCGCGGGGTGCTGTTCTGGCACCGGTGGCAAGAAAAAGAAGCATAGTCACGATCCGGGTCTGCAACGCCTGAGTGCCTTAATCAGGCTAAAAGCGCAGACCCTACGCAGCCTTATATTCGGAGGAATGTATTTTGACAATGCGGCAACTCGGCCTTTCGATTTACCCGGATCACAGTGATTTCGAGAAGAACAAGGCCTATCTGGAACTCGGCAAGAAGTACGGCTTCACCCGCCTGTTCATGAGCATGCTGGAGGCCGGCAATTCAGTAGACGAAACCAAGGCGAAGTATCAAAAAATCGTCGACGTGGCCAAGCAGCTCGGCTACCAAACCATCATCGACGTGTCCCCGCGCATTTTTGACCAGCTGGGGATCTCCTACTCCGACCTCAAGTTCTTCGCCGACCTGCACGTCGACGGCATTCGGCTGGACCAGGGCTTTGACGGCGCGACGGAGGCCCTGCTTTCATACAACCCGTATGGCCTGATCATCGAGCTGAACATGTCCAATAACGTCGACTACCTCAACAACATCATCAGCTACCAGGCCAACACGCCTTACCTTTACGGCTGCCACAACTTCTACCCGCAAGTCGGCACGGCCTTGCCGTACGACTTCTTTGAGGCCTGCTCCAAGCGCTTCCGCCAGTTCAATATTCACTCTGCCGCGTTTGTCGCCAGCCAGGTCGGGAACATGGGCCCGTGGAACGTCAACGACGGCCTGCCGACTTTGGAAGCCGACCGGCGCCTGCCCATCGAAGTTCAGGCCAAGCACCTGTGGGCTTCGGGCCTGATCGATGACGTGCTGATCGGCAACGCCTACGCCAGCGAGGACGAACTGAAACGGCTCAGCCAGATCAACCGCTACCAGGTCCAGTTCCACATTGATTTCGTCAAGGACGTCAATGACATTGAGAAAACCGTGGCGCTGACCCCGCAGCACTTCCGCCGCGGCGACATCAACCCCAACGTGATCCGTTCGACCCAGCCGCGAGTCACCTACAAGGCGGTGCCGAACGCCCCGCACGATAACGAGCAGGAGTTCCAGCGCGGCGACGTGCTGGTCGGCAACGACGGCTTCGGCATTTACAAAAACGAGCTGCAAATCGTCCTCCAGCCACACAAAGAGCCGCGGAAAAATAAAATTGGGACGATTGCGCCGGAAGAGCTGATGCTGCTGGACTTCATCAAGCCGTGGAGCAAGTTCAAGTTCATCAGCTGAAACTTTTCTGGCCGATAAGGCTTGACGGTTCCTCAATCTAACCGTATACTCATTTTCAACAAATCAAATTGCAATGAGAAAGACCAGTAATCAACAGTTGTCATTCAGCGAGCTTCGTGAGGTGCAAGGAAGCATGGCGACAGTTGGTGAATATCCCTTTCGAGCAGGGCCCCGAACCAAGAGTAACGGGTCATGGCTGCCACCCATTACAGTGGCCGTGTATCGCCTTCGGGCCGTACATGTCGAGGCGAAGCTGGCGACAGTTTCGCGTACTCAAGGTGGTAACGTGCAAAAGCACCCTTGATCTCCAGTTGGAGATCGGGGTGCTTTTTCTTTTTCTCATGGCAAGCGCATTAGCGCAGGAGGAATGTTGATGGACTCACTAACTGAACCAAAATTAAAAACGCGCGACTATGTGGTGGTCGCCTCAATGCTGTTCGGCCTGTTCTTCGGCGCCGGCAACCTGATTTTCCCGCTCCACCTCGGCCAGCTCGCCGGGGCCAACTGGCTGCCGGCCGCGCTGGGCTTCTTGGTGACCGCGGTGGTCCTGCCGCTGCTGTCGGTGCTTGCCATTTCCGCCACCCACGCCAAGGGGGTCTATGACGTCGGCCTGCCGCTTGGCAAGTGGTTCGCCCTTGCTTCATGATCCTGATTCACGCGACCATCGGCCCGCTGTTCGGCACGCCGCGCACCGCGACCGTTGCCTTCACCACCGGCGTTGCGCCGATGCTGCCAAAAGCGGCGGCCCAAGGCGGCCTGCTGGTCTTCTCCGCGCTGTTCTTCGTGGCCGCATTCCTGCTGTCCTACAAGGAAACCAAGATCACCAGCGCCATCGGTAAGGTGCTGAACCCGACTTTTCTGGTCCTGCTGTTCGTCCTGTTCTTCGCCGGCTACCTGAACCGCATGGGCAGCGTTGGCGCGGCGGCCGTGACAGCTGATTACAAGTCCGCCGGCTTCCTGAACGGCTTCCTGCAGGGCTACAACACGATGGACGCGCTGGCAGGGCTGGCCTTTGGCGTCACCGTCGTCACCGCGGTGCGCGGCCTTGGCCTGAAAAAAGACGGCGACGTTGCCAAGTTCACGGCCAAGGCTGGGGTCCTGGCCACCGCCGCCATCGGTTTGGTTTACCTCCTGCTGATCGGCCTGGGCGCGATGTCCGTCAATCACTTCGCCGTCAGCTCCGAAGGCGGCACGGCGTTCAACCAAATTGTCACCTACTACTTTGGCGCCGCCGGCCACGCGCTGCTGGCCGCGATGCTGACGCTGACCTGCCTGACCACCGCGGTGGGGCTGGTCGCAGCCTTCGCACAGGACTTCCACAAGCATTTTCCGAAGGTCAGCTACCGCGCCTGGCTGGCGATGATGAGCTTTGCGTCCTTTTTGACCGCCAACTTCGGCCTCGACACCATCATTCAGTGGTCAACGCCGATGCTGATGTTCCTGTACCCGCTGGCGATGGTGCTCATTGGCCTGTCCGTCGCCTCGCACCTGTTCCACCGCGACCCGGTCGTTTACGGCTTCGTGGTCGCGTTCACCGTGGTGCCGGCCTTGATGGACATGGTTGCCTCGTTCCCTGCCGTGATCTCAAAAAGCGGCTTCGGCCTTGCCATCACGCATTTCCGCGACGCCTACCTGCCGTTTTCCAGCCTCGGTTTGGGCTGGGTCGCGCCTGCGCTGGTTGGCCTGGCGATTGGCCTGACGATCCACTTTGTCCGCCAGCACCAAGCCGCCGCGGCATCGGAGCTGGACTAACGCACGCCCTGCCGCTTTGAAGTTTTTCCCAAAAGCCTGAGCGGCAGCCTTGTGCAAAAAGGTTTATGTCAATTACGTAAATGCCAGCCAAAACGGTTGGCATTTTTTTGTTAAACATGAGATACTAACTTTAAGTCAGTGCCACCCAAGGAGAAAAAAATGGATGCACAACTCACCAATTACCTAATCAATCAAGCCAGCGGCGTCGTGATCGCGTACCTGCTGATCACCCGCGTGGAGCACCGCCTCGATGTGCTGATCGAAGAGGTCACCAAGCTGACCAAGGAGATCGCCGCCGTCGGCAAGTTGGGAAGTGAACTCAATGGCTGAACTAGTCGCTGATGTCTCCTCCTGGAACCCGGACACCGCCGCCTTTTTCCAATCGCTGAAAAAAAAGGCCGGCGCCAAGGCGGTGATCGTCAAGCTGTCGGAAGGCACAACCTACCGCAACCCCAAGGCCCCAGCGCAGATCAAAAACGCCTGGGCCGCGGGCATGCATGTCCATGGTTACCACTACGCCAGGTTCCAAACCGTCGACCAGGCCAAGGCCGAGGCGCGCCACTTCGCCGCCACCGCCAAGCTGCGCGGCCTCAACCACACCAGCGTGATGGCGCTGGACTTGGAAGACGCCAGCATCAAAGGCGACACGACTGCCCGCGTGGCGGCGTTCATCACCACGCTCAAGCAGGCCGGCTACCCGAAAGTGGACCTGTACACCAGTGCCAGCTGGATCTGGTACCACCGCGTGAACCTGGCCAAGCTGGTGAAGCTCAACCTGTGGATCGCCCGCTACCAGGCCGACCAGCCCGGCGTGGATAGTGTTGGCACCTGGCAGTTCACTTCGAACTTTCACGGGCTGAAAGTCGACATGAGCTACGATTTCTTTGGCTACTACAGCAAGGTTTAGACACTGCAGCGCCCGTCATCCGTAACGGATGGCGAGCGCTGTTTGCGTTATTTGTGGAAAAACTTGGCGACTTGCTCAACGTAACCGTGCTCGGCGTTGACCCGGCGCAGCAGCGGCAGGTCATGCGTCGACGTCTCCCCAGTTTCGCGCAGGTGGCGATACAACTCAGGATACGGCACGTGCTGCTGAATGGCGCGCTGGATCTCCTTTTGGATGTCGTAATCGACCTTGCGGAACGCCACGTCCACGCGGCCCAGGCGGTCGATGTGCAGCAGCGCGTAATGCGCCCGCTGGTCGGCGAAGAACTTGTGCCACGGCGAGTACGGCTGCCGACCGCACCGGGATTGACCACGAGCTGGCCGGCCGACGTCTGGCGCATCAGCTGCTGGTGCGTGTGCCCGTAGACAGCGAGATCCTGATCCGCCGTCAGGAACTGGTCAAAATGGTCCTGCGGCTGGGTCGGATACAAGTCACGGCCGCCGGGACGCGTGCGCTGATTGTGCGCCACACCGATTTTAAGGCCGTTGACCGTGCGCTCGCCGGCGATCGGGTGGCCTTGAAGCATCCGCCACTGCGCGGCGCTCACGTGCTGGCAGGCGTATTCGACCAGCCGCGCCACGTAGACATCCCCCGGATTATCCAGGTGAAAGCGGCCGGCCATGATTGCGTACATGTCCAGCTCCCAGTTGCCGTTCAGCCACACCTCAGGATGGACGGCCTGGAGCAGTTGGATCAGCCCCACGTCCGCCGGGCCGGGCAAGAACAGATCGCCCAGAAACCAGTACTGCGTGGCGGCGTGCTTGTTCGCATCGGCCAGCACGGCGGCCAGCGCCGTCTGGTTGCCGTGCACGTCCGCCATCACCGCAATCGTTTCGTCTTGCATAACCCCCGCCTCCTTGAGGTTATCATACGAAATGGGATGAGGCTGTCAAGCGGTGGCGATTGTTGAACGCAGCAAGTCAAATCTTTTGAACTTCGCCGCCAACCCGGTTAAGCTGACCCTGGAGGTGGTACCATGCAAATCAAACATGATGTCGTTTACGACGCGGCCAATCACCTGACCCTGGATATTTACGGCCCGGACGGGGTGGCGCGCGGCGGGATCATTCAGATCCACGGCGGGGGCTGGTTCCGCGGCGACAAGGCCAAAGACGAGGACTGGGCCGAGCGCTGGGCGGCGCGCCAGTACGAGGTGCTGGTCCCGAACTACCGCATCGCCCCGGCCTTCCACTACCCGGCCGCTCAAGCTGACATGGAGACGCTGATGACCTGGGTGAAAACCGCGCAGCTGCCGTTTGATAAACATCACTTGGCCGCAGTCGCAGCTCCGCCGGTGGCAATATGGCCGTCGAGCTTGCCATTAAGTACGGCGTGCCCGCCATTTCCCTTTCCGGCATTCTGGACATTGGCAACTGGCTGAGCCAACACCAGGACGTCGACGCGGCGGAAGGCGACACTAGCGACTTCAACCAGCGGGCCAGCGCGACCATTAATCAGGACGGGCCCAACGACCCCTTTTACAAGTGGTTCATGACGAACTACATCGCGCCGGCCGACTATGCAAAGGCCTCACCGGCACCGCGGGTCACTGCCAAAACCGGCCCGCTGTACCTGGCCAATTCGCTGAACGAGTTCGTCCCGACCAGCGGCCTGTTCCAAATGGGTGAGGCCCTGAGCCGTGCGCAAGTACCGTTCACCCTGCGCACCGTGGTCGCAGCCGTCACGCCAAGGGTTACCTTGATGATGTGTTCGATGAACTCAACCTATTTTTGAATAAGATGATCTAGCCAACTTGGCGACGCCTCACCCATGCTGCACGCGTGGATGAGGCATTTTTTTAGCCGCCGGCCGCCAAATGATTCACCCGTTGAATATTCTGCTGGTGTGAACCGGGTTCACTGTGATACACTTCACATAATCCATGAAAGCGTTTTTATAGGGAGGACTTTTTATGAAGAAGATCACGATTATCGGTGCCACCATTTTGATGACGCTGAGTCTCGCCGCGTGCGGCAACAGCAGCAGTTCCTCGGATAGCAGCAGCAAGAGCTCCAGTGCCAAGACCGCGCCCAAAGCGGCCAAGGTGAAGATCAGCACCGGCGCCGTTAAAGATGCCACCGTCCCCGGCAAAGGGACGCTGGTCATGCGCCAGCTGTACGCCGCACCGCACGGCAAGCAGTCATTTGCCGCCGTCACCGTGACGCTGAATGGGGACACCATCGTCGACGCGAAAATCGATGAGTTCCAGTACGTCGCCAAAAGTGCGGACTGGACCGCCGTTCCGAACGGGGATTCAGACTTCGGCAAGGGCTTCCCCAAGGGCCAGATCCTGATCGCCAAATACCAAAATAGCAAGCCTTACTCCGCGTTAATGAAAAAGGAAGCCAAGGCGACCCACACCTGGCAGGAAAACGCGAATGCCATCGAATCCTTCGTCAAGGGTAAGACCATTGACGAGGTGAAGACCGCAGTCGGCGACGTGGGCGCTACCAAGAAGGTCAGCGACGTCGTGTCCGGCGCGACCTTTGTGGACACCAAGGGCTACCTGCAGGCGATTTACGACGCCGCGACAACCGGCATGGTCTCCACCGGGATCGAAACGACCGATAACAACGTCACCACCGGCCAGACCCTCGCTGCCCCTCACGGCAAGCAGTCCTTTGCCATCGTGACCGTCGCGATGCAGGGCGACAAGATTGCCGACACCTTCGTCGACGAGTTCCAGTACGTGCCAAGCAGCGACTTCGGCGGCGTGCCGAACTCCGACAGCGACTTTGGTAAGACCACCAAGGCCGGCACCGTCCTCGCTCCGAGCGCGCCAACGACGACGCCTACTCCAGTCTGATGAAAAAGGAAGCCAAGGCGACCCACACTTGGCAGGAAAACGCCGACGCCATCAACGACTTCGCCAAGGGCAAAACCATCGCGCAGCTCGAAGCCGCAACTAAAGAGTTAGACGGCAAGACCAAGAAGAGTGACATCACCGACGTGGTCTCCGGCGCGACCTTCGCCGACACCGATGGCTACCTGAAGTCGATCATCGACGCCGCTAAGTTGGCCAAGTAACCACCGCCAAACCGCAAAAATAGGCATCCCGGCCCGCGCCGAGATGCCTATTTGCATGTGTCGCTCTAAATCAGGTCGCCACCCTGAAAATCTTCCGGCCGGTACCAGGCGCGCACAGCGTCGGCAACAGACTGTTCCAGGTAGCTGACCTCGATGTTCTCGTTGTCGTCCCCTTCGCGCACGTTGATCACCACGTGGGCGACCTGCTTTTTGGCCAGCCAGTAGCTGGTGTTGACCTCAAGCGACTGAATGTTTTCGCGGCGCACAAAGAACCGCTGCCGGCGCCACCACCCGCCCTTTTGCAGGACCAGCAAGTCCGGCGAGATGATTTTCACGCCGGCGCTGCGGGCGGCGTACGCCCCTTGAAGCGCGGTAAACACGAGCCAGGCCAGGCTCAGTCCTAGCGCGATGGGCAGCCAGCGCGCCCGCCAGAAATAAATGGCGAGCGAAATGCCCACGGCCAGCCCCACACCGGTCAGCACAGCGTTGCGGATGTAGTACCAGTACCGCTTGCGCAAAACCGGCTGAAGCGCCGGCACCGCCGCCGGCAGCCACGTGATGAAGCGGCGCATGGTGGCCAGCGCCTGGTCCTCCTTGACCACCGGCATCAGGACCATTGCGTTACTGGTCTCATCGTCCGAGGCGTTCGAGGCGATCAGCCCCTGCACCGTCGTCAGGTGAAACCACTGGCGCACCACCGTCTGCGAAAAGCGCACCGCCTGCAGTTGGCGCAGCCGCGTGCTGACCTGGGTGCGCTTCAGCAGGCCGCGCGCCGCCGTCAACGTGTCGCCATTTTGCGTCAGGGTGAACTGGTAGTATTTTTGCAGCAGGCGCAGGTAGGAAATCAGAATGCCAATAATCAGCGCAAACACGATGAGCGCCAGCAAGGCCGCGGCGGCCAGCTGCGCCATGTAGCGGTCAAGGTTGTGCTCCCAATCCTTGGGGACGATGTCGTCAAACTTGTCCCAGAGCCACAGCGCCCCGGTCAAAATCGGGATAAACCCCAGAGACGTCAAGGCGTACAGGTTCAGGTCATGAGTGGAAATCGTGTAGCGCGCGGTCGGCGATTCGGCCTCAAATCCGGCAGCCGGCGTCTCCCCAGCTAACTGCGCCTGG
>NZ_BBAJ01000039.1 GCF_001311195.1 Lacticaseibacillus camelliae DSM 22697 = JCM 13995
GTTAAGGCAACTTTGATAGTATATCTTAGCAGCAGATTGATGTCAAACCCGAATTTTCAATGTGAATAAATATTCAACATCACCGAATGCGATGACCGGCCGGAATGGCCTGCCCGTTTGACAACAACAAATATCTTACCAGCCTTAAGCCCCTAGCGTCAACACAAATTTACTTTTTCGTGAAAAAAAGAATCAACGCCGAAAAACACCGGCCAAATTTAGTCGTAATAAGCCCCAATTCGGTCAATTACCCGAACGAATAATTATGCGTACCCGCGATTATTCGAAAAAAGCACACGATTACTTAATCGTGTGCGCGTCTAATATGTGCGAATACTCCGCAACCCAGCCATCGAGGTGGTCAGCAATGGGTTTAAACCGGCATGAACTTTACGATTCGTCCAGTAATGTTTGCGATGGCGGTAAGTTGTCATGGCCGGATCGGGCTGTAATGCTCGCACCGACAAACTAATTTTGCCGGAAAACTCGTCGATATCCAAAATAATCACCGAGACCCGCTGACCCACCTTAAATAATTCGTCGAGTGCCTTCACAAACCCGTGCTGGCACTCTGAGATATGAATCAGACCTTGATGCCGGTCATCCAACAAAACAAACACGCCATAAGGCTGGATGCCAGTTACCTTGCCGGTTACAATATCGCCAATTCGATAATTCAACTTGTCACTTCATTTCTATTGATAGTCACCTTGTCATTATAAAGAATTAAAACTCCCGGCTCAAATAAGCCTAGGCAATCTCAACAGATTCAATCGTCACTGCCGTATTAGCTTGTCGGCCGTGGTTTTGACCTTGCTGATTGCCTCGACGACATCCATGCCCTCGATCACTTGGCCAAAAACAGTATGGTGGCCATCGAGCCACGGGGTGCCGCCTTGCGCATAGGCTTTAATGATTTCCTCGGGGTAGCCAGCCGCTGGCATTTGAGCTTTCATCTGCGGATTTAAATGCTCGTTAGAAACCACAAAGAACTGACTACCGTTCGTGTTGGGCCCCGCGTTGGCCATCGACAAAGCCCCCTTCAGATTAAACAAATGCGCACTGAATTCATCTTCAAAAGGCTTGTCCCAAATGCTTTCACCACCAGCACCAGTACCTGTTGGGTCCCCGCCCTGGATCATAAAGTCTGGAATCACACGATGAAAAGTAATGCCATCGTAGTAACCGCGAATGGCGAGCCCCACGAAATTTTCAACCGCTTTCGGGGCCTGCTCCGGAAACAAAGCAAACGTAATGGTGCCCAGACTGGTTTTCATGATTGCGCGCTGCCCGGTAAAATCGCCTAACTCAAGTTGTGGATACATAACTGCCTCCTATTTTTCATGTTGGCAGTAGTATACCACAGGCCAAAGTCTGGACGTGGTTGAGCAGGCCAAAATATGATAGGGTTAGCCTGTTAATTCTTTTGATGAAACGAGGAACAATAATGGCATCTCATACATATGAAGTTACAGTGATCGGCGGCGGGCCAGTCGGCATGTTCGCCGCTTTTTATGCAGGTCTGCACAGTGCAGACGTTGCGCTAGTGGAAAGCCTGGCAAACCTCGGCGGCCAAACTGGCAATCTGTATCCCGCCAAGATTCTTTATGACATTGGCGGCGTACCCGGCATTAGCGGCGCAGATCTAATCAGTCAGCTGCAGCAGCAAGTCTCCCACTTCCATCCCACGATCATGACCGGCCGCACTGTTGAAACCATCGACCGCCAAGAAGACGGGACTTTTTTGCTGACCACCAGCCAAGGCGTCATTGCCACCAAAACTGTGATTATCGCGACTGGGGGCGGTGCCTTCACGCCGCGGCGGCTCGCCGTCGACTACGACCCTGCGCTCGACGACCAGAACGTGTTCTACTTTGTTCGCGACCTGGCCGATTTTGACAATCAAAAGGTCGCCATTGCCGGCGGTGGCGATTCGGCCATTGACTGGGCCCTAGCACTCGCGCCTCGCGCCCAGCACGTGGACCTCATTCACCGGCGCAATCAGTTCCGTGGACTCGAATCCAGTGTCGATCAGCTCCAGCAGAGTCCAGTGCAACTCCACACCCCATTTTTGATTGAAAGCGTCGACGCTGCCGCCAATCACCAAATCGAGGTCCGGTTGAAAGAGGTCCGCGGTGACCATACGGAAAGCCTAACCGTAGACAAACTGCTTGTTAACTACGGGTTCATGAGTGAAAATCGGCAGCTGCGCAACTGGGACGTGACGCTCGACCGCGGCAAGATTCAAGTCAACTCGCAAATGCAAACCAGCCGTGAAGGTATCTATGCGATCGGCGACGCGGCAAGCTACCCCGGCAAGCTCGACCTGATCGCCAGCGGCTTCGGTGAAGCGCCGATTGCGGTCAACGAGGCGCTGAGCTTCTTGTATCCCGACCGGCGTCAGGCCCTGCACAGCTCTCAGCTTTACCATTAAAAAGAGGTAATTTTTATGGCAGATCAACAAAGTGTCACGAATGAACAGAAGCTTTACGAACACACACTGGCCCTACTGCACGAACGCGGCGTGGAACCGCAGGCCATCGGCGAACTGGTGATGTTTTTACAGGCCAAGTTCATCCCCGGCCTCACCCTAGAAGACGCCACGGAAAGCGTCATGATTGTGCTCCGTAAACGTGAGGTGCAAAATGCCGTGATGACGGGCATCCAGCTGGACAAGCTGGCCGAGGCCGGCAAGCTCGACCAGCCGCTTCAGCACATTATTGAAGAAGACGAAGGTCTGTATGGTGTCGATGAGATTCTGGCCTTCTCGATTGTTAACGTATATGGGTCGATCGGCTTCACCAATTACGGCTACATCGACCGCGTCAAGCCGGGCATTTTGGCCAAGCTCAACGCCCATGAGCCGGGAATTATCCATACCTTCTTAGACGATATCGTGGGGGCAATTGCCGCCGCGGCAGCCAGTCGACTCGCCCACGCCCACCCGGAGCTGGAAGACGACAATTATTAAAGTTCTCCTAAGCGGGCGTTTTACCAGCCGATGACCCCGTATAATTATCGCAACTGAAACTCGTAAACGGAGGACAACGATGACCCAACTGATCGACTTTATCTTGCACATCGACACGCATCTCGTGACAATCGTCAACAGCTTTGGCAACTGGACTTACTTGATCCTGTTCGTCATGATTTTCATCGAAACGGGATTAGTCATTTTCCCGTTTTTGCCGGGCGATTCGTTGCTTTTCGCCGCCTGCGCCCTGGCCGCCAATGAGATTTACGGTCTGAACGTTTGGCTCCTGTTCGCCGTGTTCTTGGCGGCCGCCGTCATCGGCGACACCGTCAACTACGAAATCGGTCGCCACCTAGGTCTGGCCGCCTCGAACAGCTCGCGCTTCGGCCGCCTGATCAACCGCGAAAAGTTAAAGTCCGCCGAGGCCTTCTTCAACCGCCACGGCGGGAAAACCATCGCCATTGCCCGCTTCATGCCGCTGGTGCGGACCTTTGCCCCATTCGTGGCGGGCGGCTCCAACATGCACTACGGGAAATTCATCCATTACAATCTGCTCGGCGGGTTTCTCTGGGTGACCATGTGCTGCGTGGCCGGGTTCTTCTTCGGCAACCAGCCATTCGTCAAAGCGCACTTCTCGCTGGTCGTAATCGGCATCGTCGTGATCTCCCTGATTCCGATGCTGATCACGGCATTGCGCAGCCGTAAAACTGCTGCCTAAACCGTTAAAAACGGTTCGCCTCAACATAAGGCGAACCCGTTTTTTTATCGTGCTGCCGCAAAACGTAACCGCTGCCGCGCCATCTGGATCAAGCCCCCACAGATAAATAAGGCCAAGATCCAGGCCACAAAGGTTACGACCACAGTACCGAAGGCCACCTCACCGTAGCTGCCCGAGTGCAAGATGAGGTTAGGAAAAACGGTGTGCGCACTCGGCACATAGGTCCGCAGTGCCGGATCAATCAGCCCCAACAGCTGCAAGCGATTGGCGAACGCCACTACCGCAAGTACCAACATCCCCACCAGCAGGTTGCGGCTGACCAGACTGAGGCAAAACGCCAGCCCGGCAAACACCAGCCACCACAGATTGATCATCAGCCATTCTTGACCCAAGGCCTGCGCCAGCGACGTTGTGCCGACATGACTGTTCAGCGTGTAGACCAGTGGCTGCAGCCACGTACCGAATTCATGGCCCGGCAGCAGACTCATGGCAAGCAGCGTGCTGACGACCGCAATCAGTAAAATCAGGTTGATCAGCCCCAGCGTCACCCCGCCGCGGATCAGCGCCTGCTTCATCCCCGAAACTGGCGCAGTGCGCATCATCGTATCTGTTGTCAGCCGACGGTCCTGAAAATAGACGTAACAAAACAGCGTGAGGCCCATGATCAGCAGAAGTGCAGTCAACACCTCTGCATCCTTACCATTGCTAGCGGAGAAGTAATTTTGAAGGCCGAAAATCGCGGCAAAATTACCAGTCACTGATGTCATCGCGTCAACTTGAATCAGGCGGTTCGGCAGGTGCTTGACCATGTAACGCATCAGCGCGATCAGTTCGTCAGTATTGGGGCTGAGATAATTGAGCTCTTCAATACTTTTCACTGCCTGCGGATCTTCTTGAGCGGCCTTCAGGATGGCCTGATTCAGGTGCCGATAGTCGCGTTTTTGATAATCGGCCAGCATGGTTTCCATCAGCGCTTGCGCCTTGTTATCACCCTGCTGGACCGCAGGCAACTTGGCAGCCGCTTTTGTATCAGCCTTGATGTCATGTTCCAAGTAGCGCATATTCCAAGCGGCTTCACCGGCCGTCGTGGCCTTGTCCCAGTCGGTTTTAAACCCGGTTTCTGGGTAACCCACACCATGCCGTTGCAGGTGGTTTTCCCAGCCAACGCCCAAGGTCCCCATGACCGCTACGAGCATGATCAGCCAGAAGAGGTGCAAGAGCCACGGCTGTTTCTTCAGTTCCAGGATCACTTGTCCTTTCATCTCTGCTCCCCCTTATAGCCGCTGGCGCCGGCTGACGATCACCGCACACAGGCCGTACAAAGCCGCGGCCCAAGCAAGCAGAACTACGATGCCGCCGGCAATGCTGAGAATTGGCCACGCGGTTTGATGTGTGATCACGCCGCTGAAATCAAAATACCCGCTTGGCAGCCAACGCGCCACCCCGCGGCCCACTGACGATCCGGCCACCTGGTTTGTCCCAAACAGCAGCACTGCCGCACAAACGGCCAGATTCACGCCGAAGTTACCGCTGAACAAACTGACCAGCGCGCTCAGCATCATCATGAACAAGACCGCGGCCAACAGGATCAGGATGAGCAGCCCCATGAACTTCGCCATTGTCATGATCGCCACGTGCCGCCCATCAGGCGAGTACACCAGTGGGTACTGCCAGTTGCCCCAGCCAAATTTAAAGCCGACAATCAGATACACCGTCAACAGTGCGAGCCCGAACAGTGGGAGCGTCAACACCAAGACAGTCCCCATTCGCGCCGTCAGCAGCGCAAGCTTGTTGACCGGCAAATTATTCATAAACCGAATGGTGCCGGTCCGCTTTTCCGTAGTGAACAGCTGCCCGAGCTGTAGCGCAAACACGCCCAGGATCAACAGCGGCGACACATGCCGGAGAAACTGGAACGGCAAGTACGCGGCCGCCGGGACATCGGTTTGAGTCAGGGGCAGTTCACGCAAATGATGTAAGGCCAAGTACCGGTAAAACGTTACTTCCTTCTGCTGGCCTAAAAGGGTTGGGTCAGTGGGCCGATCGGGGTGATCGATCAAGACCAGGCCATCTGTTTGGCCCTGCCGAGTTTTTTTGAGGTTATAGCGCGCGTACTTCAACAGCGCCTGGTCCAGCTCCGTCGGCGTGTTCATCGGCACCGGACTGCTCACGCTTGCATTGAGCGTCATAATCTCCTGAAGATAGTCGCGCTGCGTGTACTTCTGGTTTAATTGCGCCGTTTGCTTGGCGGTCTTTGCGTGATCTTTTTCCAGCGTCTTGATTGTGCCAGTCACGGACTGCAACGCGGCCTGATAAGCGCCGTCGACTTCGCGAGCCGTGCTATCGGTTTGATCAAGCGCCAGGAAAAAGTGGTCAACAGCAGCAGCATAAAGGCCACGTATACCACTGCATTGGTGCTGCTAAACAGGTTCTTCTTGAGGTCGAACTTCAGCTGCGCGAACATCACGACGCCTCCGTTAAGAAGCGCGTCGTGTACTCCGCCATCATGTCCTGGCCATCGTTGGGTAGCGCGTCAAGCTTTTGATTCTTCAAAAAGAAGACTTGATCGCACACCCGGCCCACGCTGTCCATCTGATGAGACGACACCAAAAGCGTCTTGCCTTCCTCGCGCAGCTGGCGAAACATGGCTTCAAACTGCTGGATACTGCTGGGATCAAGGCCGTTTAGGGGCTCGTCGATCAGCATCGTCTGGGCATTGCTAACAATGTACATCGCCAGGAGCGCATGTTGCTTCATCCCCAGGGAAAGCCGCTTGATGCGCGTTTTGGCGTAGCTCTGCATGCCCAGCGAGGCGACGGTTTCGCCAATGTCGACCGGCGATTGCCACACCCGCTTAACGTACAGCAAGTGGTCTTGCACTGTCAGATCAGGGTATAAATTGGACGAGCTTTCCAGGAAAAAGAGCTGTTTGAGAAACTGCGTGTGTTTTTGCCGCTGGTCGATGCCATTCACTAAAACGTGTGCCTGGCCGACCGGCAGCAGGCCGCACAGCAAGCGCAGCAACGTGGTCTTCCCAGTACCGTTGGGCGCCACTAGCCCGGTGATTTGCCCGTCTGTCAGCGTGAAGCTGACGTCATCCAAAATGGGCTTGCGTTTGAACGCAAAGGTCAATCCCGTAACCGCTAACATTTTAATCGCCTCCTCATAATCAGCTTTAATATACCACCGTTTTTTTATATTCATATCGAATTTTAATAGTAAGCAAAAATTTTCTTTGTAGGGTATGAAAAAACAGGGTGAGGCATAATTAATCTAGTCGCGTTCCACAAAGCAACGCCCAGACACGCAAACGCCCCTGCATCGCGATTCGAAGTGCGAATCGTGATGCAGGGACGCCTGCGTTTTGGGCTAAAACCGCTTTGTGTCTCAGCCTCGAAAAGATCATTGCTGCATGCGCGCATCGCGGCGCCCACTGACAATGGCCCAGACCATCGCGAGCTCAAAGAGAATCAGTGCCAGTGCAAAGCACGCCGCGAAGAACTCCTCTGGCAGCACATTGATGATGGGATCGACCGCGGGGTCAAACAACCAGTCGGCATTACGAAACAGCAGATGATGAAACGTGATGAAGACTTCATTGAAGTTAACGGCCATGAGCACCCCCAGGATTACCGGCACCAGGGCGCCGACCGAGGCCTGACGGACCAGCAGCCAGCGGGTGTGTGTCCGCCGCATGCGCGCCAAAAGCCGCACTGCCGGGACCACTGTGATCAGAAACACCACGATGGCGAGGATAAACAGGTGCTTCACATCCGCGAAGTGCTGGGCGCCGCTGGCAGACCAGCGAAAGTCCGGTAGGTCGAAGGACATGCCCGGCACCTGCAAGTATGCCATCAGCCGCAGGTAATTATGGTACAGACGGCCCGCACTCATGTTGGCCACACCGCCAAGGTCTTCAAAGTGAATAAACAGTGGATACAGCAAGTAGGTCAGCAGCACCGTTGCCCACACGGCGGCGCTGATCACAAACAGCCACAAAAGCAGGCTTTGGCCAACTCGTTTCATTGATCAGACCTCCCAGTCTGCCAGGCTTGCCACCTGATGCGTCGGTTGCACCGTCTGAGCCTTGACCTGCTCGCGAGTGGAGATGCCAGTGTACACCAGCAGCGTGTCGACGCCCGCGTTAATGCCGGCCTTGATGTCAGTGTTGTAGTTGTCCCCCACCATCACGACCTGGTCGGCACGCATGTTCATTTTATGCAGGGCCTGGTCCATGATGATGCGCTCAGGCTTACCAATGTAAAAGGCTTTTTGCTGGGTGCTGCGCTCGACCAAGGCAATCACCGAACCGGCACCGGGGACGTGGCCGCGCTCGTTTGGCAGGTTTGTGTCCGCGTTGGTGCCGATGAACATCGCACCGCGCTGAATCGCCAACGTGGCCAGCTCAAACTTGTGGTAAGTAACGTCGTAGTCCAGCCCCACCACCACGTAATCCGGATCGACCTCGTTGAAGCGCAGGCCGACATCGAGCAGCGCCTGCTTAAGGCCCAGCTCACCAATGGCATAGACAGACTTGCCACTGCAATCCCCGCCGTTGGCTTGCTGGATCCAGCTCGCCGTCGCCAAAGCCGGGGTGTAGACCTGGCTGGGATCGGCGTGGACGTCGTGATTATGCGCCAGGTTCCAGCACACATCAGCCGGTGATTTCGTTGTGTTATTCGTCAAAAATAAAAACGGGATGTGCTTGGCCTGGAGGCGCTCGACGAAGGCCTTGGCCTCCGGGATGCGCTCCTTGCCGCGATACATCGTCCCGTCCAGATCGATCATGTAACCCTGATAACTCAAAATGACTCCTACTCCTCATTCGACTCGCGCGTGCGGATCGTAAAGTGACGCTTGCGCGGTTTATTTTTGGCCACGGTTTCGGCCTTGCCGCCATCGATGGTCGGCTGGTGACTCGTTTTTTTCTGTGTAAGGCTTACGGCTGGTGCGGTGATGCGCCCCACGACTTCTGCGGTGCGGTTTCGCAATCGGTGCATCAAGGCGCTCCAGCACGAAATAAGCACACCCAAAATTGCAATACTCGTACAGGTAGTCCTCAAGGGTCGAAATCAGTTGATCCTTGCTGGCCCGCGGATTGTCGTTTTGATAAAAACCGCGCAGGCGCAGCTGCTCATAGCCCCAGTCGCCGACAATGTAGTCATACTTGTCGAGAATGTCCATATAGCGCTCGGCAAACTTATCCTTGTCAAAGGCCTGTTTGTGATCAAGCACCAGCTGATACCGCCGGCCACCGACTATGATCATGTCGGGCGCCACCTGCAGGATCTCGACAATCGGTTCGGCCGGCTTATGCTCTGGCCGCTCTTTTACCGTTCGCTCTGCCATGGCCATCCTCCTTGCACTTTTGATAAGTACTAGTATAACACGCGCCTTGCGGTAACGAAAAAGGCGTCAACAAATGCGGCGCCTCACTGCGGTTGTTCAAGTTTTGCAAACGCAGCCTTGAGTTTTGGCTGCTCTTTCTCCGGCAAAAGCAGTGCCAGCTGCGGCCAGAAACTGAATTCCAAATAATCCTTCGAGAAGTCCCCCTGTGCTAGCTTGCGAAACCCCAGCGTCAACAACGCGTTGGCCTGGGCTGCCTCGGCTTTTGGCGCGAGCGTCAACACGGTGCGCCGCAGCGCCTGCAATTCACTGGTGACCTGCTGATTCATCCCCGTCGCCCCCATTTCTGATGCTTCTAGTCTACTAGGAAAACGGTTAGAAATCAATGTGAACTTCTCTAATTATCATCAGAGCCATTGGCGTGGGCTTTTAAGAAGGCCTGCTTGGCAGTGAACAGCGCGTGAATCTCACTGGCGCTCAAGGGACTGCCCCAAGCAACGCCGCGACGGCCGGCACCAGCTCCCGCTCTGGCGCATCCACCCCAACATTGATGTCCTCGGCAATCGGCATCATGCTGTGATGAATGTGGCCATGCAGGTTCAGGGTCTGCTTCGTGATGCCCAGCATCATCGGGTAGTGCGTCATGATGAACTGGGTGTGATCGTCCTTGATGATGGTCCCCACTGAATGGAATAAAAACTTGGGCTGACCGTGCCACCCAGGATCATTTTTGTGCAGAAATTTGAACCGCGCCTGGTAGTCGTGGTTACCCTTGATGAAATCGATCTGGCCGTGCAGCTGGCTCAAAATGGCCAGAACATCCGCCTCGGTGGGCATCGCCTTGGGATTCATGGCAATGTCACCCAGGTGGTAAACCCGGTCATTGTCGTCATCAACGCGGGCATTCCAAGCGTTGATCATCGCCTGGTTCATCGCCGCCACCGAGTCAAACAGGCGAGGGGCAAACTGGTTGTTGCCGAGCAAGTCAGCATGAAAAAGTGCGTATCCGCAATAAAGTAGTTCAAGCGTGGTTTCCTTTCTCTCTCGTTTTCACGACCCACATGGTGAGCGGCACGGTCAGCGTGACGGCAATCATTGAAAATAAGACCTGAATCAGCTCGCCGGCGAAGATCTTGTTGTTCAGCACCTGCCAGAACGGGTACTTCAACTGGGTGAACCAGATAAACAGGCCCGCAAAACCGCCGAAGAAGCCGAAAAACAGCGTATTCAGCGCGGTGCCAATGATCTCGCCACTCATTTTGGTCAGCCCTTGCGCGGTGGCGTGACCGCCGAGCTCGGCCATGCCCGCGGCCACCGCCACGGCGGCCTCAGCAATCGCGCCCAGCGTAGAGAATAGAGCGGTCGCGATCAGGATATTCTGGAAGGAGACCCCAATCAGCAGGTTGTACCCTTCCAGCTCTTCAGAGTCTTCAGTCCCAAAGCCTTGAACATGGGCGAGGCTCACGCCGATCACGATCACCGCCAGCACCAGCACGGTCACCAGCAGCGATGCGACAAACGCGGTCGCCGCCACATTGCTGTCTGCGGTCGACAGGAAAATGGTGGTGGCCAGAACGATAAAGGCAATGACCACGGCCACGCCGATCGCATTAAACCCACCGGCGATCAGGATCACCGCCAAAACCATCAGGACTAAATTAATCAAAAGCGCCATAAAATTGCTGAATCCTTGCTTGCCGCCAACTAACAGCATCAAAATCAGCAGTGCGAGAAGTAATGCTTCAAATGTGCTCATCAGCTGCCCCCTTGCCGGCAATGGTGGCCAGACCGGCCGTCAGCGGCACTGCCAGGACAATGCCAAAGGCCGAAACCAGCGCTTGGGCAAAGCCCAGGCCCATCACCCAGATAAACGTCTGCGTCAGCGCATTGTCATTGCGCAGCCACAGAATGCTTTCACTGAAGGTGTCCGCAATGAAGATCATGAACAGCACGGCGATCAGCGGACCCATCACGTTGCGCCCAATCGCCATTCCGGCCTTGAACCGCGCTTGGGGTCGTGCGGCAGCTGCATCACCGCCACGGCAATATCGTTACTTTCATCCAATACCGCGCCGAGCGACCCGATAATGATTTGGACGAAAAATAGCAGCTGGGGCACCTGCGTCACGTAATTCATCGCCTCAATGTGCAGGTCGCGGTAATTCGTCAGGCTGAAGAGCGCATAGCCCAAGGCGACCGCCAGCCCAGTCGCGCCAATGGTAGCCGTGGCGATCACTGCCGCCTGCCGGGAAAACCCGGCGATGAACACCGTGGTGACCAGCGTAAATAACACCGCCATACAGGAGAACAACAAGTACGCCAGCTGCTGATTGGCCGGCGAAGTTTCCAGGTGAAGCGTGACAAGCAGTAAGAGCACATTGGCAAACAAACTGCCGAACGTCAGCCAGACGCGCCGCTTCACGACCAGCGCCATCAAAACCAGCGTCGCCGCAAGCAGGCCCAGCACCACGCCGTCGCGCTTGACGTCCAACATCTGATAACCGCCGTTTTGCCGTTGGACAAAAACTGATTGCCCTGTGCGCAAACGCGCATCCATCGCCCCAGAAGCCGAGAACGTGTTGCCAAAACGGACCAGATGCCCACGCCTGCTGGTGTTAAGTAGTTGCCCAGTGATGTGCTGTTTCGTCGTATGATCGACGTTGTCAAAATTGTCCACCGCCCGCTGCGCGCGATCATTGTTTACGAAAGTCACGCGCACCACCGGCTGAGTGTAGAGCGGCGCATCAAACGCACACAAACCGAATACCAGCAAAAAAGCCAGGATGGGCAAGAGCCAGCGCCACTGCTTACCCGATATGATTTTGCTGCAAAATTTCTTCATACGCATCCTTCACCGGCCCAGCCGGCTTATCCCAGACTTCCCACTGCTGAATGTCAAACGGCGGAAACTGGTAATGCGAGTTAATGTATGCCTCATAAACGCGGACAGCATTTGAATGTGGGATATTGAGCTGCAGAATGCGAACCTGTTTGATCAGGCCCTTAATCGCCGCTTTTTCCGCACGCCCGTTCATCATGACGTTTCCAAGTTCCAGGTAGGTGGACCCGTCGTTCAGCGTGATCTCCTGAATCAGATCAAACGTTTGATAATCTTGTTGTTCCATGGTTTCCTCCTCGCCAAGTCACACACTTGTTGATAAAGTGTGCTAAAGTTTTTTTATTAGTAACCGAAAGGAGTGGCGCGTGATGTCGAGATGGTCTCTGGCTGCATTACTTTGCAGCCTGTACTTGCTGCTGACCGGTTTTGTCGTCATCGGCCACCGAGGCGACCCACTGAAAGCGCCTGAAGAAACCTTTCAAAGCGATGACCTGGCCTTCCAAGACGGCGCCCAATACGTCGAGCTCGACGTGTGGGAATCGGCAGACGGCGTGGTGGTCATTCAGCACGACCCCAACACTCTGCGGACGACCGGGGTGAGCGCCGAAATCGCGCAGACGCCCTACGCGACATTGCAAGGTTATCATACCAAAAATGGCGAGGCCGTTCACAGCCTCCAGGAACTCTTTACCCATTATCAACACGGCAACCAAAAGTTCCTGATTGAAACGAAAATTAAAAAAAGGTGTCCCCCATCCGCAGTTGGAACAGAAAATCGCGGATCTGGTGAACCAGTACGGCATGCAAAAGCGCGTCATGTTTCACTCGTTTTCGCTGAGCAGTTTAAAACGCCTGCAGAAGGTCCTGCCCGAGTGTCCGCGCCTTTTCATCGTCGGCTCGCTAAAGCGCATTAACTACTCGGTGTTTCAGTATGTCAACGGGGTCGACATCTCGACCGACCTCCTGACGCCTCAGCTGGTCAGCTCGCTGCACGCGGTCAACCAGAAAGTTTACGCCTGGGATGAAATGACAGAAACGCCTGCCAAGTGGCAGTGGCTGGCCAACCTCAACATTGATGGCGTCGTGACCAATTATCCGGCCATTGCCCACCAGTACGCGGAACTGAAAGCGGACGCAGTCACGGTGCACAAGGAAGGACTGGCGACCAACGTCTCCAGTGCCGCCTTGCCAATCGTCAGAAATCCCTACACCCCGACGCCGACCGGCAAAACGGTACCGGCCCGTGCCGCCTTTGAAGTCACCAAAGCCGTTGAAGGCAAGGCGGGCACCTATTACCAGATCAGTCAGAACCAATTTGTGCCGGCTCTGACCGTTGCCTTGGCCCCGCAGGCCGGCACGCTTAACCAACTGATCGGCCAAAGGGCCTGGATCCACACCAAGCGGTTAGCCGTTGCGGTGCACCCCAGTCCAAACGCCGAAAGCGGCCGCAGCACACTGGCCTTGAACAACTCACCAATCACGATCGACGCTGTGCATCAAGCCGGCAACACAACGTGGATCCACATCGCTGCCGGCTGGCTCAAGCTTTCCCAGTGTCTGCTGAGGTCCCCCATCAGCAGCTTACAGCTGAGTCCGCACACGCCGCCTTTGCCTGCGACCGCCGTTGCCCTCCGCTTGACGCCCAAATCCGATTTGCTGAACCTGCCGATTCTCGGATAGTTTTTGTTGGTGCCGGCGCTCATCGATATGATATGGTTTAATTAATCAACTATAGAAAGCAGGGATGACCATGACCAACTGGCAAGACGAAGCTGAAAAGATCCGCCCACAGCTGCTGTCGGACCTCAAAACACTGCTCGCAATTGATTCTTCTCGAGACGTTGCACACCAAACAGACGAGTTTCCCCTTGGCCCCGGCCCCGCCAAGCGCTGCAGGCCATGTTGGCGATTGCCAAGCGCGACGGCTTTGACACATTAAACGTCGATAACGTCGCCGGCCGCATTGCGTACGGCACCGGCGACGAGATCTTCGGATTGTTTGGCCACATGGATGTCGTTCCCGCCGGCCCTGGCTGGGACACCGATCCGTTCACGCCCGTGGAGAAAAACGGGCGGCTTTACGCCCGCGGTTCGTCGGACGACAAAGGGCCGAGCATCGCCGCCTACTACGCGTTGAAAATGGTGCGTGATATGGGGCTGCCTGTGAATAAACGGATCCATTTTATCATCGGCACCGACGAGGAATCCGCCTGGGTCGGGATCAACCGCTACTTAGAAAAAGAGCCGACGCCCGATTTTGGCTTCTCCCCTGACGCGGAGTTTCCCATCATCAACGGCGAAAAAGGCATTGCGACCTTTGCCATCACCTTCAAACCGCAGCCGGCAGCTCCGAGTGCGCTGACTTTGACTAAGTTCACCGCCGGGCTGCGCGTCAACATGGTGCCGCAAAGCGCCACTGCAACGCTCAGCGGAAAGGTCCCAGCGGATTTGGCGTCACTGATCAGCAAAAAGGATCAGCAGCCAGGCATTACCGTCTCCAGCGAACCAACTGCAGATGGCATTGCGATCACCCTAATAGGGAAGGGCGCCCATGCGCAGGAACCAAAGGACGGCATCAACGCCGCAACGCACCTGGCTGCCTTGCTTGCCGACCTTGACCTAGATCCGGCAGGCCACGCCTATGTCCAGGCGATTGCCGCGCATATGCACGAGGACTCCCGCGGCCACCTGCTGGGCATCAATCACACGGACAACCTGATGGGCGAGCTGACCGCCAGCCCGGACCTGTTCGCCTACAGCCCGAATGGCGAGCAAAGCGTGATGCTCAACGTCCGGTACCCGCAAGGTGTCACGCCAGATCAGATCATTGCGGCCATCACCAAGACCTTAGGCGCAGCCAATGTGTCTGTTGAGGTTTCGGGCCACGCCCAGGCCCCACATTACGTTCCCAGCGACGATCCGCTGGTCAAGACCCTGCTCGATGTCTATGAAAAGCACACCGGCCAGCCTGGCCACGAGCAGGTGATCGGCGGTGGGACATACGGCCGGATCATCAAGCGCGGGGTTGCCTTTGGGGCGCTGATGCCAGACGCAGAAAACGTCATGCATCAGGCCAATGAGTACATGTCGATCGATAGTCTGATTCAAGCCGTGGCCATTTACGCCGACGCATCAGTCGGTTGGCCAAGTAGAAATAAAAAGCCGCGCAATGGCCGCGGCTTTTTTGCCGGAGGAAAGTATGGCTCTCACCCAAGCACTGCAAAACCAGCTGCCAGAAAAATGGCGGGCCGGCCTGCAAGTTTTTGATCGCATCGATTCCACCAACCTTGAAGCGGCGCGCCAGCTAGAATCTGATCCGCAACTGCCCTTGCTGCTAGTTGCCAGCGCCCAAACCGCCGGCATCGCCGCCGCGGCCGGACGTTTGTGTCACCGGCAGCCACGGGACTGTACTGGACGGCAGTGTTCACCCTGCCAGCCGCCACCCCGCAGGGACTCGTCACCCCAGCGGCTGGGGTCGCCCTGCAAGCGGCGGTCACCTCCGCACTAGACGTGCCAACCCAGCTCAAGTGGGTCAACGACCTGATCAACGCCAGCGGCAAAGTCGCCGGCATTTTGGCGCAGGCAGTCTCAGGAAATTGCCCGCACCTCATCGTCGGCATTGGCATCAATCTGGCACCTGACCCTAAGCGCCAATTGGCGGCCCCGGGCCAACCCATCGGCAGTCTCCTTCCGGCGATTCCAGATGACGCCACCAAGGCCGCATTGGTGGCGCAGTGGGCGGCTCACTTCGATTCGCTGCTTCGCCAGGCTCACCTGATCATGCCGGCCTTTCGGGCCCACGCCGCCTGGCTCGGCGAATTGGTGACACTGAGTGAACCGGCACACGTCACCGTCGGCCGCCTAGTCGGGTTTGCTGACGACGGGGCGATCATCCTGGACACCGCCAACGGTGAGCAGCAGTTTCACGACGGGACCCTGCGCCGCCGCTGAAAAATCAGGCCTGTGCGAGCAACACGCCGCACAGGCCTGATTTTTATTCGGCGACAATTTTGGTCAAATCGGAAAACTCGCTGAGCTGGTAAACCGGCGTGATCGTCGTGCGGTTGGGCAACAGATGGGGATTAAACCACACCGAGTCGATTTTGGCGTTTAAGCCGCCCTGCACGTCAGATGTCAGGGAATCGCCAACAATCAGCGTCTGTCTGGCATTGAAGTGGGGGATCCGTTTGGTGACGTAATCGAAGAAGGCCACCGTGGGCTTAGGCGCGCCAATCACATCAGAGACAAAAATATCGGCAAAGTAATCGATCAGTTTGGCTTTCGTCAGCCGCGCGTGCTGGACCGGCTCGATGCCGTTGGACACGATGTACAGGCGATAATCGCGGAGTGCCTCCAGCGTCTCAGGGACGTGCGGCAGCACAATGGCCTGCTGATCGAGCCGTTTGTGGTAACTTTTCTCGGCCGCCAGTCCGTCCGCGTCCACCTTGAGCTCGGCAAACAACTGCGTGAAGCGCCGGGTGAAGATTTGGTCACGGGGGATCTTCCCGGCTTCAAACGCCTCCCACAGGCCAGCGTTGATGGTCAAGTAACGCGCCTCAAGCGCTGGTGTGTATTGAATACCCAGCGCTTTGATCGTCTGCTCCAAGCAGATCAACTCGCCGGCCTTAAAATCCAGTAGTGTGTCATCCACGTCAAACAAAATCGTGTTGTACATGCCGTGCCTCCCAAAAGTGTCTTACCAGTAGTCTATCACGCAGCCAAAACACCGGTTCAGTTTTTGGGGTATAATACCACCAAGTATTCGCAACTGATCACAGGGGGGAAGAAACAGTGACTAAAAACCGCCGCGCAGGCAGCCAGCAATCGAAACGTGAGCCACTACCGAAACTGACTCGGCAGACCTGGCCGCTTTACCTTCAAACGGCCCTGCGCACCATTAAATCGCTGATCTACTACGGCGTTGGCTTTGCCATCATTGCCGGCGCGTTCGGGATTGGTCTGCTGGGCGGCTACTTTGCCTCAATCGTGGATAACACGACTGTTCCCGCCAAGGCCGTGATGACCCGCACGCTGAACAACGTTGAAACCTCCACGCGCCTGTACTACGCCAATAACGTCGAAATCGGCCCGGTCAAAAGTGACCTGCTTCGCGACACCACGACCCTCGAAAACGTCTCACCGTGGTTGCAAAAAGCCATTGTCAGCACCGAAGACGAGGATTTTTGGACCAATAAAGGCGTCGTGCCCAAGGCGCTGGTCCGGGCAGTCATCACCGAGCTGACCGGCTTAGGCGGCCAGACCGGAGGCTCAACGCTGACCCAGCAGGTCGTCAAACTGCAGTTTCTCAACTCGCAGACGACCTTTAAACGCAAGGCGACCGAGATTATGCTGGCGCTGCGCTTAAATAAGTACTACTCCAAACAGCAGATCCTGGAGGAGTACCTCAACATCATCACGCTCGGCCGCAATCATAATGGGCAAAACATTGCCGGCGTGCAAACCGCTGCCCAAGGGTTGTTTGGCAAGAACGCCAAGGACTTGAACCTGGCCGAAAGTGCCTTTATCGCGGGACTGCCGCAAAGCCCGTCCGCCTATACGCCGTACACCAATACCGGCGCATTCAAGCACGACTTGAACCCTGGACTGAACCGGCAAAAAAAACCGTCCTGTTCCGGATGTACCGCGCCGGGACCATCACGGACAAGCAGTATCAAGAGGCTCGCACCTTTGACTTAAAGGCCGCCTTTTTAAAGCCCGGTAACGCCAGCACTGCCAATCAGTCTTCCGGTTATGTCTATAATACCGTCGAAGCGGAAGCGCAGACTATCTTGGGTCGCCAGCTAGCCAAAGCTGATGGTCACACGACCACTGACCTGAACAAGAATGCCGCCTTAAAGGCACCTACGAAAAAGAGGCAAGCCAGCAGCTCACGACTCGCGGCTACCGGGTGCACTCAACGATCAACAAGCAGGTGTACGACGCCATGCAGGGCGTGGTCGAGCAGTACAGAGGCAGCTTTGGGGCGACCTACACGAGCGTCGTCAGAAACCCGACCACCGGCGGCTACTCGCAGGTGCGCCAGCCCGTGCAAAATGGGACCGTGCTGCTGGACAACCAGACCGGTGCGATCCTCGGTTTTGTCGGCGGCACTGCCGGCGAAGTCAACCATATTTACACCAAGCGCAGCCCCGGGTCCTCGATCAAACCGACGGTGGTATACGGCCCGGCAATCGAAAATCACCTCATTGGTTCCAAAACCATGATTGCCGATTTTAAGACCAACTTTTCCGGCTACTCCGTCACCGATTACGGCGGCGTGATTTTAAATAAATTCGTCGACGCCACCACGGCGTTAAAGAACTCCTACAACATCCCTGCCGTAAACCTGTATAACGAGGTCATGAAGAAGGTCAACGTCAAGTCGTACATGCAGAAAATGGGTGTCACCAGCCTGACGGACGACGACTACGCAAACTTGGGGCTGGCCCTGGGCGGAGCGAAATACGGCGAAACGGTCCAGGAAGCGGCTGGCGCCTTCGCGACGTTTGCCCGCGGCGGCACCAGCGTGACCCCATACGTCATCGACAAAATCGTCGATCCCACTGGCAAGGTCGTTTATCAGCACAAGCAGCAGCCGCGTCAGGTATTTTCCAAAGCCACGAGCTACATCATCAGTCAAATGCTTCACCAAACTGTCACGTCCGGGACCGGGATCACGGCCGGCAGCAACGTCGCCTTTAACGCAACCAACCTGTTTGGGAAAACCGGGACCTCGAATGATTATAAGGACCTCTGGTTCATCGGCTCGACGCCTGGCATCACGATGGCCAGCTGGATGGGCTACGACAACGAAAACGGCGCCAACCACGTGATGAACTCAAACAGCTCCGCCATTAACCAACGCTACTGGGCAGCGTTGGCGAACGCGGCTTACCGCTACATCCCCCAGCAATTTAAAGTCAATGATGCCATGACTGAGCCTAGTGGCGTGCGCGCCGTGGCGGTCAACAGCAGAACTGGTGAGAAAAACGGTAAGGTCACCATTGGTGGCTCGACCATCAACTTGAGCGGCGCGACCACCACTAGTCTGTACAACAATTACACCCCTGGCGTCACGCAAGCTCAATTTGGCATCGGCGGCACGGCCAAGAACTACGCTGATTTCTGGGCGGGCCTTAGCGGCACTGGCAAGGCCGACAAGCCTACTGCGGCCGGCTCTTCAAGTTCATCAAGTGCCTCAAGCGCGTCGAGCAGCTCCAGCAGTGAAGCAAGGAGCAGCGCTGCCAGCAGTTCCGCACCACCAGCGGAAAAATAAACCACCAAAAAAGCACCCCGCAGCCAGAAAATTCTGGCTGCGGGGTGCTTTGAAGTTGAACGCGTGATTAGCGCGTCGACTTGCGGGTCGTGATATCAAAGCCTAGGCGAATCGTCTTTTCGTCAATATCTTCCTTGTTCATCATCTTGGTGAGCAGGCGCATCGCCACGGCACCAATGTCGTACAGCGGCTGATCGATCGAGGTCAACTGCGGCCGCGCCATTTCCGTCAGCTTCGTGTTGTTAGAAGTGATGAGCTGGAAATCAGCCGGAACCTTGACGCCAGCATCAAGGGCACCATCCAGCACCCCGACAGCCACTTCATCGTCACCGACAACGGCCGCGTTCGCACCGGCCTTTTGCAACTGATTGAACAGGGAAAGACCGGCGTGATAGCTGGTCTCAGTTTCAAAGACAAAACTTTCGTCGTAGGCCAGACCAGCCTTTTCCAAAGCCTGCTTGTAACCTTTCAGCCGGTACTGCCCATTAATCGGCTGGTTCAGGGGTCCGGTGACCAGTGCGACCTGCTTGGAGCCGGCGTTGATCAGTTGAGTCGTGGCAGCTTCCACTGCGGCCACGTAGTCAATGTTGACCGAGCCCACCTGCTCGTCTGGGTCCACTGAACCCGCCAAGACGATGGGCGTCTTGCTGCGGGAGAATTCCTGACGAATGTTGTCAGAGATATCGTTGCCCATGTAGATCAGCCCATCGACCTGCTTGGCCAGCAAGGTGTTGAGGACCTGGACCTCTTTTTGGGAATTCTCATCCGAGTTAGCCAGGATGATGTTGTACTTATACATGGTGGCCACATCGTCGATCCCCCGCGCCAGGCTGGAGAAGAACATATTAGTGACATCCGGGATGATGACCCCGACCGTGGTCGTCTTTTTTTGAAGCTAACCCGCGGGCAACCGCGTTTGGCCGATAGTCCAACTTGTCGATGACTTCCAGGACCTTTTTCCGGGTCGCCGGCTTCACATTCGGGTTCCCGTTGACGACCCGTGATACAGTCGCCATACTGACACCGGCCTCGCGGGCAACGTCATAAATCGTGATTGTTTGTTTTTCCATTTCGATTCTCTCCTCACACAGGCGTTTGGCCTGCGTTTAATTTCCAACCTACTGTAGCAAAAGTAAATCAACAATGCAAGCGTTTTACTGAATTTTTCACGGTAATTTTCATGAGGTCTTTTCAGAAAGCTGACAGACCGCGCCTATGATATACTAACTAGGCCAAAATACCTTTAGGAGGTCTCACCATGAACGAACATCTGACCCAACTTCAGCACTGGGTGCAAGCCGAGAATCTCGATGTTGCCTACATCAGTAACTTCACCAATATCAACTACTTCACCGGTTTCTTCTCCGATCCCGAGGAGCGCGTCACCGGTCTGTTTGTCTTTCCTGACCAGGAGCCGCTACTGTTCGTCCCGGCCCTTTCCATCGAGGCCGTCAAGAAAACGGGCTGGCCTTACGCCGTCGCCGGCTACTTGGACCAAGAAGACCCGTTTGCGCTGATCGCCGATGAGATCAAAAAGCGCAGCCCGCAGCCACTTCAATGGGGGATTGAAAAGGATGACCTCGCTGTATTCAAGTTTGAGGCGATCATGCGCGAGTTCCCTCAGGCCGCGTTTCCCGCCGATGCCAGCCGCTTCATTGAGGGCCTGCAGTTGATCAAGACGCCGGCGGAGATCGCCCAGATGGCAGAAGCCGGCCGCCAAGCAGACCGCGCGTTTACCGCCGGCTTCAACGCGCTGAAGACCGGCATCACCGAACAAGGCGTGGTGGCTGAGATTGAATACGCCATGATGAAGGAGGGCGTCATGCACATGTCCTTCGACACAATCGTGCAGGCAGGCGTGGACGCGGCCGACCCGCACGGCGGCCCGGAGCAAGTTGCCATCAAGCCCGGTGAGCTT
>NZ_BBAJ01000040.1 GCF_001311195.1 Lacticaseibacillus camelliae DSM 22697 = JCM 13995
ACCGATCTCAGGCCGCCCGTTTACTGCCAAGCAACTAAACCGCCCGCGGCGTTTTTAATGGAGCTGAGCGACCATGTCCGCAAGCAACTGGTGGGTGATCCGGCTACTCTCTGGCGCGATGGGGTTGTCCGTCTGGTTTTGAAGCGCATCAAGAAACGCGCGGACCAGCGGGGCAAAGCCGCGGGTTTCGAGCGTTGGCTGCCAGTCTGGCGCCTGTCTGGTCGCTTCCCCAGTCTTCGTGTATGCCTGCAGGCGGCTCAGGTCCTGAACGCGGTACACCCCGTCAGTGGTACTGACCGTGGCCTCTTCCAAGTTGGCACCGGCCACCATGTTAATGCCGGCCTCGACGCGCATGCCCTGGGCCGCAAAGCTGACCGTCGCCTGCTCGAGGTTGCCATTTTTATCCGCATGCATGCTGTAACGGGCCTTGGGCGCCGAAGGAAAGCCGGCCAGCATCAGCGCGGTATCCAACGGGTGGATCAGCAGATCGAAAATGGCATCGGCGGCCGGCTGGGGGCTTGCGACCCGATTTTTGACGACCTGAATCACATTCTTGTTAGGCAGCGCCGAAAGTTCGGTGATCAGCGGCGCATACCGGCGATTGAAACCCACCGTCAACATCTTGCGGTGCGCAGCGGCGATCATGTACAGCTCCTGCACGGCCTCCTTGGTCGTGGCCAGGGGCTTGTCGACGTACACATTCACATCACGTTCAAGAAAATGCTTCGCCAGTGCGTAATGCGCCGGCGTCGCCGCATGAATCATCACCGCATCCAGTTTCAGACTGTCCAGCGCCTGCAGATCCGTGCCGGCAGCGGTCAGCCGGTACTGGTTGGCCAGCTTAGTCAACTTGCCTAAATCGCGGGTGGCCAAATACCACTGAACCTTGTCCTGCATTGTTGCATACGTCGGAAAATAGGCTTTCTGAGCGATATTCCCGAGTCCGATCACGCCAACATTGAGCATGCAATCACCTTTTCATTATTAATACACTAACGCTAGCACAGGCCCCCTGCACCGGTCAAAGCAAGACCGCAATTTTAATTAATTCAGCGAATCTGGTAAACCGCTCGACCTGCGCGACAGCGGAAGGGCATAATAGAGTAAGAAAGTCATTGGAGGGAATACTTTTGGGGAAAAATGAATCATCTCATCGCTGTTGGCAGCGACTGCTGAAAACTGCCGCCGCCTTGACGGTTGTCCTGAGCCTCGGTACCACCACTCTGACCGCGTGCGGCAGCGATTCAAGCAGTTCCGTCACGACCAGTCAAAAGCAGAAGACTAAACCCGATGCAAGCCAAAAGGCTGCCAAGGAAAAAGCCCGCAAGGAAGCGGCGCAGAAGAAACGCGCCGCAGCCAAGGCCAAGGAAAAAGCCGCCAAAGAAGCGGCCGCCAAAAAGGCGGCCCTCGCCAAAGCAGCCGCGGCCAAAGCCAAGACAACTGCCGAGCAAAACCTGGCCAACCTGAGTTACCACGGCACTCAAACCATCGACGTCAATGGGGGCAAGCCCACCTTTACGGCAGCGGACCTCAGCACCCAGCACGGCACCTGGCAGCGCTTCGCCGACTTGGACGGCCTTAACCGCGCCACCGACGCAGAAGCGTTGATGAACAAAGCGATGATGCCAACGGCCGAGCGCGAGCCGCTCACCTGGGACCCCACCGGCTGGCACAACAAGAAGCTCAAGAGCGGCTACTTGTACAATCGCAGCCACCTCATCGGCTATCAGCTCACCGGCCAAAACAACAATCCCAAGAACTTGATGACTGGTACGCGCTCGCTCAACTCACCGGAGATGCTGCGGTTTGAAGATGACATCGCCTACTTCATGAAAACTAATCCAGTGCGTACGTGCGGTACTCAGTGCGGCCCGTCTACAAGGGGAATAACCTCCTCGCCTCTGGCGTCCACATGATGGCAGAAGACGTCGGTGCCAGCGGGCTGAGCTTCAACGTTTATATCTTCAACGTTGAAGACGGCGTCACCATCAACTACGCCGATGGCACCAGCGTGGTGAGCGCAAGCGAAAGCGCCCCGGCTGGAACGACCCAACCTGCTAGCGGCAGCACGACCAATGCGAGTGCGGCACCAGCAAGCGGCGCCGCGCACACTACGACTCAGCGCGGCGACATGAACACCGCCAGCGCTGGCAAAATCGTGGGCAATCGCAACTCCCACATCTACCACGTGCCTGGCCAATCCGGCTACCGCATGAATTCGAGCAACGCGGTGTACTTTGACACTGAACAACAGGCACAGGCGGCAGGCTATCGCAAAGCCCTGCGCTAAGCTGACAAAAGCGCAAACTGCTGAAAATTAGCAGTTTGGCGCTTTTGATTTGCCGTCACTTGCGGCTGGTTCGAATGAGCCACCAGTACAAGCCCGTGAGTGCGACAAGGGCTGCCGCACCCACTGCCTGATCAGCAGTGGCAGTCTGGTGGGCCGGCTTGCTGAGCTTCTGCTTAGTCCGATTGGCTGGCTTCATCTGAAAGACCTTCCTTTTGTGGGTTCAAGTGGTGGCCCCAAACCTAACCAAAAGGCCCCCAAACCCTGTCAGTCGCGTGACTCACCCAAAATGAGTCACGCTCGCTGCCACTAGGCTTGAGAGCCTTTTGCTGTTTACCGAACCCCTACGCCCTTAGAAATTACAGGCGAGCGTTCAGTTCCTTGGTCATGTCCTCGAAGCCGGGACGGCCAAGCAGGGCAAACATGTTCTTCTTGTATGCTTCGACCCCTGGCTGGTTGAATGGGTTGATCCCGTTCAGGTAGCCGGAAATGGCAACCGCTGCTTCAAAGAAGTAGATCAAGTAGCCAAGCGTGTACGCATCCTGCTGTGGGATGTTGACGGTCATCACTGGCACGCCGCCATCCGTGTGGGCCAGAACCACGCCTTCGTAAGCCTTGCGGTTAACGAAGGACATCTTCTTGCCTTCAAGGTACTCCAACCCGTCCAGAACCTGCTCGGCCGGAATCTCAATGTCGTGGTTCGGCTTGTCGACCCAAACAACGGTTTCCATGAGGTTGCGGCGGCCTTCCTGGATGTACTGACCCAGTGAGTGCAGGTCCGTCGTGAAGTTAGCGCTTGATGGGTAAATTCCCTTCTGGTCCTTGCCTTCGGATTCGCCCATGAGCTGCTTCCACCATTCGCTGAAGTACTGCAGCGTTGGCTCGTAGTTTTCAAGCAGTTCAGTGGTGTAACCCTTGCGGTACAAAATGTTCCGCAAAGCAGCGTACTGGTAAGCCTCGTTCTTGCTCAAATCAGCGTCGGAATAGGCTTCACGGCCATCAGCGGCACCCTTCATCAAGGCGTCGATGTCACCGCCGGCAACGGCGATTGGCAGCAGACCAACGGCAGAAAGCACAGAGTAACGGCCGCCCAGGTCATCCGGCACAACGAATTCCTCGTAGCCTTCAGCATCGGACTCAGACTTCAGGGCACCCTTAGCGCGATCAGTGGTGGCGTAAATGCGGCCCTTGGCCCCGTCCTTGCCATACTTTGCGATCAGCTTAGCCTTCAGCACGCGGAACGCGATGGAAGGCTCAGTGGTGGTCCCGGACTTGCTGATGACGTTCAGCGAGAAGTCACGGTCGCCGATCATGTCGATCAGATCGGACAGGTACGAACCGGAAATGGAGTTGCCGGCGAAGTAGACTTCTGGCAGCTTGCGGCCTGGTTCGTAGTTGCGGAAAGTGTGGGAGAGAAAATCAACGGCCATCCGCGCGCCCAGGTACGAACCGCCAATGCCGATCGCAACGAAGACTTCAGAGTCACCTTGAATCTTCTTTGCGGCGGCCTTGATGCGGGCAAATTCGTCCTTGTCATAGTTGACTGGCAGGTCCAAGAACCCGCGGAAGTCATTACCAGCGCCAGTGCCTTCGCGCAGCTCTTTGTCTGCGGCGGTAACCATTGCCTGCATTTCGCCAAGTTCGTTCTCGTGAACAAACTTCGAAAGCTTCGATGAATCAAATGAAATGTGAGCCATTTTGATGTGTTCCTCCTATTTGTCTTTGACATCTTCAACTCTAAGCATCGCTCAGGTAAAAAGCAAGAAAGCGGCTAACAAAAGTAAAAAGTCCTACGCAGGTAACAAGCCTGCGCAGAACCGCATGGTCACTGCATGATACCTAAAATCACACCGCCGGCAATAATCAGCAGCGACCCCCAAGTGATCCAGATCATTTCTCTGTGGGTCTTCTTCTCCCCCAGCAGGAAAATCGACCCAAACGTGGAAATCACGATCCCCATTTGCGACAGAGAGTACGCCACTGCCAGCCCGACTTGGGCCATCGCCATCAGCATGAAAACATTCCCGATTCCCCAAAGCAGCCCGGTGACGACATTTTTTTGCGGTGGCCTTGGCGAACGCGTGATGCCCAATGGAAAATAACAGCGCGCCAATCACCATGCCGACTGCCTGAGGCAAGACGACCGCGGTCGCGCCTAACGCCGCCGCCTTCACGACAATCGTGTACCCGGCATAACCGAGTGTGGAAATGATCAGAGTGCGAATACCGGCACCATAGTTGATGATCCCAGCCTCGCCGGTTTTTTTCCGTGCGTGAGGTCAACACCGCCCCGGCAATCAGCGCGAACAGTGCCAAAAGCCCGAGCACGACCATCTTCGTCGTCTGCCACTCGGCAAACAGCAGGGCGCCGGCCAGGGTGTTGGCCACCAGCTGCATGCCGGTGGACATCGGCACCGTCAGCGACACGCCGATGTATTTCATGGCCTGGAACTGCTGACTTTGACCAAGGCTCCAGAACAGCCCGGACAAAATGCCAAACAACCAGACCTTGGCGTCAAGCGTCGGCTGTGCGACCAAGAAAGTCCCAATCCCGAATACCAAAGCACCGAACGTCATCCCCAGCGTTTGCTGATAGGCGTTACCGCCAAGTTTGCCACTGACCAGACCAATTGATCCCCAAGCAATGGCGGGGATCAGCGCGATTAGAATTCCCATGAGTCGTCTCCTTATGAGTGAATTAAATATTGGACAAATAGTTAAAGACACAAGTTATCAGTCTATCGTGATTTCGTTTTCAGCACAACCCTGGTGACCCTCTCAACCCCGTCAGCAAGCGGTTTCTGAAGCCGCTTGCACTTTTTGCCGGAAACCGCTCGCCGCTTTGCAATAATTGACTTTTATCAGAACCCCCAGACAGTATACCACGAAACCAAACTTTTTTCAAAAAAAGCCGTCGCCGGCCCCGGGTTTTCACCCAACGTGGCGCGGCAGGACCGTTTTCAGAAAATAACATAAAAAAACAGGTCCTCGCTGCCTAACGCCGCTTGGACCTGCCAAAAAGTACGCGATAAATGAAGTAGCCCACTAAACCGCCAATCGTGTTAAAGATCACGTCGTCAATGTCAGCCACGCCCGTGTACAGCACGAACTGCAGCCCTTCAATGAGCAGCGAAAGCAGCGCGGCGCGCCATCCGACCCCGAACGCGCCTAAGTGCCGCTTGCTGAGAGCGGGCAGCCCAAAGCCAAAAGGTAAAAACCAGACCACATTGCCTAAGGATTGGTACCACAAATCCACGGGACTGCCAAACCGCAGCTTGATCGTATTCACCAGCGGCACAAAATTGATGTCACTGAGCGGCCGCTGCAGGTAAACCGGCCACTGCCAGGGAAAGTAGTGGTTGCGAAAAACGGTCAGCATCAGCAAAAGGATGAGATATGCGGTAAAAAAAGCCCCACCGCAGCTCCCCGCGCAGCCGCGGCCGCTGATGGCGCAGTCGCAGATAAGCCCACCGCAAGACAAGCGCGATCAGCAGATAAAAGAGGGTCTTGTCCAAACTGTAGATTGCCAGCTTGACCAGCGGCCAATGATTGACGTACCCCGCCAGATGTGCTTGGGCATATTGATATAATGGGCCCAAAAATAGCATGGCAGCCTCCGTTAGTTGTTTCTTACCATTAATTGTAGCAATGACCTACTAGGTCCTCGAACCCGCCTCCAGGGTTTAAATCATTCTTACAAAAGCGCGCTGCGGTCGGCGAAGGTTTGCCCCCCTTGGCTCAGACAGGTACAATGACAACGACTATTCTGTAAGGAGCGCGCCGTGAAAGACCTGATCAACCGGCTTAGAACGACTCGTTTGGGGTTTTTGATCATCCTGCTGATTCTGCTTTGGGCGAAGACCGAATTTGCGTACTACGTCGACTTCACCCTCGGGACCTCTGGGCTTCTCCAGCAGATCATCCAACTGATCAATCCGCTGGGCCTGAGTGCCTTATTTCTTAGCCTGGCCCTTTACGTAAAAAAAAGCGCGGCCCGCTTACATCACTGCAATTGTGATCTATCTCTTAATGACTGTTTTGGTGTTTGTCAACGTGTTGTACTACCGCGAGTTCACTGATTTCATGTCGGTTCAAACGATGCTGGGCGTTTCTAAGGTGACCCAGGGGCTCGGCACCAGCACGATCAACATGATGATCCCGCGCGATTTGGTGTACTGGTTCGATGTCGTGCTGGTCCTGCTGGCCTACCTTGGCTATGGGATCCGTAATGTCTGGCGTTACATTCACCACGAATCCTTGGTTTGGCCGCACTTTGGGCTCAAGGTGGACACCAAGCCTGTGACCTATCATCTCCCCCAGGCGGTGTCGCTGGTCGCTGTCGCCTGTTTCGGCGTCACCATGGCCATCAGCGAGCTCAACCGGCCGCAGCTGTTGACGCGCAACTTCGACCATAATTACACCGTCAAGTACCTCGGGCTTGTTCCGTTCACCGCCTATGATGGGTTTCAAACCGCCCGCAACAGTCAGGTGCGAGCCAGCGCCGACAGCGCCGATATGGACAAGATCCTGCAGTACACGAGGAGCCATTACGCCGCCCCGAATGTCAGTTACTATGGCACCGCCAAGGGTAAAAACGTCATTATCATCCACATGGAATCGTTCCAACAGTTCCTCATCGGCCAAAAAGTCGACGGCCAAGAAGTGACCCCGTTTCTCAATTCGTTGATCAAGCAGAAGGACACGCTCAGCTTCGATAACTTCTACCATCAAGTCGGCAACGGCAAGACCTCGGACGCTGAAAACATGCTGGAAACCAGTACGTTTGGCCTGTCCTCTGGGTCGCTGTTTACCGCGCTGGGCACGGATAACACCTTCCAGGGGGCGCCGAGCCTGCTTCAGCAGTACGCCGGCTACACCAGTGCCGTATTCCATGGGGGCCTCGGTACCTTCTGGAACCGCAACAACGTTTACAAGAGTCTGGGTTATAACTACTTCTTCGACGGCAATTTCTACAACCATGACGCCGATACGCGAACCGCTTACGGCATCAAAGATAAGCTGATGTTTGGCGAATCAATCAAGTACATGGAGCATTTGCAGCAGCCGTTTTACGCGAAGGTCATCACGACCACTAACCACTACCCGTTCTTCATCACCGATGAGGATTCCGACTTCCCTGAGGCCAATACCGACGACGCATACATCAAAGGGTACTTCCGCACCGCGCATTACTTGGACCAAGCCTTGTCAGAATTCTTCGCCTACCTGAAAACCTCCGGCCTGGAAAAGAACTCCATCGTGATGCTGTATGGCGACCACTTTGGCCTGTCAGACGACCGTAATAAGGACCTTGCCTCGCTCCTGACCCCTGACAGCAATCCCACCGCTGCCAAACTCACGAATGACGCGACTCCCGATGATTGGAATGCGTTTGATAACGCCCAGCTCCAGCGCGTCCCTCTGATTTTCCACATGCCGGGACTTAAGGGCGGCGTTAATCACACATACGGCGGAGAAATCGACGTTCTGCCGACCCTGCTTCACCTGCTTGGCGTCAAGAGCAACAACTTCGTCCAGTTTGGCACCGATTTGCTCTCACCGCAGCACGACACCACGATTGCCTTCCGGAATCACGACTTTGTCACGCCGCGTTATACCGTTCTCAGCGGCGTCGTCTACGATAATAAAACGGGCCAAATCGTCAAATTGAGCGCCGCGGACCAGGCGACGATCGATGCTAAGCAGCAACACGTCAACCAAGAATTATCACTCTCGGATACGCTCGCTAACAAAAATCTGCTGCGCTTTTACGTTCCGAAAGGGTACACCCCGGTCAACCCGGACCAAGCCGACTTTTCTCAAAGCCTGGCGCAAATGATGCATGTTGAGCAGGAGGCCGGGAAAAAGTCCACCTCGTTATTCAGCAAAAATCATGATCAGTCAACCGTTTCAGACTTCAGCACCGATGCGCCTGAGGTCGCCAATGACCCCAGCGCACTGACCACCTATCCGGATAAGGTCGCAGGCCAAGCGAACGGTGACGTGAAGAGAACCACTCAGTCCAGCAAATAACGCGTCAATTGGGTCCCGCCGAGCGCGAGGCCTTTTTGGTTGCCGCAAAGCGAGTTTTTCGCGTTGGCTTCACACTTTGTTCAAAACTGCCCGTTATACTTTGACTCGTAAGGTGGTGATCAGCATGCGGTTCATGGAGCGGGTAGCCAGCGCGATTCGATATCATAAACGGGTTTACCTGGGCGAATTTTTGCTGACCGCTGTTTTCTGCCTCGCTAGTCTCGCTTTGTGGACCATTCGCCACGCCAACGCCGACATGCGCCAAGCTTCATCAACCGGCTCGAACAGCTGACGACGGATGGTCACGCTGCTTCAGGCCCAGTCGTGCAAGCCGTAAAAGCCGGCTACGCCACACTGGACACGCGATACACGCTCACGTGGTTGGTCGTGGTCGCGATCAACCTGCTGCTTTGCCTCGTTTTCGGGTGGTGGTCTGTGCGCCACCGCCGCGCTGAATCCGAGGCCTACCTGATTTTGGGTAAAAGTACTTGGAGTATCGCCGCCCAGTACGTTGCTGAAAGCCTGGCTGTTTTCATTGCCGCATTCCTGCTGATCGGTCTGGCCACCTTTTTACTCAGCGACTCGCTCAATCACTTACTGGTCAATCAGAGCCGGAATGCGCTGACCGCTGAGTTCAGCCGCAGCGTGTCAAACACCACTGCCAATCAGAGCCTCCGCACTTTGTTCGAGCACAAACTCACCGAGTTTACCGGCCCTGGCCTCTTCTTCCCCGGTCCCCCACCCAACGAACCGCAGCCGCCGCACCAGCTCTTCGGGATCATCCCCACTGCACTGGTCGGGTGTGGCACCATTATCGGCGGTCAAGGCCTCGCTGCACTGGCTGAGCTGAGCGTGATTAAACACCGGCTGCTGCACACGGTGTCCTCGCCTAATCAAACCCATTCCTAAGGAGACATGTAAATGACCCTTTTTCATTCGCAAACTGCACAAACTTTTCGCGATCATGTCAAAACCCTTTTTGCTCCGGGAATGATCAGCTTCGTTTTCGTTCCGGCAACTGCGCTCACCCAGACCTTCGCCGACTACACGCAGGCGTTCGTTAACGGTGGCTGCACCAAAGCCCTGGCGCTGGTCGATCAAACCGACACGGGAATTGTGCCCTACCTGAGCGTGCGGGCGAACCTGCTGATCAACAGTCGCGGCTCGGCGATGGATTTGCTGCCAGCAGTCCTGCGCGAAGACACCTTATTCTTGGATCAGCTCGCAAGTCAGCTGACCCCAGCCGAAAGTCTCTACCTCCAATTCTTCCGCGGCGTCATGAGCAAGCGCCCAGTGATTCTTGCCAACGGCCTGCCGGCGAGCATGGTGCCAACCGAAACGCGCGCCTTTCTGAGTTTGGCCGCTCAGACGCTGGCTGGGAGCGACTCCCGATTCGTGATCCTAACGGCCGATCAGGGATTGATTGACGCGCATCCGGACCACAGTTTCACCGCCGCCCCCAACCTGGTGATTGCCCCTGATCAACCAAAAAAAATCGCGCCTAGGCGCGATTTTTTTGACTTAATAGCGATTATTGTCTTCCCCCGGCGCCGTGTCCTTCAACTGATCAAGCGTCTTCATGTCCTCATCGTTGATGGTAAAACTCAACTCGGTATTGGCTTTGATGTGCGCCGGACTGGTCGCCTTAGGCAGCGGCAGCAAGCCTTTTTGCAGGACATAGCGGATCGCCACCTGCGCGACTCCAGTATTGTAGTGGCCGGCAACGGCCTTGACGGCATCGTTGTTGAGCAGAAAACCCGTCGCCAGCGGTGAAAAGGCCTCAACAAGCAGCCCATTATCCTGCGCGCACTTGACGTTATCGTCCTCCGTAAAGCCGATGTAGTACTGCAGCTGCAGTGCCATCGGCTTGATCTTGGCGTGCGCGTACAGGTCCTCTTGGTCGCGAACGTTGAAGTTGGAAATGCCGATGGCACGCACCTTTTTGCTGGTGTAGAAGGACTCCATCTGTTCCCATACGGTCCGATTCTGCACTCGGTAATCCGCGCCGAACTCTTCCCATGGCCACGGGGCATGGATCAGGTACATGTCAATGTAGCCAAGGTCGAGCCGGGCCATGGACTCTTCAAAGGCCGCCTGGGCCGCCTCTGCCGTCTTCGCCCCGCGGGGAGCTTAGAGGTCACAAAAATCTGATCACGCGGGATCCCGGAATCACGGATGGCCTTGCCCACGCTTTCCTCGTTGCCGTAGCCGTGTGCTGTGTCAATGTGTCGGTAGCCCTGGCGAAGGGCCTCGCTCACCGCCTGGTAAGCGGCATCACCGTTGGGAATCTGCCACGTACCAAAACCCACCTGCGGGATTTTGACCCCGTTTGGGAGTGTGTATGGATCAGTTAATACTGACATTTTTTTCACCTCATTTTTTTAATCTGAACATGAAAAGTATAGCACGTGACGGACCATTAAATGGCTTGCCAAAGCAGAACGTTTGTTCGTATAATGAACAAGAGGTGAGTCATGATGATTGAGCCATCTATTTACGCAAACGAGCCGCACCGGGTCATTTTTCTAATCGATAATAAATCCTTTTACGCGTCGGTCGAGGCGGTCGCCCGCGGCTGGGACCCGCTTAAGGTCGCCCTGGTCGTCATGTCCGAGCAGGAGAATACCAACGGCGGCTTGATCCTTGCCACCTCGCCGATCGCCAAAAAAAGAGTACGGACTGCAAGCAAACGTGAGCCGCCAGCGCGACCTGCCCGACGACCCCAACCTGATGGTGGTCCCCCCGCGCATGAACCTTTACATTCAGCGCAACCTGCAGATCAACGACATCTTCCGCCGCTTCGTCGCCGATTCAGACCTGTGGCCGTATTCGATCGATGAGTCTGTGCTGGACCTCACGCACTCCTGGCGCCTTTTTGGCAAGACGCCACGGGAAGTCGCCAAGCGAATCCAGAAAACGGTGTATCACCAGCTGGGCCTCTACACCACCGTCGGCATCGGTGAGAACCCGGTCCAGGCCAAAATTGCCTTGGACGTCTACGCCAAGCACCAGCCAGACCTCATCGGCGAGATTTCCTACGCCACGGTCCCAGAGAAGCTGTGGTCGATCAACGACATGACCTCAGTGTGGAGCATTGCGGATCGCACCGCCACGCATCTCAAACGGCTGGGCATTACCACGGTTTACGAGCTGGCACACGCCAACCCTTACCTACTCGACCAGGAAATGGGCATTATCGGCCAGCAGCTGTTTGCCCTGGCCTGGGGAATTGATCGCACCACCATCGCCAAGCGGGTGTCGACCAAGGCCCCAAGTATCGGCAACTCTCAGGTTCTCCCGCGCGACTACGCGATTCAAAGTGAAATCGAGCTCGTGATCAAGGAAATAGGCGAACAGGTGGCTGCCCGCTTGCGTCATCACCACAAGAAAGCCGGCAGCGTCAGCCTGGGGATCGGCTTTTCCTACGCGGCCGCAGAGGCTTCAGGCAAAAGCGGCTTCAGCCACGCGCTGCGCATTTTTCCGACCAACCGCAACGACGAGCTGAACGAGGCGCTGATCATGCTATTTCGCCGCTACTGGCACGGCGAGGTCATCCGCAACATCGCCGTGTACACCGGCCGCCTGGCCCCGGACACGGGCGAGCAGCTGAGCCTGCTGCAACCCGTGGCAGACCAAGTGCGAACCACCGACCTTGCCCGCGCAGTGGACAGCCTGCGCACCAAATTCGGCTTCACTGCCGTTGTCTACGCCAAGAGTAAACTGCGCGGCGGCACCGCGATCCAACGCGCCAGCCTGGTCGGCGGCCATAACGGCGGCAACAGCTACGAATAGCAAAAAGCGGCGTCCCTACGCGGATTGCGAGGGGCGCCGCTTTGATTACAGTGAGAAGTGGTAATCCTGATCATCGGCCAAGCGCATCACGGCCTCAACATCCAGGCCATACTGCTCGCTGACCTGGTGCAGTAAGTAGTCACGCAGCTCGTCATGGAAGAACCCTTCAAGCGCATGATCAAAAGCAAAGAACCAGCCTTCACCATGCTGATGAGAGATGATGGTTTCATTGAACAGTTGCCTCAAGATCTGGCGCCCACTGAGGCTGACTTTGATGGTTAATTCGCGCTTGACGCCGTTGTCCACCACATGGAGCGTTGCTCGGTGAAAGTGCGCAAACCACAATCCCAGCAAAAGCAGCGCACAGAGCAGCGGAACGCCAATCAAAACCGCGACCAGGGACGGCAGGACCACGCCGAGATCCACCGGCGCACTGACCCCGGCGAAAAGCACTGATACCAGTAGAATAAGCGCCACTAGCAACAACGCCGGCAGCACCACAATCAACGCCAGCAAAACGCCACAAAACAGCTTCACAACACGGCTCATTCAGAAAAGCCCCCCAACGACAGCAGTCGCCAATTAAAAAAACGCGACTCACTCCCACAACTCGCGTTTGTTCTTGCAAATTAGAATATACCTCATCGAATTCACTTGCAAGTTTAATCTTACTGTCAGGAATCACTCAACGGAAATCAGGGTCACATCTGTCACGCCGCGGGACTTTTTCAGCGCGGACAGCAGGCTGTCAACAGTCCCAGTGAGGTTGCTGATGTCAAACGAAATCACCACGCTGGCCCAGTCGTGAATCGGAATGTTCTGGTTAATGGTAATGACCGATGCTTCGGCATTGGACATCGTCGTCAACACTTCCGACAGAATGCCCCGATCATGGTGCAGCATCAGTGAAATCACCGCCTTGCGTTGAGCCAACCCGGCGTCAGGCAAGAAGACGTAATCCTTGTACTTGTAATAAGTGCCTCGGGAGATGCCCACCTGCTTGACCGCTTCCGAAACCTGACGCACTTGCCCGTTTTCAATCATCGTGCGTGCGGCGATCACCTTTTCCACCACGTCCGGCAGGATCGAACTATCGACGATATAATATTTTTCCACAATAAATCCTCGATTCCCTATCAAATAGCCCCATTGTATCACGAATGGTGAACAACTGCGCACAGAAACCCACAACTGTCGTCAAAAAAACACCCAGACCGCCGTGATGCAGCCTGAGTGTCGCCTTATTTCGTATGCGTGATGGGCGCCTGCTTAGGCGCCGTTTCCTCGTCTGGAAAGGCAACTGTGAAGGTCGTCCCTTCATCTTTCTTCGACTGCACGTCAATTGTGCCGCCATGCAGCGTGACCAACTGGTGAACAATGGCCAGCCCCAATCCGGACTCCCCGTACTTGGTGTTTTTCCGGGAAGGATCCGCCTTGTAGTAACGCTCCCAAATATTTTTCACCTGGTCCTCAGTCATGCCAATGCCGGTATCGGCAACGCTCAGCTCAGTTTGATGGTACCCGGTTTTCGCCGTGACCGTGATGGTGCCGTTTTGCGTGAATTGAATCGCGTTTTGAATGATGTTGACCATCACCTGAACGAACCGGTCGCGGTCAGCGTACACCTGAACGTCTGGACTGGCCTTGAGCACCAGTTCGTCCTTAGCGTCTGCCGCCTTCTGCTTGAGCTGGACCTTGATCTCGCCCAAGGCTTCGGTCGCGTTGAACGTCTGCTTTTTCAGCAGGATCTGGTTGGTGCGAATCTTTTCGTAGTCAAGGTTCTCGTTGACCAAGCGGATCAGCCGGTTGGTCTCGTTGCGCATGAGTTGAATCGACTGGCCCTTGCTTTCTTCAGGAATCGCATCATAAGCCAAGCCTTCAAGCAGCCCGTTGATCGTGGTCAAAGGCGTCCGCATCTCGTGGGCCGCATCCGCCATAAACTGTCGCCGCCGCTCCTCCTGGCGATGGATCTCCGCCTGGCTGTCGCGTAGGGAGCCGACCATGTCTTGGAAATCGTCGGCCAGCGCCGCGACCTCATCATGCGTGCGACTCTTGATTTTGACATCCACGTCGTAATTGCCTTCAGCGACCTGATGCGTGACCTGGCGCAGCCGGTTGATGCGATTGACCTGATAGCGCGCAAGGACATAACTCAGCACAATGGCGACCAACAGCGACAGAAGAAAGGCGATAAACAGGTTATACTCAGTCCGCCGCAGTGAACTTTGAATGTTGTCCACTGGCGCAAACGCCGCAATGACAAACAGCAACTTACCGGACAAAAACACCGGCTTGTAGTAAATCGTCATGCTTTGCTGCTTGCCATTGCGGGGATTCGTGGTCAGCTCCGGCAGCGCCACTGCGTCACCGTTTTCTAGCTGCTTCCAGTATCTGCCAGCGATGGCCGTGGCCTGGCCTTCCGCTGTTTGGGGGTAGCGGACGGTATTGGTCGCATCATAAATCATGAAGTGAACATTCTGCTTCTTCAAGATTTCCTCAGAGTGTTCAATAAATTCGGTGTTGATCAGGTAGGTGTTCGGGTCCACGGCGCGGTCTTTTAACACGTCGGTGTACTCTTCCAGCTGGTCAAAACTGTTCTGCCACACCGTGTTTGAGGTGGAGCGGATGAACATCACCGAAATGATCGCCATTGCGACAATCAGGACGCCGAAGAACGCCAGCATCTGTTGATAAAGAAGTTTCACTGGTCCAGCCCGGAGTCGTCAAACTTATAACCGACCCCCCAGACCGTCTGGATGATTTGCGGTCCAGCCTTTTCAATCTTCTGCCGCAGCTTTTTGATGTGGGCATCGACCGTCCGTTCATCACCGTAATATTCACAGTCCCAGACGAGCTGAAGCAGCTGTTCTCGGGAAAAAAACCTGCTTGGGATTGGCCGCAAGGGTGTGCAGCAGGTCGAATTCCTTCGGCGTCAGCCCCTCGATTTCCTTACCGTCCAAGTACGCTTCGCGGGTCTTCGTGCTCAGTTTGAAATGATCCGTGACCACATCAAAATCTTCTTCGTCCTCCTGCTGAACAGCTGCTGGTTCCGCAGTTTCAGCCCGCCGATGTAGCGCCTTAATGCGCGCCACCAGCGTGATCGGCGAAAATGGCTTAGTCACGTAGTCATCCGCCCCAAGCTCAAGGCCGAGCACTTGATCACTTTCAGAGTCGCGCGCCGTCAGCATGATCAGTGGCACGGTTTTGGACAGCTTACGAATCTGCTGAGCGACCTCCATGCCGTCCATTTTCGGCAAGTTGAGGTCCAGCGTGATGATGTCGAAAGAGTCCGGCGCCGCTTTAAACATGGCCAGGCCAGACTCGCCATCATAGGCATTCTCGACCTCCCATTTTTCTTTTTTTTAAAAAACATGTCCATCATCTGGGCAACACTTTCGTTGTCTTCGATCATCAAGATTTTCATTTAACAGCCTCTTATAATTAGTCGTTCACTATCTCATTATAATTCCAGCGTAGCACGCTGCACACCTCTTTGACAAAGGTTTTAATGACGTGATACGATGTAGTTTGCAAGTTATGGGGACGTAATGGTCTCGACATTGGTCGTTTCGCCAGTGGTGCACTCCGGAGGCTCGGCTCCGTCATCAACGGAACACAGTTTTTAACTGCAAACAACAATGAATCATCTTACGCTCTGGCTGCCTAACAACAGTCTTTAGCGTGATCCTCCCGGTGTCGCACTAGCGCCGGATCTGGGTCTCAATCAATAGTGCTACGGGTCGCCCTCCCACCTGAAGGTGTGGTCAAGAGATAATCAGGTTAGCATTGCGCCGTTAGCCCTGCGCGTCGGCGCTCGCGCAATGCGAAATCCCAAGTAGGCGCACTATGAGTGTAGAGCTGTTGGTAGGAAGGCTGATGGACAGGGGTTCGATTCCCCTCGTCTCCAGAAAGTACCTTTTCATACGTTTCGATTGAGTCCTGAATCGCTGATTTACCGGGGATTTGGGGCTTTTCTTTTCTGCTCGTTTCGGTTGACTCGAAATGACTTTCCACATTCGGTAAAACGAATGGACGCTTTTTAGGCACTCACTAACAATAACGATTGTCGGCCAAAAGTGTGATGATTCTGTGGCGAATTAAGCAACAAATCTAGTGTCTCTATCGCTGCCCCTATTTTAGCTATTAACTGGTTAGAATGCTGGGGATTATTTTTTGAGGCTTGAGGCTTTTGCTAAAACTTTGGGGTACCCGCCCTCCCCCATGACATACAAAAAGCCAGCTGACCTCATTGTGCGAGGCAACTGACTTTGATGGTCGTTAGTCAATCTTCAACTCATCATACTGATTCAAGTTTGTCAGCAGTCTTAACTCATCTGGCCGTGACGGTTAAAGTAGCTGCCGCCGGTGCACAATCAGGCTCGTCAGCCCAAGCAGCATAATTGTGCCAACAATTAACACGGCAACGGCGCCACCATATCCCAGGCTAGGCCAAGCGGCAGAGTGCAGGATTAATCCCGAGTAATCGAAATACGCAGACGGCAGGAACTTTGCCGCGCCACTCAAAATCTTGCTGCCGATGACTGGCGCACTGCCAGTGAGCAGCACCAAGACGTCCGCCACTAGCACGGCATCCATGTCGCTGGCAAATAGGCCGACTAACGCACTGAGCGCCACGAAGAAACAGAACACCGCAATCAGCGCGCCAAGGAACAATATGAGAAAATGCCCCAACAGCATGACTGAGGCGCGCTGCCCGTCCGGTGAATACACAATGGGGTACTGGAAGCTGCCCCAACCAGCGCTTAGCCCAATAATCACATACACGATCAGTGCAGTGAGGCAAAACAACGGCAGCGCGATAGTGAAAGCAACGCCAATTTTGGCAATCAGGACCTTCATCTTGGTCATTGGTAACGTGTTGGTCACGCTGAGGTTGCCTTCACGCTTGTCGGTCGTGAAGAACTCGGCCAGCCAGACGATGAACACGGCGATGATAAGCAGCGGCGAAACATGGTACAGCAACGCATCGCTGACATAATTCGCGGCTGGAGGCTTGATCGACGCTACCGGAATCTCGCGCATGTGATGCTGATACAGGTACGTATGAAACGCGACGTCTTTCTTGCGCTCGATCAGCTTGCGGCTTGTGGGCTGGCCAGCGTACTTGATCAGCTGCAGCTGCACGTGCGGGTCCTTTTCCGTTGCGTGCAGACTGTACTTGGCGTGGTCTAACACCGCTTTGTTGACCTCATCAAGGTCGGCCGCCGGCCCACCGGAGGCGACAAGGGTGATTTGGTCAAGGTAATACTTTTCCTGCTTCTTCTGGCGCAACTCGGCCTTCACCGTGGCTGTGGCGGGCTTGACCTTCTTTAGCTTATTGATGGTTTTGGCGACCGTCTCACCGGCTGTGGCATAGGCCATGTACTGATCGGCCTGCGTCGTGTCCTGCTGGCCGAAATGGCTGAAAGACGTGCCCATCAAAAGGAGAAAAAAAACGCTGCCGCAATCACAATGTTGGTAACTGAGTGCAGCCCTCGTTTCAACGTGATGCGATACTGTGGTCCCATTTCAAGCACCTGCCTTCGGGAAGAAATGGTTGTAAACGCCCATCATATCCTGACCGGTGTTTGTGACATCATGCAGGGTTTGGTCCTTGAGAAAAAAAAGACGTGGTCACACGTGCGCCCGACGCTGTCCATTTGGTGAGAGGAGATAACCAAACTCTTGCCCTTGGCTTTGAGCTGAAGGAAAACCTCCTCGAATTCTTGAATGCTGGTGGGATCCAGTCCGTTCAGCGGTTCGTCGATTAGCATGGTTTGCGCGTCGCTGATGATATACATCGCCAAGAGGACATGCTGCTTCATGCCCAAGGATAGATCCTTAATCACCTTCTTGTAATAACTGCCCATCTCCAAACTTTCCACCACCGGACCAATCTCAACCTTGGAGTGCCAGACCTCCTTGACGTACGTCAGGTGATCTCGCACGGTCAGCTCCTGGTACAACTGGTTGGAACTCTCTAGGAAAAACAGCTGCTTCAGGTAAGCGATGCGCTTGCTGTACAGCTTGAGGCCGTTCAGCGTCAGCGTATCCGCCCCGGTCGGCAGGAGGCCGCACAAAAGCTTGAGCAACGTTGTTTTGCCGGTACCATTTGGCGCGACTAGGCCGACGATTTCGCCATCCTCAACAGTAAAACTGAGGTGCTCGAAAATTTGCTGGTCTTTGTACGCAAACGACAGGTCCTTCACTTCTAGCATAAAAACACCCCGCTCTAAATTAAGTTTAGACATAATGTCCCATATAGAATTGATTGTTGCTCGTGAACCATTCTGGTTTGAATCTTTCGTCGTTCGAACTTGGTGCTAAAAAGATATGTTTTTCATTAAAAATCGATGTTAAAATTAAAGACAAGTTAGAGCCGAGTGACTGGGCAAATGATACGTTATTGGCTGCAGGCTGGTACAACGAACTATTTGTTATCCCAATGTATGCCATGAATGGCCGCTGTCGTCGTAATCGGTCCCAGAGACGACCAGTCCGTGTTCGAGAACGGACAGAAGCAGAGCTATGCAGAGAAACTTACAGTATTTTTCATTTTTTTACTCCGAGGTGTTTGTGATGACCGGATTCGTCTTTAGAAAGTTGCGTAAGGAAAGATGTCTGTCACAATCCGAGGTGGCAGGTGACATTATCTCTACATCGACGTTGTCTCGATTTGAGGCGGGGAAGACCAATTTATCTTTCGACATTCTCAAGCGACTACTCGTCAACTTGGGAGTAACAGTTGAGGAATTCAATAGCCTTACCAAAGAGGGAGAAGGATTAACGCAGCGGTTTGAATCAAAAGTCGCGCTTGCATATTTCAAGAAAGATATCAGTGGTCTATTTGACCTTTATCGCACGTCAATTCATGCATATAGACGCAGCAGTGCAACTCATGATTTATATCAAGCTGCCACGGCGGCTAATTTTTATTTAGATTTAACCGGGAGACAATTACTGCGTGGAAGTGATCTAGCTAAACTAAGCGATGATTTATCTGACAATACTGTGTGGAATGAACAAACCGTCAGACAATTTGCGAACGTTTCCGCAATCTTAACGACGCGACAAAATATTGCTATTGCGTTGTTACTGCTAAATGCCCTGAATGAGATACGACAAAACGATTTTGAAGCGTACAAGCGTGCATGGGATGCCCTCTTAAATACAGAATATCTTCTGTTGGAACGTAAAACGATGGAAGATTTCAATGGTGCAAGAAAGCTGATGGGTCTGATACAACAGCAAGAATTACCTAGTCACCTCCTCTTCACAACCATTCGCCGGTCTTTCATACAACTGCTGTACGATCTCCGCTCCGGCAAGGAAGATGTTGAGCCTAAAATATTTAAAGCCATTGAATTTCTTCAAGAATTCGGCGCAGATCAAGTTGCGACTGAATTCAGAGAGATGTATGACAGTGTCAAGTTGGCCAGCCGGACAAAACCAATGTAGTTTACTCAGATAAAAGTGCTTACATATTTTTCACATCTGCAAATTTTGCAAGTTAAAAGTTTCGTTCATGCTACGATTCACTCCAGTACAAGTTCCTGGGTTGACTGTATCTGGTCTAATTTATTTCGTCTTTTTTTTCAGTTAGGAGAGGGGGACGAACGGCATGAAGGCTATTCTCCGGTTTCAGTTCAAACAACAGCATTGGCGCCTCTGGGCGTTCACGGTTTTCCTATTAGCTGGGTTCATGTATCTGTCTCTTCGACCCGGAATCGTCTCCAGTGAAGCATCCGGATGGCCGCAGACTAAAGCGGAACGAATTACGACACAGAAAAATGTAGAAAAAGTAATGAGTACCGAACTGAAACGAGGGATGCAGCAGGGTTACGCCGAAATGGACAGTTATGCCAGGGCGAGAGCAGATTCTTTCAAGGACTCGCCAGAGTGGCGTAGCACGATTCGAGAATTACAGTCCGAAATGGCGCACCATAATTATGCGGCCTTCAATGCAACAATCCTATCGGCGTATAAGTCAAGTGATCTTGCTGACAGAGGCGTCTTGGTCTATTTCAATCTTCAAAATCGTGACCGTCTGAATGTTCTCAAAGCTTTTGTCAAACGGCATGTCAATGCAACACCGGCACTCGACGTTCAGGATGCGATAGTGGCATTGGTTTATGCAACGGGCGCGGATTCGCAATCGGTTGATGAGGGAGCGGATCGCATTTTGTTACCGATTTTGTCTATGATTGCACTTCTATTGTTTAGTGCGTTCAGTCGATCTAAACGTAATGAAACAGATTCTCTCGAAGAAATTTCGCCCGTTAGGATTCATACGATATTCTTCGGAACAGCAATTCCACCGTTTTTACAAATCGGTGTAACGTTAATCTTAGGTACCGCTCTGGCATTATTGGGATTAATATCACTGGATCATATACCACTTGGGGAACCCTTTTATGCAGTCTCTCAAAAAAACCAGTTCAGGGGTACATATCGTTTATGCGCTCCAATGGGGTGGTATCCTCTTGTTGTACTTTCTCGTGTGGACACTGTTGTTAACCTCCGGCGCATACCTTCTCTCACGTTTTACCAGTAACCGAATACTCGGAGATACAATCTTGTTGTGTGTGATTTGGGGACGTGCCCTTAATCTTGTTTACTTGTTACCGAAAATGATCAGACCCTTTCTTCCCTCATCGCTCACGAACTTTATGGGCATTTATTACGGGCGCGGTGATTTTCACAACATCGAGTACGTACATTCGTTGAGCTTGATTTTAGCAGAGGCCCTGACACTATACGGGATCACTATGCTTGTCTCCCTTCAACAGCACAGGCAAGGTCACTCTTAGTTTAGACGTCCTATTTTTCCTCAATTAGTAAGTAGAAGTCTTTTA